>DATFSI010000148.1:0-7566 GCA_035262705.1 Candidatus Acidiferrum sp. | reverse complement strand
ATGCGCCTTCGCCGAGTTTTTCTTTCTCGCTAAGCGCTGGCCGGATTTCACGTCCAAGGATCTCCGCGACATCCTGCGCGAATTCAAACGGCGCGACCGCACGCGTGGAGAACTTCCTCGGGAAGCCAATTTCTGAAACTCAATCCTAAAGCTTGCGAAGTGAGCGGATCACCATCTTCATCGTGCCCTTTGACGCTCGCGGCCCATCGCAAACGCACGCCGCAGCACTCGCTCGGCCGTGGAAGTGAGATGAAACTTTTCCAATTCCTTTTCCCCGGCGTAGGCAATATCCGTCACATCGCTTCCCGCTTTGGCCTCGCCGCCTCGCCGCTCGCACAAATAGTCCACAATCACGTAGTGATACTTGGGCCGCGCGGGGTCGCCGCTGCTTTTTGGCCCATGCTCCGTAAAAATGCGGTCGAAAACCTCGATCATGTCCTGCACTTCCACAATGAGGCCCGTTTCTTCGAGCAGTTCGCGCGCTACTCCTTCCTGCAAGGTCTCCCCAATTTCCAACGTTCCGCCGGGTATCGACCACTGTCCCAAAAGCGGCTCGCTGCCGCGCTTGATCAGCAGCGCCCGCCCGTTTTCGATTACTACCCCGCCTACACCGACCACTGGCCGGTCCGGGTATGCTTTGCCCATGGCCTGTTATTCTTTCATCGAAGCTGTTGGGTTACACTGAATAGCCGGTGAATGAGCCTTCCTTGGGATTCACAAGCCGGGTATATAATACGCCGGTTGGCGCATCCTGGTTTGCGCTTGCCGGATGAAAACGAATCGGAGGATGGAGAAAGTGCTCCGCTGCCCTGAATGCTCCGCTGAAATCGACGTGGACGAAGACGAAGTGGAAGAGGGAGAGATCCTGAGCTGCCCGGAATGTGAGGCCGAACTCGAAGTCTCGCAAACTCACCCGGTGGCGCTGAATCCCATTTCCGATGACATCGAAGAGGACGAAGACGAAGAAGATGCCGAGGACGATTTTGACGAGAATGGCGATCTTCTCGACGAAGAAGACGACGATGATGACGACGACCCGGACGAAGACGAGGAAGAAGACGAGTGAGCAAGCCGCTCCCCCGCGCCGGGCATCTAAAATAAAGTGAATCTTCCATTTTTTCGCTGCCTTTCCATGAAAGCTCTTTGCCTGGCATTTTTCGCGGTTCTCTTTCTTTTACCGGCCACCGCTCCCGGCCTGGTTCCCGTTTCCCCTGCGCCTCCTCTTGCGCCCCCGGAAACGGCGCCCGCCTCGCCCTCGGCATCGGCGCAGGGAAGTTCCAACAAGCACCACCGGATAATCCCGGCGTTCCTCATCCTCGGCACAGTGTTTAACGAAAAGGCCTACGCATTCCCTGGCGTGGAGGTCAAAATCCGACGCAAGGGCGAAAAAAAGTTCCTTTATGACTTGTACACCAACTCCCGCGGTGAGTTTGCCGTTCGCGTCCCCGACGGCATCCAATATGAAGTAGTCGTGCGTCAGAAGAAATACAAGGAACAGTCTCAGGAAGTGATGGCCAATATGGCGGAAGTACAAAAGCGGCTGACCTTCAAGCTGGAGAGTCTTGCCTCGCCGAAAGCTGGAGAATCCAAATGAACCCTTCGCGCCGCGCGTTTTTTCTTCTTAGCATGCTGTTTTTGTTGACTGTTGCTTCCGCCGGGCAGGATTCCAAGAAAGAGACGCAATTGCGCACCGTCCGCGGGGTGGTCAGCGACAAGTCCGACAATCCGTTGCCCAACAGCGTGGTTTTCCTGAAAAACCTCCGCACCAACGCCGTGCGCAGCAACTTTGCCGACACCGACGGTAACTACCGCTTCAGCGGGCTGGACCCCAATGCCGACTACGAAATTCACGCCGAACTTGAAGGCGCCAAGTCGCCCGTGCGCAGCGTAACCTCCCTCGATGGGCGCAAGGAAATCGTTATCAACCTGAAAATTGACCGCAAGAAGTGAAGCTTTCGCCTTTTAGCCAGCCCCCGCTGTATCCCGGCTCCGAGGAGCGTGCCATACGCGCACTGCATTCGGCACCACGCTTACCTCGACCGGTGTCCGGCCGATAATTTCTCCATCGCCCTGAAAGAAACAGGCGCGATCCGTCTCAATGTGCGCCCGGCCAACTGTGTAGCTCTGCAAGTATCGCGTGCGCACTTCCCCGGAGACCGCCGCCCGCGCCAGCACGCGAACTATTTCCAGCGGCGGCAGGTCCTCCAGAATCACCAGGTTCAATTTTCCATCTTGCAGACTGGCGTCCGGTGCTAGGCGCAATCCCGCCCCATAACTCGGCGTATTCAAAACACCCAGCAGGAGTGCCTTGGCCTCAATCACCCTCTGCGCGGAATCTTCCAAGGAAACCCGTACGTTTAGCGGCTGAAAGCCCCAAAGCGCGCGCACCGCGGAAAACAGGTAGCGGCTTCTCCCGCGCATCTTGCGGAAGGCCCCGCTGGCGTAACGCGCCGCTTCGGCGTCTAGGCCCATTCCCCCTCCGCCCATATAGAAGCGTTCCACGCCATCCGCTGTGCGCACGTGGGCGGCATCCAGGCAGCTTGTCTGGCCGTGCAAGAGGATCATCTTCGCAGCGCAAACCGCATCCTTCGGTAAACCTAGCGCCGACGCAAAATCATTCCCGCCACCCGCGGGGAGCACGCCGATGGAGACCTGCGCATTGCCCGCCACCGCGTTCAGCAAAAGCTGAACGGTGCCGTCGCCTCCGAGAGCAAAAATGCGTTGGCGTCCCCGCGCTGCTTCTTCGCGCGCGGCCTGCGCAAACTCGGCGGAATTCTCCGTGCTGCGGAATTCCACCTCCCAGCGGTTTTTGCGCGCGAATTCTTGCAGGCGTGCAAACGCCTCGCCGGCCAGGCCGCCTCCTGCGGTAGGATTCGCCAGCACCAGATCCGGAAGCTGCTTTGAAGGCAAGGAAAGGCTGGACACTGATTCGCCATGCTGCCGCAGCCGGTCCCCCGTGTCAACCGTGACCGATCCGTCCGGCTAGTCGCTCACGCTGCAGTAGTAGCGCCTCTGCCCCGTATCAACACCCAGCTTCAAGCGGGGAAGTACGCGCCGCGCATAAGCAGCCTCCTCGCTTTGTGACGCCGATTGCAGCAAACGCTCGTAGACCTGGATCGCTTTCTGGCGGGCCGTTTCCGCGTCTTCCTGATAATTGGCGGGCACCACATCGGAATCCTCTTCTCCCGGGGGCGCCTGGCTCAGCGACCACCAGGTTTCGTACGCTTGAGCCACGGTCAGTTCAACCTCGGGAAGAGAGCCGCTATGTGGATGTGTCTGTTGGAACTCCAGCCCTCGTTGAACCACGTTCCGAAACTGATCGCTGCCCGCGGAGCAGTCTTCGCTTGTATCCCACCCCTGGCGTTGCAGCACCAGAAAGGCCCGCTCGCCCCATGCCGTGTCGCCAAATTCGCTCCAGACGCGTGTCAGAAGAGCCCCGGTGTATCCGCCGAAATCGTCCACGGAACTCATTGCATTCTCAGCGTAGATCACTCCGTGTTTCGCCAATTGCTTTCGCCACTCGTTCCAGTCCCCTTCGTGGGATTTATCGTTCTTGACTACCCAGGGCAGGCGCCGGGCCATGCGGTCGGCAGCCATAATCAGCACGGGTTTCCGGTCCGCGCCAGACGTTTTGGCACTAGTCAGCAATTTCAAGAGTGCGCCATAAAACTCGTCTGCTTTCCAATTCGCTTGCGGAACCGCAAGAACCATCGCGCGCGCGCCGGTTTGCTTTCCGCTCTGCGAAGCCCTGATCTGGTTCTGAAATTGTTGAATGGCCTTGCGCAATTCTTCCGGATCGGTGTCCGGTCTTTGCTTCATCAGCATTACTGCTGCATCCGGAAAGTCACTCCGCAAATTTTCCGCCAACTGCTTATCGATCTCCGAGCCGGCTTCGTACCAGGGAGCGCCCGCTCCAATCAACTTTAGGCGCTCATCCTCCTTGAGGGCTTCGAGAAGTGTGCGATGCTGTGCCAGCAGCCGCAACCTGCCTTGCCTGCGTTGCGGGTCGAATTCGGAAGCAAAAAGCTGGATTTCGATGTCGCCGCTCTTCCAGTGCAGATTGGGCCACGAAAAGGCCTGCGCGGATAGCGGCTTCGGCGTGCGATCCTCTCCAGGACCAAACTGCGTCGTTAGGCGGGTCTGTAAAGAGTTCTGAATCGCAATCAGAGTTTCTTCGGGCAGCGTCGCGGTATTCTCCTCGAATTGTTCGAGTCGTGGGATGAGCGGCTCTTTCACCGCAAAGACGTAAAACGACCAGCGAGCCGACTCCGGTTGCTCGGCCTGAGCGCAGCGGTGCGACCATTGTCTGTCGGCATCCCATCCCCAAATGGTCCCGCGGAACGCCTTGCAGGGGATCTCCTGATGCTGGTCGGACCACGCTTGCAGCGCTTCGTTCCACGATGTCTTTTCGAAGTCCGTCCAAATCTTTTGTGCCTGATCGTCGGCCGAAATGGCCGTTCCCGCTGCAGGATTCGCAGGAACCGGAGCGCTTGCCGCAGGTGAAGCAGCCGCGCTGCTGGCAGCCGCGCGTTGCGGTGAATTCGTAGCCATCTGTTCCGGCATGACTTTCTTCCACCCGGCTTTCAGGAACGTTCCTTTGCCATAAGCGAGCAGCGCGAAAACGAGGCCTGCCACGAGCAGTCCCAGTAGAAGATAGCGAATGAATGGGCGCGGCGCGTGGATGCCGAACCCTGCTTCCCGGGATTTTTCGTTGGGCAAGGGAACACCTCGGGTGATCGAAAAAAGGTTAGGAATTTAAAAGGCGAGCGGCAATGGTACGCATGTTCAAAGTTACAACTGAACCAACTTTCTTAGGGATTTGAATACTGTCAGATTTAGACGGAAAGAAGTCGCGGCAGAATTTCCCCTGCGGGGCCACTGAGGGCGCAATCCACGTTTTCAGAAAACGGCGTCGTCTCCGGATTAATTTCCACCACCTTGGCTCTCCGCTCGAGCGCAAGCGGCACCAAGTTCGCCGCGGGATAGACGAGCCCTGACGTCCCAATCACGAACAGCAGTTGAGCGGATTGCACTGACTGCCGGGCGCGGCTCCAGACGCCCGCTGGTAGCGGCTCGCCAAACCACACGATATCCGGCCGCGCCAGCGCACCACAATCGCATTGCGGCGGCACCTTCGCCAGCGGCACGCTGCGATCCTGCCAGGATTTCTCACACCGAGTGCAGCGAATCTGCCAAATGTCTCCGTGCAGCTTCAGGATGTTCTTGCTGCCAGCAAGATCGTGCAGTCCATCCACGTTTTGCGTGATTAGTGTGAATTTGGTTGTGCGCTTCTCCAGCTCCGCCAGCGTCTGGTGTCCTCTATTGGGCCGTGCTTTGGCGACCAGCCCTCGCCGCCAGTCATACCACTCCCACACTACTTGGGGATCACGCGCAAACGCCTGGGGCGTGGCCAGATCGTCCGGCCGGAAATTGCGCCACAGACCGCCACCGCCGCGGAATGTCGGCACGCCGCTCTCTGCGGAAATGCCCGCGCCCGTTAGAACGGCGATGCTATCCGCATCTGCAATCCAATTCCTGACTTTGGCGGTTTCCTCGGGAACAAGTGGTTGATTTGGTGGCGGATACACGGCGGATTTGGAATGAATGGTGCCGGCGGGGGGAATCGAACCCACGGCCTAGGGATTATGAGACCCTCGCTCTACCACTGAGCTACGCCGGCGGAGTGCAACCTCTCATGCTACGGAGTGAAGGCGGAGAGTGTCAAGCCGCACGATGGACCCTCCATCTTTTTGAAATTCCCTTTGTTTCTGCAAGCAACGCTCTTACCCCACTGGTACTTTAGTACTGCCGATCTGGAACGTCAGTACTGTTGCCCTAGCCGTTTTGGAACGCTATCGTGCCCTCTGGCGGCAGTCTCCTCTTCTGCGTCTGTGGCGAAGCCCAGGCGAAAGCAGGAGATGACTGCTGTTGACCGTTATGCGCAGGGTTGAAGTGTGCCCTACTTGACACTATCCTATTTCAGGATAGAGTGTCTCCGTTCGTATTTCCCGCTCTCGGAGGCACTTCCATGTCACGTAAATTGGGCGCAGTTGCCCTCGCCCTGGGCATACTTGTAGGCGCAATGGGTCTGAAAACCATGATTGCAGCGCACAGCAACGGCGCTGTCGTTATGGCGAACGGATTGTCACCCGCGCCCCCGGTAACAGGCCAACATCCGCCGAAATAGTCTGGCTGACTCGGACTCGAATCTAGATTCTTCGGATTCCCGGCTGGCCAGGCTAACTGGAAGGTCATGCCGAGCCAGTTCACTTGCATGTTGATCCTGGGAGTCGCATTAGAGGTGTGTTTTCTCGTCTGCTCGATTTTCCGTGGGGCGCTCCTCCGCTATTTCTTTCTCAATCTGTACGTAATCCTTTCTCTTTTCGCCGACTTGGTCCGCCAATACGTCCTGCATTACTACGGCTTCCATTCGCCGGACTACGTATACGTTTACTATTACTCCGATTTGTTGTTGACCCTTAGTTTATTCATCGTGGTTATCAGCCTCGCATCCCGTGTGTTCGAGGAGCTCCATTTTGCCCGATTCGTTCGCTGGGTGGCCGTGCTTCTTTTGCTTGGGACGGCCGTCTTTTCCTATGGTGTCATCGCCCAATCCTCCCAGCGTCTGTACACAACCTTTGCCTATGAGTTATCGCAAAATCTGTACTTCGTCGGGCTTGTGATTACCTATATTTTGTGGGGGGCGGTCCTCAAACTCCGCGAAACGCGCACGCGCCTGGTGCAGATGGTGCTTGCCCTCGGCCTGTATTTCAGCGCGTATGCCGGCACTTACGCCCTTGTAAATCTGGGCACGAAACACGAAGTGGTTCTTGTTCAATATCTCGGCCCGCTCCTTGGCTGTTTCCTCCCGATCTCCTGGATGGTCACCATCTTGCGTCATAACGAGGACTCGCGTCTCACTCCCGCGCGACTGGTGGCGCTGCCTCGATGATGGCCGCCTTCATTCTCGCGTTCTCGCTGCTCACATTGTTGATGTTCTTCATTTCCTATTGCCGCTCTCTAACCGCTTCGACGCTGCATACCACGCTGTCTGCGGAAGTTCTCGACGTCACCGGTATCCAGGCCAAGGCTTCCGGCCGCGACTTCGCCCGCGTCATGCAAATGCTCCAGTTGTGCCCGGACCTTCCCGAGGATCGGACGCGCCTCCAGGTCGTGTCCACCTACTACTCTTTGCTCAATCTGATTGACCAGCTTTTTGCGAAAATGATGCCCGCCGTTGGCAACTGGGCCGAAGGGGAGCGCGCGGGTTGCGCCCATTTTGCCGCCGTGGCCCTCGGCCACCGCATCGCCCTCAACCGCGAAATGCTCGCCCAGCAGTCCGGCCTTTAGGATTCTTCACCCCCCCCAAACCTTTACGGAGGAGAGCACACGACTTCGGTTGTGCCGTAGCAGGCTTTTCTTCAAGATGTGGGGGCTTCAGCCCTTGAAGGAATTGAGAAGATCTCCTCCTATCTCTTTCGCTCCACGCTTCCACAAACACTCTTTTCCGCTTGCCTCTCTGGTGCTACTCTGATTGCCTCTGCTCCCGCCGGAGTGAGAGCGTCC
>DATFSI010000147.1:0-27285 GCA_035262705.1 Candidatus Acidiferrum sp. | reverse complement strand
GCAAGATTCCCCACTGCTGCCTCCCGTAGGAGTCTGGACCGTGTCTCAGTTCCAGTGTGGCTGATCATCCTCTCAGACCAGCTACCGATCATTGCCTTGGTGAGCCGTTACCTCACCAACTAGCTAATCGGGCGCGGGCTCCTCCTCCGACGCATTGCTGCTTTGAATCCTCAGACCATAGCCCAAGGAGTGTTATGCGGTATTAGCCCCGCTTTCGCGGGGTTATTCCCCATCAGAGGGCAGATTGCCCACGTGTTACGCACCCGTGCGCCGTGCGCCCGTCCCGTATTGCTACGAAACTGCGCACGCGACTTGCATGTGTTAAGCACGCCGCCAGCGTTCGTTCTGAGCCAGGATCAAACTCTCGTTTGAAGCCTGTCGCTTAGCGATTTCCCCCGTTAGGGGGTCTTGCCCACCCAAAAGCGGGCAATAAAAAATCCCGGCTACAAACCGGGACCAGCCTGCTAAGCAAAATTGTTAGTCGCTCAAATTACTCAAAGTCCCCATCTGCGCTCGAAGCTCAGATGAGGTCGAACAGATTCTGGCACATCGATTCAGTTGTCAAAGAGCGTTTGTTTGCCTCCCTGTCCAGCAGAGTGGCCTCCAACGAACTCACTAAGATTAGCAAACCCAGCGAAATTGTCAACACCTCTTCACAAACATTTTTTCCGGTTTTCCACATCCTTCCTCAGCCCCGCCCTAAGGACCTCCGGCGCGCCTACTATCGCCCGCCCCGCGCGATGAACGGTTTGGGTTTGGGTGCCGCACCCTGTGATTTTCATGGTGCGGTTTCTCTTCTCTGGGTGCTTTGCGCTTCTCAGCGTCCTCTGCGTTACTCTTCGTCTTCGGAGCACGGGTCACAGAACACGGGTCACGGATTTCTCGGTGCTTCCGGATCCACCTTCGGCACCACCTCGGGGTGGTTTCGAAAATACTGCTCCATCGACTCGCCACGCAACTGGAACTTGAATCCGCGGCTCGTATTGTCGTCCACGGTGGTCTGCAGATCGAGCGTGTCGAACGGCACCACGTGCTCTGCAGCCTTTTCGCCGCGCGCCTCCACGGTCAGGAAATGCAGCTGGCCGTTGGCAACCCAGTAATCCGTCACGTCAAACACCGTGCCGTCCTTGAAAAACAACTCCACCAGGTCGCGCGAACGCGTGTCCGTCGGATAGGAAGGAGCCCCATAGGTCTGCGCCGGAGCAGTGTCCTGTGCGCCCAGGCTCGGGCTGGACGAATACAAATTGCTTCTCGTATTCGCGCCGAAGCCCGGGTACGCGCCGCCCCAGCCCCAGCCGTTGTAAAAGCCTCCGTAGTAACCCCAGCCGCCGTAGCCAAAGCCGTTGTAGCCGTAACCCCCATAGCCATAGAACGGCGAATAACAGCCGGGTCCCCATCCCCAGTATGGATCGCAACCCCAAAACGAATTGAACCCGCCATAGAAGAACGGACCACCAAAGAAAACGGGAACGAAGAAGATCGGCTGTGGCTGCGGAGTCGGGTGCGGAACCGGCCGCGGCCGGAACGCCAAGCTCGAAGAGTTGAATCTGGTCGACGCCACCAGGGCAACCGGGCTATGCGCTAGCGAGGCGCGAGCTCCCGTTGTCGCTTGTGGAGCCGTTGGCATCGCCGTCCCACGCGAGGCGTTGGTGTGCCCGCTTGCACCCGTATGGGTGCCGCCCGAGCGCGCGCTTGCGCCCGAATGGGTGCCGCCTCCGCCAAAGTGGCCCCCACCAAAGCCCCCGCCGTGCATGCCGCCGCCACGCTGTGCCATCGCAACCGGAGCGTGCAGGCACAGAACCACCAGCAGGCAAAGCACCCCTATCAAAGTTTTCTGGAAGATTGAATCACGAATGGCCTTGCGCGCCATACCTCTACCTCCCGGCAGCCGGCTAGATTGCAGCTGCCTGGATCGCGCGGACGAACCCATTCTATTCTCTTTCGATGCGGCTGACAATTTGGCCGTTGGAACAGTGGCCGGCAACCAGCGATGAGCGAGCAGTAAAACGGAAAGAGTGTGCTGGGACCCCCTGGGTGTTCGCATAAGAGATACAGCGAAAGGCCTTGGCGGAAGGTACATCTCGGAACGTCAAGAGCGAAACCAGCGGCCGTCTGCAACTCAGTGCCCGCAGCCGCAACCCGTGAGTCCATAATGCCGCCAACCCGATTTCAGCGGAAGGACGACCCAAGGTAGAGCGCCGGGCGTACCAGGTTCGGCCTTTGAATCTGTGGTCTCTGTTCCGAGCGGGTTACCGCTTAGCGGCGTTTGCGATTCGGTTTTTCCGACGCAGGGCGATCCGAGTTTGCTTGCGGATTTTGCATGGCGAGGCGCCACGCGCCGCCGCCAACAGCAAGATATTTGTGGTCGGCCAGCCAGTTGCGCGTTTCGGCCAGCGCCGCCGACCACTGTTCCATGGTCTTCAACCGGTAAAGCTTCTGCCCGTTCACCTTTTTGCATTCCACTTCGTGCGGAACCATGCGCTTCAGCGTGGTGTGGATGGAGGTGAGCGGATTAGCCTTATAGCTTTCAAAATTGAAGCCGCTCTGCCGGAGCTGATCGCGGATCTCCGCCGGGGAGAGCCAGCTCTTGGCGGCGCGCTCCTTGCCAGCGGTGAAGCAGAGGCGGATGGCGAGCGTAAGCCCTGCGGGCCGGCGGTCGAGGCTCTCGAGAAGCGCGTCGCATTGGCTGCGCTGCTCTTCGGGAAGCATGTTGAGTGTAGAGCGGATCAGTTCGGAAAGGCGGGAGAGTTCGCGGAGGGCGTCGTCGCGCTTGCGGAGCCAGTCTTCGCGCTCGTGGATGAGGTCGGCAAGCATTTTGCGGTAGTCGAGGGGCATGGCTTCGAGTATAAGACAGCTGTCTAACATCGATCAAACGAAAGTAGCTATAGCCTTAAGCAAGAAAGGTACCCAAAGAATCGTGGCCCATGTTCCGTGACCCAAAGGGATGGTTCTTAGTTGGTGATCGGTAGTTGTTATTTCGGAGAAGGGGAAATTTGAGCGACCAGTGCCCGGCGAAAGACGAATAGTAACGTAGAGGGCGCGGAGACGACAAAACTGAAATTGGAAAATAAAAGACTTTCTTCAGGGGTCAAAATTAAAACCCCTGTTTGTCGTAAATCTCTTGCGCCGGGGCTGAAGCCCGGGCCTCTTGAACAGAGGGAAAAAATCCCCACCCGGAAATTCGCACTTCGGCTGCGCTCAGGGCAGGCAGCGTGCAGACCTTTAGGTCGGTTGTTTTTCTGGCGCCGTTGCGGAATACCAGCCTGAAGGGCCGGCTACTACAAATCACGTCGCTCTGCGTCTAAAATGGCTTCGCTGCGCCACGGAGACAACCGCATGAGCAAACGCCGCCGCAACTGGCACCTTTGGATTGGATTCCTGCTGTGCCTGCTGGCCATCCCCAGTTACCTTGCCGTTTTCGCAAAATTTCCCGTCACCCGAGACGTTCCTTGGGCCACATTTTTGATTTTTGCCGCGGGCTTGCTTCTGCTGACCTCCGGCGTGCGCCGCGCTTTCGGGCAGCTACAGGAATATCGCGGCAAAATCGCCGGACCCATCCTGGGCGTGCTCGGCCTGGCGGCCGCGGGCTTTTTTTGCTTCGGCGTTTTTTACGGCGCGAAGCAGATCCCGAAATCCGCCGCCGCGCCGCGCGTGGGGCAAAAGGCTCCGGACTTCACGCTGACGGACACCGCAAACCGGCAAGTCTCGCTGGCCAGCCTACTAACCGAGCCGCTGACCAATTTGCAGACTCCGCCCAAGGGCGTGCTGCTGGTTTTCTATCGTGGCTACTGGTGACCGTTCTGCAACTCCGAGTTACGGGGTATCGAGGAAAACCTGAACGAAATCCAGCAACTGGGCGTGCGCCCGGTGGCCATCAGCGTGGACTCGCCGCAGGAATCGCGCGATTTGTGCAAGAAGGCGGGCTACACTTTTCCGTTTCTCTCCGACCCGAATACCGACGCCATCCGCAAATATGATGTGCTGCACCGCGGCGCGGGCGTGGACGGGCACGACATTGCGCGTCCCGCGGAATTTCTGGTCGACGCATCGGGCGTGGTGCGCTGGGCGAATCTGACCGACGATATTCGCGTGCGTGCCCGGCCGGAGCAGATCCTCGAGCAAGCGCGACTGTTGAAATAAGACAGAGACGTAACGGCACGATCCCGGAAACCCAAAGACCCAATTTCCAGAAACCAACTGGTGAGGCACCCGCTGACCAGTCCAAAGACTGGCCCTGCACAAAACGAGGCGAACGGCGGTAAGCTTATGCCGCCTGAATTTAATCCAGAGAGGGAGAGTTTGCAATGAAGAGTCTTGCCCGCCAGATGGTCCGCGTTTCGTTGTTTGCTTCGTTGTTTTTGTGCCTGGCCGCCGCGGCGCGCGCGCAGTACACGGACTGGCAGGCAATTGAGGATTTGGGCGGGCCGCAGGAATTCGCGGCGCGGCGCGCGGAACTTGCCGCGCAGGCGAAGACCGGCTACACGCTGCTCTTTGCGCGCAACGAAATCGCGGAGGTGGCGCACTACCGCGAAGACAACGATTTTTACTACTACACCGGAGCGCAGGACCCTGGCGCGGTGCTAGCCATCAACAACGCCAACGGCGATTTGCTGCTGTTTGAGCCGCAACAGGCAGGGCGCACGGCGCAGGTTTATGGCGCTAACCTGCTTTCGCAGCCGGAGCAGGCGAAAAAGCTGGGCTTCGCGCACGTGATGCCTATTGCGAATCTGGACCTGTGGCTTTCATCGGTGGTGGAGGCGCACCCGGCCGTGGACCTGTGGGTGCGGCTGGGCTTTCCGGACAAGGCCGACGGGGCGCGTGGCGAAGTAGGCCGCGACCACGCGTGGAAGTTTGCGCATCCGTACCACGAGGAGACGATGCAGGACATGGCGTCCGTGAAGCTGCTGGGGGAACGATATCCCATGGTACGGCTACAGGACGTGACGCCGTTCATCGATGCTATGCGCAACATCAAGCGACCGAAGGAAATCGAAGTGTTGCGCCGCAACGGAAAGCTCAGCGCCGAGGGCGACCGCGCGGGGATCGCGCACGCTCGGCCGGGGATGCACCAGTATGAAATTGAGGCGCGTGCGTACGATTATTTTTACGGCCACGGCGCGCAGGGCGTGGCTTATTTGGCGATTGTCGGCTCCGGGAAGAACATCAACACGTGGCACTACTTTTCGAACCGCGAGGTGATCGAGGCGAATCAGCTTGTAGTGTTTGACTACGCGGCGTCGCTCGACCACATGACTATGGACATCACGCGGACGTTTAACATCAGCGGAAAATTCACGCCGGAGCAGGCCAAGTGGTACGCGCTGGACCTGGAGTCGCAGAAGGCCACGATTGCGCTGCTGAAGCCGGGACACACGTATGAAGAGGCGGAAGCCGCGGGCAAGGCGGTGTTTGAAAAGGCGGGCATCGGCGCGCAGTGGTACGGATTCCCCGGGCACTTCGTGGGCCTGGCGACGCACGACGTGATGCGTCCCAGCGGCCCGATCAAAGCGGGGCAGGTGCTGACCGTCGAGCCCATCGTGGAATTTCCCGACAAGGAGATGCACTTCCGCGTGGAAGACACCGTGCTGGTAACCAGCGACGAGCCGGAGATTCTGACTTCGGCGGTGCCCAAGGAACTGGTCGAAGTGGAAAAGCTCGTCGGCAGCGAAGCGAAATAGAAGTAGACACAGCCTGGTAGATCACCTTTGTATTTATTCCAGCGTGCTTTTGAGTCCCGGATTTTCCGGGCCTTAGGCGTTTTGAGCTTTACGATTCTTGTTTCTGTGGCCACGCTGCGAGCGGACGTCAAGATTGGGAACAAGACCAGCAAGGATGCAACGTCCCCGCTGAGTTGGTGATAAGAAAACTCAAGATCAAAGGATTGAAGATGCGGTTAGAGACGCAGTGCGGCTCTAGTGTATTTCAATCTACAACCTGGAATCCGGGAAAAGATTTCGTCTTGACCCGAAGCACAAAGTGGCTTTCGTCGCGGACCTAAAAGCACTTTCGGACCAGCAGCAGAGCCAAATTGTGGCCAAGGACCTAGAAAGAGAGGTTCAGTTAACTGGGGCGAAGCCATGCGTTCTAAGGCGCCGCCTGCCACGAATACCGCTTTGTATTTCGGAAAGCATCTCCGGTGATGCGGAATTCGCCAACTTTGTTGAAAAGCTATCCGACGTGGCTATCCCAGCGTCGCTGCTGCCTGTAGTCCCCTTCGTTCCTTAACCGGTGGCCGGTTGTATGGGGCTGATCTTCGCGGTATCGCGTTTTCTGCGAAAACGGCGTCGCGATTCCTCGGTGGACTTGGATTGAAGAAGAACACGATGAATGTCACGGAAGTCGACGTATTCAGCATTCGGGACGATGAGTTTGCTGCGCAGGTGAAATGGAAAATTAAGCAGGACAAATGACTACCTTGAATGAAGAAAAGACCAGTAGCGGCGTTTCACTAGTCGGCGCAGGGTTGCAAAATCGTTAAGAATGAAGATGTGCCGCCCCCGGAGCTTGGCTCATTTGGCCTTGGATACTCAGCGCTTAATGAACCGCTGGGCGACGTTGTTTCGCGCCTCCGGCGCTTGGCTTGCCGTAATCAGCCTTGGACATGGTCGCCTGAAGGTGGGCGCTACTTGGTGTTAGGATACGCGCAAGGGCATGCGCGCCAAGAAAACAAAGAAAAAGCAGGGCCGCGCGGACGAACACGTGCTTGCGGAGACACTGCGCAAGGTGCTGCGCGAGCGCTTCCACGTGACCGCGGGAGAGCGAATTGGGCTGGGCATTTCGGGCGGGGCAGATTCGGTGGCGCTGCTGCGGCTGTTTGTGGAGCTTCGCGAAAAGCTGGGCGTCGTGCCGTGCGTGACCCACTTCAATCATCAGTTGCGCGGCAAGGCTTCGGAGGCGGACGAGAAGTTTGTAGCCAAGCTGGCGGCACAGTATGGTCTGGAATTTTTTGTGGCGCACGAGAATGTTGGTGCGAAGGCAAAGCGCGAACGCGCCAATATGGAAGATGTCGGGCGCCGCGCGCGTTACGCGTACTTTGAGCGACTGGTGCAGGAAGGGCGCGTTGCCCGGGTTGGGGTGGCGCACACCGCGGACGATCAGGCGGAAACGGTTTTGGCGCACATCCTGAGGGGAACAGGGCTTGCCGGACTGGCGGGAATCCATCCGACCTCCGGCTGCGTGTTTCGGCCGCTGCTGGGCATCCGACGCGCGGAACTTCGCGTTTATTTGAGAAGCAAGAAACAAGCTTGGCGCGAAGACGCTAGCAATCGCGATGTGACCCGAACACGGGCACGCATCCGGTGGCAGCTCCTTCGCTTGCTGGAAAAGAAATTCAACGCCTCCGCGGTCGAACACTTTTGTCAGTTGGCGGAACTCGCGAGAGAGGATAACGCGTACCTGGAACATGAGTGCGAGCTGCGTGTCGGCACTCTTGCCAAAGAGAGTGGCAAAGGAATCGCCATTCCCATCCGCGCTTTAAACGCCGGACAGAAAGAGAATGATGCTTTCGAAACGGATCTCCCCCCAGGCGGCGAGATTGTTGCTGGCGGATCGGTTGCACAGGCGCTCCCAGGACATGCAAGAGTGCCTGTGCCACAGGGGCTGCAAGCTGCCTTGGCTAAGCGGATGGTGCGGCGACTGGTGCAACGCGTGAAGCCGCGCTCCGGCGAGTTGGGCGCGCAACACGTGGAGGCGGTGCTACACCTGGCGCAGCACGGACATTCAGGAAAGGTCGTGCAACTTCCGGGGGGAGTAGAAGTGCGGCGCGAGCGGGACACGCTGGTCTTCCGCCCGGCGGCCAGTGGTAAGCCTGAGACTTCTTCATCGTACTTTTCCGTGGAGGTGAAACTCCCGTCCCTTGGGGAACCCATGCGAATTGATGCACTTTCCTGCATCTTGGCCGTTCGGGTGATTGACTGGCCTTCGGAAGGGCGAGAAACTAGTGAAAGTGGGGCAGTTTTGGACAGAGACCGGTTGCAGCAGCCGGTGTTTCTTCGCCATTGGCAACCAGGGGATGCCATGCGTCCAGTGGGCCATGAAAAGCGGCACACGCTGGCGCGGTTGCTTAACGAACAAGGGCTCACGCGGTGGGAAAAGGAGTCCTGGCCGGTGCTGACGAGTGCCGGGAAAGTGGCTTGGGCATTAGGATTACCGGCGGCCGCCGAATTTGCCGTGCACGAAGGTAGCCGAAAAGGTGTGGTGATCGCGGAGGAATCCTGAACGTGAGCCGCGGAAGAGGGGCCTCGTATTCCGCTGTGCGCATTGCCAGCCGGGTGAAAACGCTGGGCCGGGAGATTGCGAAGGCCAATCGCGGGCGGCGCCTGGACCTGGTAGTGGTGATGGATCGCTCGTACGTGTTTGCGGCTGACCTGGCACGGGAGATCGGCGGCAAGGTGGCGATGCACTTCGTGCGCGAGGATGTGCGTGACGTGGAATTGGGCGGGCAACGGCGTCGCGAGGTTTTTTTTGGCAACCGCGAAACGACAAGTGCCGACACGGAGCATGCGGGATTCAAGGGGCGCGACGTTGTGCTGGTGGACGCGGTGCTCGATAGCGGCGTGACCCAGGATTTTCTCCTGCGGCGCATCGGCGAAAGCAAGCCGCGTTCGCTGCGCCTGGCGGTGCTGCTGGACAAGGAATCGCAGCGGCGCGTGAACCTGGAGCCCGATTACTTTGGCTTCCGGACCGCATCTAACTTTATGTGGTGTGGATACGGCCTGGCGGGCCCCAATGGGCTGGGGCGAAACGGCAGGTCGCTGGTAAGCGCAGAGGTGCCTCGAAAGAAAGCTGTCAAAGCAAATAAGCGCAAGCGTTAAAAAGGCGCGAAGAGTTTTTGTAGGTCGGGCCAAGGGCTGGATTGTGAGGGCAACGTGAATTCCACGGCAAAGACGATTCTATTCTGGATCTCCATCGTGTTTCTCGGCGTGATGCTCTGGAAACTGGTGTCGACCCAGGGGCAGGCGGCCCGCGAGGAGACGCCCAGCTACAGCGAATTTATGGCCAAGGTAGATGAGGGCGATGTCAAGGAAGTGACCATGTACCTCTCGCCCAACAGCTACGAGTTGCAGGGCGAGTATGTGCGCCCGGCGAACCGCAAGTTTCGCGTGACTGTTCCCAAGGAAAATGCGCCGGAAATCACTAAGACATTGCACGACAAAGCAGTGCAGTTGAGCGTGAAGGAAGTACGCAGTGGCGACTGGGTTCTGATCCTTTTGAATGCCCTGCCCTTGCTGTTACTGGCGGGCTTTGTATTCTTCCTGATGCGGCAGATGCAAGCCGGCGGGAACAAAGCGCTCAGTTTCGGCAAGTCGCGGGCGCGGCTGCTTTCCGCGCAACAGAAGAAGGCGACGTTTAAGGACGTGGCCGGCAGCGACGAGGCCAAGGAAGAGCTGCAGGAAATCATCGAGTTCCTGAAAGACCCGCAAAAGTTCCAGAAGCTGGGCGGACGCATACCGAAGGGCGTGCTGCTCGTTGGGCCTCCAGGCACGGGCAAGACTCTGCTGGCGCGGGCGATCGCCGGCGAAGCGAATGTGCCGTTTTTCTCGATTTCCGGCTCGGACTTCGTGGAGATGTTCGTGGGCGTGGGCGCGAGTCGCGTGCGCGACCTGTTTGAGCAGGGCAAGAAGAACGCGCCGTGCATCATCTTCATCGACGAAATTGACGCCGTGGGACGCCATCGTGGCGCGGGCCTGGGAGGCGGCCACGACGAGCGCGAGCAGACGTTGAATGCGTTGCTTGTCGAAATGGACGGTTTTGAATCGAACGAAGGCGTGATTTTGATTGCGGCCACGAACCGGCCCGATGTGCTCGATCCGGCGCTGCTGCGCCCCGGGCGCTTTGACCGCCGCGTGGTTGTTGCGCGCCCTGACGTGAAGGGCCGCGAAGAAATTCTGCGCGTACACACGCGCAAGGTGCCTCTGGCCGACGACGTGGATCTTTCCATCATCGCGCGCGGCACGCCGGGCTTTTCCGGCGCGGACCTGGCAAACCTGGTGAACGAAGCGGCGCTGTGGGCGGCGCGGCAGAATCGCAAGTTCGTGGCTATGGACGATTTTGAAATGTCCAAGGACAAGGTGCTGATGGGCGTGGAGCGCAAGTCCATGATCCTGTCGGACGAGGAAAAGCGCAACACCGCATATCACGAAGCAGGGCACGCGCTGGTGGCGGCGATGACACCGGGAGCGGATCCCGTTCACAAGGTGACGATTATTCCCCGCGGCATGGCGCTAGGCTTGACGATGCAATTGCCGGAAGCCGACAAGCACACCTACACGAAGGAATATCTGGAAGGTATGCTGGCCGTGCTGATGGGCGGGCGGACCGCCGAGGAGATTTTTCTGGGACACATCACCACCGGCGCGGGCAACGACATCGAACGCGCCACGGACATCGCGCGCAACATGGTCTGCGAGTGGGGCATGAGCGACCTGGGGCCGCTGGCGTTCGGCAAAAAGGAAGAGGCCATCTTCCTGGGCCGCGAAATCGCACAGCACCGCGACTTCAGCGAAGACACCGCGCTGCAGATTGACCGCGAAGTGAAGCGGATTGTCAGCGAGGGATACGAGAAGGCGAAGAATATCCTGAACACCAACAAGGATACGCTGGACCGCATCGCGCTGGCCTTGCTGGAGCGCGAGGTGCTCGACGCCAACGAAGTAAAGCTGCTGATGGAAGGCAAGCCGCTGCCGGAGAAGCCGCGGACGCCTCCCACGCCGCCGCCGACGGCGGCAGCGCCTGCGGCGGACCCGAAGGTAGTGCGGCCGGAGATGCGGCCCGCGCCGGGATTCACGCGCGGGGATTCGCCGGCGAAGGCGTGAGGGATAGCGAACAGATAGCAGCGGACAGATAGCAGGAACCAGTAGGAGAAAAAGGCGCGAGAAATCGCGCCTTTTTTTTGCGTCGAAACAATGTGACATGTGACCGACGGTAAAAACGAAGCTCCGTCCCTTATGGTAGAGTACGTGGGTTGTGGCGATGCTCGACGAAATCACGAACGGGCGCAAGGACCTGGTCTTTGAGTACCTAGCTGCCGGGAATCCCGCGAATTCCACGGATGCCGAAGGCGCTTCTCTGCTGAGGTGGTGCGCCTACTATGGGGATGTGAGCGCCATGAAGTATCTACTGGGAAACGGCGCCTCGATCGAATCGCTGGGAGAAAACCTAGGGCTGGACGCGGCATGCTTTCATGGACACTGGAGGCTCTGCGACTTCCTGATCGAGCGCGGCGCGGACGTGAACCAATGTCACAAGGACACCGGAGAATCTCCGCTGCATGCGACGTTATGCACTTCAGAGCGATTACGTCGAAACCTGGTGATGCGAGTGCTGCTGGCACATGGAGCCAACCCGAATAGCTTCACGAAACCGAACGTCGAGACGGGAGGCTTCATGCGCGATTGCCGAACCAAGGGTGAGACACCACTGCACAGGGCCGCAGCATTTGGAGATGAAGAAGCGATTCAGCTGCTGCTGGATGGGGGGGCACAGTTGGACCGAAGGACATGAACGGCGACACTCCCCTTTCGTGGGCCAGTTGGTACGCGCGGCCAACCGCAATTTTGCGGAAATTGCTGTACGGAAATCACCGGATTCATCCGGATCATCGCACGATGGACACGTATCTCGCGGGGAATCCTGTTCCCCCGAAAATGGCGTAGAATGGAATAGCCATGGGACGCAAAGACGGCGAAAATCTGAGTGTGACCTGCCCGTGCTGCCAGGCCAAACTGTTGATTGACCCGATTTTCGGGTCGGTGCTGTCGCACGAAGCTCACGTGAAGCCCGGGCCGGACGTGGACCTGACCCAGGCGCACAACATCCTGGAAGAGCAGCGGAAGAACCGCGAAGACAAGTTCGCCGATTCTTTTTTCAACGAAACGCACAAAGAAGATATCCTCGCCAAGAAGTTCGAAGAGGCCATGAAGAAGGCCAAGGACGCCCCCGCCGAGAAGCCCATCCGCGATTTCGACCTAGATTGACAGGCTCTAGAGAAGAGATCTGCATGAGCTTCAGGGGCTGAAGCCCTTCTACGACTGGACACCAACAGCCCTCGCCTCCTAAACTTCAAGTGAAGCAGCGTCTTACTTTTTCGGATGCCATGCATCTAAAGTATGGATTAGACACCCGTGTCCAGGGTGGCTATCTTGAATCTGGGATTTGAGGGATAGTTTGCAGCACCCACGCCAACTCGCCGCGACTCCGGAGTGCAATCTCTGTTGTTGCGCATCTGCGCGGGCTGGCGCGTGGAGGCTGATGGCGTAGACTAGACAAATTTCTACGATTTCGAGCGGCCACCGTCAGAGAGGAATCTGGCGGTGGCCGTTTTTGTTTTGGGCGCAAGTTTTCGCACGGAGAATCCACATGAGATACAAGCTGTGGGCAACCGCGTTGGTAATGTTGGCGGTGCTGGCGACAACCGCGGCGCGGGCAAGCGAGGATGGCTCAGCGCAGCAAGGAGACGAATCCACGCAGAATTCTTCCGCGCCAGAGGCAAAGAAAGGCCCCAGCCTGCTGGACCGTTGGTTGCGCATGACCGACCAGGTGGAAGAGACACAACCCGACTGGCTCTCGCCGCTGGCCACCACTTCGGGGCGCTTGAAAAACGAAATCCGCTATGACGTTTATGACCAGCCCACGACCGGGGGAAATCGCCAGTTCCAATTGGGGGGAAACCGAGGAGTCGAGCTGATTACCAGCCCGCGCACGCAGGTTTTGTTGGGCGTCCCGACCTACAACATTACGTCTCCCAACGGGCCGCCCAGTGGATTCGGAGATTTGCCGCTACAGGTGAAATTCCGGATCGCCTCGGCGGAGCGCACGGAAGGAAATTATCTGTTGACGTTTATTCTGGCAGCGACCGCGCCGACCGGCGCGCACCGTTACGGATCCGGCGACGGCGTGGTAACGCCGACGCTGGCCTTCGGTAAGGGCTGGGGCAGATTTGACGTGCAATCCACGGTGGGCCAGAGCTTGCCGACTGGAGACACGACCAAAATCGGGCGGCAATTCCAATGGAACACGGCTTTCCAGTACCGGGCGTTGTGGAAGCTGTGGCCGGAGCTGGAAACAAACGCAGCGTTTTACGAGACAGGAAAGTTCGCCGGCGAGAGACAATTGTTTTTGACGCCGGGAATCGGCTTTGGACGCGTGCACCTGAACCGGCGATTCCGTTTTTCCGCCGCAGTTGGCATGCAAATCGCGACGACGGAGTTTCACACGTACAACCACCGCTGGATCTTTTCACAAAGAATCTCTTTCTGAGCGGGTGTCGGCGAGCTGCGCTACACTGCTGCGTCAGAGATGACGCAGCATCGAAAAAAGTTTCGAATTCGCCTCCGCTCGGGAACGCTGGAACTGGGCCAGCGCACGCTGGTGATGGGCGTGTTGAACGTGACGCCGGACAGCTTTTCCGATGGCGGGAAATATTTCCGCGTGGCGGATGCCGTCAAAGCGGCGCTGGCGCTGCAGCGTGCTGGCGCGGACATCCTGGACATTGGGGCCGAGTCGACGCGGCCCGGCTCCGTGGGCGTTTCCGAAAGCGAAGAGTTGGCGCGGCTGCTACCGGTTCTGCATGCGTTGCGCGGGCGGCTGAAGATTCCCATCTCTGCTGATACACAAAAGGCCACGGTGGCCGAAACCGCGCTCAGCGCCGGCGCGGAGATCGTGAACGACATTTCGGGGCTGCGGAATGATCCGCGCATCGCGGAGGTCGCCGCGCGGTCCGGCGCGACGTTGATTTTGATGCACATGCGCGGCACACCACGAACGATGCAAAAAGGGCCGTTCGCAAAAGATGTGCTGCGCGATGTGAAGAACGGGTTGCGCAGATCGGTGAAACTCGCGCGGCACGCGGGCGTGCGCAAATCACAGATTATTCTGGACCCCGGCATCGGGTTCGGAAAAAGTTTTGAGCAAAACTATGAGTTGATG
Source organism: Candidatus Acidiferrum sp. (assembly GCA_035262705.1). Taxonomy (GTDB): domain Bacteria; phylum Acidobacteriota; class Terriglobia; order Acidiferrales; family UBA7541; genus Acidiferrum. Next base: position 13,359 of record DATFSI010000147.1, on the reverse strand, counting down.
GCGCGGTTGCCCGAACTGGCGGGGCTTGGTTACCCGCTGCTAGTGGGGACTTCGCGCAAGGGATTTTTGGGAGTGACGTTGGCGCGCGGGTGCCTGCCATTACCTGCTGAAGAGCGCATCTGGGGTACAGCGGCAAGCGTTGCCGCAAGCATCTTGAATGGCGCTCATATCGTGCGCGTGCACGACGTCAAAGAAATGGTGCAGGTCGCACGGGTAGCGGATTGCGTGCTGAGCGCGAAGCAATAGTCGGCTGAACGCCGGCCCTACCCGGCACGGGCTAAAGCCTGTGCTACTCGGGAACCGGCAGACCCATGCCTTGCGCAAGGCGTTTTCTTGCACTGCGTCTTTTCTGGGAAGCGACAACCAGGATGGCCACGCCAGCGCCCACTCCGGCAAACATGGCCCCGAGGCACTTGAGAACCATGGAAAAGATTTTTTCAAGGACGCCCGCGCCTACCGCCACAACCGCCTGAGGACCTTGCCTTCCTTCTTCGTACGCGCAGGAGACGTGATACTCCGTGCTCTCCTCGGTGTCGAATTCCAGCACCGATCGCCCGGAGCGTCCGTTAACATTGTAGGTCGTTGAATTGTGCGACGGGCGCAAAGCGATTTCCGCCCCATCCACGCCGCCGCTACGTACATGGCATCGAAGACCGCTGAGATTTTCCGTTACCGAGAAGATTCTGCCGTCCACAACGGATTGCTGCTCCACAAAGATGGTGTATTCGAGCTTCGGATGCAGGGTCAGATCCGCTTCGCCGGGAACGACCACCTGTGTCAGGCTGTCGGTGATGTGAAATATGCCGTCAAGCAACGTGTAGGCGAAGAACCCCACGCCCACAACAATGAAGGCAGTCCCCAGCACGTAGTACCACGCGCTCGGACCGGTATTCTGCTCTTCCGCCATAAGGGAGTCTCCCGATGATTTCGCCGCTATGTGCGCTATAATTCGCACGTTTCATTCCAGAACGCAAAGGAATTTATCCGTGCTGAAATTTGTCGGCCGCTCGATCTGGTTTTCATATTTGTGCTTGACCTTGATTCTGCCTCTCCGCGCGCAGTTGCCGCCGGTGAAAACGGATACGCTGAGGCCCGGGCAAATGGCGCAGGGGGCGGCGGGATGTTCGACGACGGAGACATCGTCGTGCGCGCAGGCGGCGGCGAAGATTACGCCTATCGTGATGGGCGAATCGCCGTTGGAAGAAAATCTGCGGCGGCTGACCGACACGATCGGCGGGCGGGTTACGGGTTCTCCGGCGATGGCGAAGGCCGTGGAATGGGGCCTGGCGGGATTTCGTGCGGCTGGCGTGGATGCGCACACGGAGAAATACACGCTGCCGGTGGCGTGGAGCGAGGGCGAGACGCGGCTGGAAGTGACCGCGGGCGATGCCTTCCCGGTGTCCCTAGTTTCCATCGGGCTCTCGCCGGCCACTCCGGCGGACGGGTTAGAAGGCGTGCTGGTGGACATCGGCCCGGGTACGGAAGCGGACTTTGCAAACGTGGGAAGGGCGGCGAAGGGGGCAATCCTGCTAGCGCACACGGAAATCGGCTACACGTGGAACGATCTTTTCAATGAATACCGCAACCCGCCGGGGATTATTGATCGCGCGGTGAAGGCGGGAGCGCTGGCGATTCTGTGGGTTGGCGAGCGAGAACGCAAACTGCTTTACCGGCACACGAATTCTCCGGATGGCAGGCTGGAACGGCTGCCGCAAGCGGTGCTAGCGCGAGAAGACGGCTTGCGACTTGAGCGCGCGGCGTGGCTGAATCGAGGCAAGGTGCGTGTGCGGCTGACCATGCCAAACAAAACCGTCGAGCACGTGGAACAGCAGAACGTGGTCGGCGAAGTTCGCGGCTATGAAAAGCCTGACGAGATTGTCGTGCTGGGCGCGCACCTGGATTCCTGGGAACTGGGCGCGGGTGCGCTCGACAACGGGTGCAACGCGGCGTTGGTGATCGAAGCGGCGCGAGCGATCAAGGCCAGCGGGTTGCTGCCGCGGCGCACGATTCGTTTCATTCTATTTAGCGGCGAGGAAGAAGGCCTGCTGGGTTCGTGGGAGTACGTGAAGGCGCATCGTGCGGAGCTCGACAAGTACCGCGGCGTGGTGATTTTCGATTCGGGGGTCGGGCGCGTGACCGGCTTCTCGCTGGGCGGGCGGCGGGACATCGATTCGGCGGTGCGCGAAATCTTGAAGCCGTTTACAGGATGGGGGGCGGACGAGCTTTCCTACGATGCCAGCTGGGGCACGGATCATTTCGATTTTATGCTGGAAGGCGTGCCGAACCTGGTGGCGAATCAAGAGGTCGCGAACTATCTGCAGAATTATCACGCGGCTTCCGACACGTTTGACAAAGTGGATATCCGCGAGCTGAAGCTAAACACAGTGCTGGCCGCGGTGACGGCGTGGGGGATTGCCGACCGCGCCGAGCCGATCGGGCCGCGCTATTCGCGCGCGCAGATTGAGCACATGTTGAAGGAGACCGGCCTGGAGCAGGATTTGAAGATCTACGGCATTTGGTCGGATTGGGAGAACGGCACGCGAGGGAGAAAACCCTGAGAGCAGAAAAGAGCCGAGGCAATCACCGGACAGATCAGAAGTAGAGTTGGTGCGGGTGGGTGAACTAGCTGAGTATCCGACGAGGCGGCGCCGCGAGTGAATAGTTTTTGCTTTTTGGACCCGGTGAGACCACGATCTGCAATACCTCACTATCGAATAACCCTTCAAAGACGAGTCTTGTCCCCTCCAGGACGGGCAGCTTGGGACGGACCTGAAAGCTCAGGACAGGCCTTCCGGTGTAACGTGCATGAAGTCACCGCCTGATTTACTAACCAGTTCCATCGAGTCGAGTTTTGGGTTGCGGATTTCCGGGCTCCTTTGCAACGAAAGATTTTTGGCCCTAAGTGGAAAACTGAAAAAAACTCTAATCCCAGAGGCGAGGACCTTGCTTCGAATTCCGTCCACCGACATATTGCTGGCGTTGTCTTTGCGTGGCTGACAAGGGGACCTAGTAGCTTGTGCAAACGTCCGTTTGCGGGCAAGTGTTCCGCGAAAAAAGGCATGGCAAGAAGGGCCAGGCAGAACAGTTTCCGGCGGTTCGTAGCGCCTTATTTGTCATTAAGGACAAGGTACTTTCAAGCGGCAAAGACACTCCAGCCGCCCGGAAATGTGATTGGCATCACGATATAATTGAAGAATGAAGGGAAATGCAGCAAAACGGGCCGCTCTGGCGGCTGCGGGCGCGGCCGATGGTTTTCGCATCGCGGCGCTGGACTATGGGCGCACGAAGATCGGCATCGCCGTAGCGGATAGCGAAGCACGCGTGGCGCAACCCTACGACACGCTGGAGCGCATCAACCGCAACGAGGATATGCGGCGGTTGCGGGAACTTGCGGGGGAACTCGGCGTGCGGCAAATCGTGGTGGGGCTTCCTCTGCGGCTCGACGGCTCGAGCGGCGAGATGGCCGAAGAAGCGACGCGTTTCGCGCAGCGTGTACGCAAACAGATTGGCGTGCCCGTCGAAATGGTGGACGAGCGGCTGACCAGCTGGGAAGCGGAGCGCATCCTCGAGGAGGAGATGGGGCGGAGGATCGTGCATGCGGAAACGCAGCACGGGCGGAAGAAAGCGGCACGCGCCTCGGACGGCAAATACACCGTGGATGCTGTGGCAGCGATGGTGATTTTGCGCGAATACCTGGCACGCACAAGCTCGGCGAAGGAGAACAGCTGAATTGAGAATCCTCGTCGCACTGTTGCTGATCGTTCTGCTAGCGGCCGGCGCCGCCACCGTATACCTCTGGTATTGCATCGAAAAACCGTACGGCACGATTCCCGCCGGAGGCGTGTACGTGACCATACCGCACGGAGCTTCACGGCGCATGGCGGCGCGGCTGCTGGCGGAAAACGGCATCATCCGCAACGCCTTCGCGTTCGAATTTTACGCGCGCCGGCACCCCAAGCGCACATTGGTCGCAGGCGACTACTACTTCGATCGCGCGCTTGCGGGCAAGGCCGTGTTTTGGAGAATCGCCAACGGCGACGTGTTTGTGCAGCCATTTACGGTGCGCGAAGGGGAAACGATTTTCGAGATCGCGCAGGACCTGGAAGGGATGAAGTACATGAAGGCGGATGAATTCTTGAAAGCCGCCGAGGACCCGAGCCAGGTCAAAGACCTTTTCCCGGAAGCGAAAACGCTCGAAGGCTTTCTGTTCCCGGCGACGTACAATCTGCCGCTGCATCCGTCAGCGACGGAGCTGACCGGAATGATGCTACGCAAGTTTCGCGAAGCTCTAGCGCGTGTGGCGCCGGACGCGGTTAGTGTAAGTGGCGGTGAGCCGGGGCAGTCTGTGGGTGGTACGGTGACGCTGGCGTCGCTGGTGGAGCGGGAAACGCCGAAACCCAACGAACGGCCGCTGGTGGCAGGCGTCTTCACCAACCGCCTGAGGCGCGACATGCCGCTGCAATGCGATCCCACGGTGATTTACGCGCTGCAGATGGACGACGAATACAACGGCACGCTGACACTGCGGGATTTGCACCTCAATTCGCCCTACAACACATATCGCTACAAGGGGCTGCCACCGGGGCCGATCGGAAATCCTGGCGAGGTGGCGCTGGCCGCGGCCTTTCATCCCGCAGACACGGACTACCTGTATTTCGTGGCCAACACCCAGGGCGGACATTTTTTTGCTTCCACACTGGCGGAACACAACGAAAATGTGGCCAAATATCACCGCCTGTTGAGGGGCGAGCCGGCGGACCCTCCGGTGGTCCCGCCGCATCCTACAATAGCCAGCGTAAAGCACCGCAAAGGCAAACGATGAGCGAATCGCTCAAGCACAAAAAAGAGATGATCCTGGAGGCGGCGCGGGACATTGCCCCGCAAAAATGGTCGATGGCGGAAATCGACCAGCTGCGCCGCAAGCTGCTGGCGGACCACGGCGAGGCCGGCAAAACGGGAAACGAATACATCGCCGAGGTGCTGAAGGGCGCGGGCTGGAAGGTGCAACTCAGCGAGCGGGAAGAGGCCGAGGAGCGGTTTGAGGAAGAGTTCGAGGACATTCTGCATTTCAGCACGCTCGGAGACGCTGAGGTGAGCCTGACGCGCCTGGACGAGCTGCTGCGGAGATTCCGCGCGCACGGCGAAAAAGCAGCCGTGGAGCGCGTGCTGGAGATTGCGCGTCTCGGCAAGCGCCGCGCGGAAATGATTTCGCACAACCGCAAGGTGGAAGACCACAAACGCCGGGAGAAGAAGGAAATCGCGGAGTGGTTCCGCATCTGGCTGGAAACGCCAGACGCCTTCTTCAACTGGCTGGACGTGCGCAAGACCTCGCCAGAATTCCGCGCCACCTTTGGGGAAATCGAGGAAGAGTAATTTTGCCCGCCGAAAATCAGTTGCCCGATTTGCCGCCCTATTCGCTGGACGTCCAGGCCATGGACCTGGGCGCGGACACAAAAGCAGTGGGGCTGGAATTGATTGAAACAGAAAGCCGCGAGCCTGTGCGGGGCGAAGAAGCCGCGGCCATTTGGGCGGCGGCGTTTCCGGCGCTGGCGGGGAAAGAAACATGGGTGGTGGATTTCTTCAGCCATCTGGACCGTGTACGTGAGTACTGCCGGAACCACAATGTGGAATTTCGCGAGGCGGCGAACCGCTGCCTGGTGATCCGCCATCCCGAGGCGGAAAAGCTGCGTGACCTGGTGGCACGATTTGCGGGCGAAACATTTGGATTCCGCTGCGGCGCTGCGGCGGAAACTCGGGACGCGGAGCTCGAGGGCGAGCTTTCGCACCGGGGACTCGACGCCTATCAAACCGCGTATAAGCGTTACACCTTTTGCGCCATCTGCGAACCGGCGGACGGCTGGGTGACCTTGCTGAGCGAAACGCTGTGGGCCAGCGAAATCATCCGGCGGGTTCGCCCGGCGCTGCAGTCGTTTGACGTGCACATCGCGCGGCCGCAGTAAAGCAGCATGGGGTAGTGCAGGCATCCTGTCGGCCAGCGTGCTTCCGCCAAGATGGCGTTGCTACCGAGCCGGTTTGACGGTGTTGTTGATGGCTGCTAGATTGCTTAAACAGGCAGAAGAAGCGGAATTAATTGATGAAACATGCATGGAAGCGCATGGTTTTGCTGGCGGTGTCGGCAGCGGCTTGCGGTTGTGGGGGCAAGGTAAAAACCACGAAGGTGGTCCCCCCCGCCGCTCGTCCCGTGGCACGCGAGGCCACTGAGGAAGAGCTGCTCGACCGCTATAACGCGGAAGCGCACAGCCTGCAAAGCATCAACGCAACGCTGGAATTGAAGGCAACCGGCGGAACGAAATATACCGGGGTGATTGACGAATATCACGAGGTGAAGGCGTTTTTGCTGGCCTCGCGGCCGTACAACATCCGCATGGTCGGGCAGGTGCCGGTGGTGGGAAAGACGGTGTTCGACATGACCAGCGACGCGCAGACTTTTGAGGTATCCATTCCGCCAAAGAACAAATTCCTGACCGGGCGGGTGGCCCAGGAGCGGCAAAGCAGCAAGCCCATCGAAAACCTGCGCCCGCAGCACCTGCTGGACGCACTGCTGTGGCCGGAAGTGCGCAAGGAAGAGATTGTGCTGATTGAAGAGAGCAACGACGAGAACGCGCGCTACTACGTGCTGACAGTGCTGCGCGGAGGATACAAATCGGAGATTTTGCGCAAGATCTGGTTTGACCGCGCGGACCTGCGCGTGGTGCGGCTGGAAGCGTTTGGGCCAAAGGGCGCGCTGCTTTCCGATGCGCGCTATGCGGACTGGCAGCCGGTCGGGCCGGGAAGCGGTGAGGAGTATCCGAGGATTATCGGGATAAATCGGCCGCACGACGAATACCACCTGGACCTGGCCATCAGCAAGATTGCTTTGAACGAACCGCTGACGCCGGAGCAGTTCAAGCTGGAGGCGCCGGCGGGAGCGGAGATTGTGCACGTCGGTGAAGAGCCCGGGGACGAAAAGCCATGATGGGGCAGTTCGTATTTCGCAATTTGTTTCACCGGCCAGTGCGCACGATGATCGGCATGATGGCAGTGGCCGTGGAAGTGATGTTGGTGATCATCATCGTCGGGCTCACGTCGGGAATGCTGCAGGAAACGGCAAAGCGCATCGAGGGCATCGGCGCGGACATCATGGTGCAACCGAGTTCGACCTCGGTGTTTATCGGATTTTCGGGAGCGCCGATGCCGATCAAGATTGCGGACAAGATTCGTGAGTTGAAATACGTAGAGTACGTAACTCCCGCGCTTTTGCAATTCAACACCGCGGGCGGCGTGGAAACGATATGGGGAATCGATCCAGAAAGTTTCCGGCAGGTTTCGAACGGGTTCGTGTTCCAACGGGGCCACGATCTGGAAGGTCCCGACGACATGCTGGTGGACGACTGGCAAGCCACGGCGAAGCACGTGAAGTTAGGTGACACCTACACGGTTCTGAATCGCGATTGGAAGATCGTGGGCATCGTGGAGCATGGCAAGGCGGGGCGGATTTTCGTCCCCATTGAGACGCTGCAAGCCCTGGTCGGGGCGCATGACAAAGCGACGATTTTCCTGGTGAGATGCACCCGGCCGGAGCATACCACCGACGTCATGGCCGAAATCAAAGACATACTCCCGAACAATAAGGTGCAGCCCGTGAAAGAGTACATGTCCATGATGAACTCGTCGAACATTCCGGCGCTGCAGACGTTCATCAACGCCATGATCGCACTGGCCGTAGCCATCGGACTGTTGGTAATTTTTCTTTCCATGTACACGACAGTGCTCGAACGCACACGCGACATCGGCGTGCTGAAGTCGCTGGGCGCCGGTAAACTGCTGATCGTGCGCGCGCTGCTGGCGGAAACGACGCTGCTGGCCATCCTGGGAATTTTTGCGGGCATTGGGCTGAGTTACGCGGTGCGCGCCGGGTTCCTGAAGCTGTTCCCGACGCTTTCGATTTTGATTACTCCGGGGTGGATGGTGCGCGCGGGGCTGATTGCCATCATCGGGGCGCTGGTAGGCGCAAGCTACCCGGCGTGGGCAGCCAGCCGCAAGGATGCGGTGGAAGCTCTGGCGTACGATTAGGGGCGTTTTATAACAGACGTTTTGACCTCCAGGAGCTAAGGCCCGGAAAAGTGTTTAGGGCTTTTCGGCAGGGCTGAAACCGTGCCCTCCCGAGGAGCACACAGCGAGGGGAAACTAGGCAGAGATGGGAATCACAGTTACAATACAAACGAATTCCACCGGAACATCGGAGCCCCAGCTGAAAATCGTGGAGCCGATACTCAAAGTCGAAAACGTCTGGAAGCTTTACCACGCGGGCAAAGTGGAGGTTCCCGCGCTGCGCGGCGTGAATCTCGACGTGCTGCCGGGCGAGGCCGTGGCGGTGATGGGTCCTTCAGGCTGCGGCAAGTCTTCCCTGCTCTACGTGATCGGCGGGCTAGCCAAGGCGTCGCGCGGCAAGGTGCTGGTGGACGGCAACGACCTGGTGACCATGAGCGATGGGGAGCGCACCAAGCTGCGACGCCACAAAATCGGCTTCGTTTTCCAGCGCTTCAACCTGCTGCCGGCGCTGACTGCCAAGGGCAACATCGCCATCGCGCAGTATATTCACGGCGACGGCTTCGACCCGCACCGCTTCGACGTCGTTACCAAAATGCTCGGGCTGGACGGCCGCCTGAACCACCGGCCTTCGGAAATGTCCGGCGGCGAGCAGCAGCGCGTGGCCATAGCGCGGGCCATCATCAACGAGCCGAAGATTCTGTTGGCCGACGAGCCCACCGGCAACCTGGATACCAAGAACTCCGAGATTGTGCTGGAAATGCTGCGGCGGCTGAACAAGGACCTGGGTCAGACCATCGTGATGATCACGCACAATCCGGAAGCGACCACATATTTCGACCGCGTGGTGCACATGCGCGATGGCGTGATCGTGGACGGAATACCAGCAGATTAGATCATGGCAAGCAGCGGAAAAGCCCTCTATCGGATGTTTTTCTGGTCGTACGAGCGCGGTTCGTGGCAGTACGACGTCGCGGTGGCGCTGATCCTGGTGTTCGTGTTCACACCAAAGAGCTGGTTTCACGACCAGCCGCAGGTGGGCCTGCCCGTGAATTCCTCGCAGGTGGAACGCGTTTCGAAATCGGGCGAAACCGAGGTCTACAAGGTGGACGCGCGGGTGCTGGCGCCGCCGGAGCGCACCCCCGAGCTGCAGAACGACCTCCACAACGTGCTGCAGAAGGCCGGACAGGACCTGCAGGATGGCCGCTTTGCCATCGGGAAAATCGAGCCGCTGCGCGACGAAAACGGCAACGTCATCGCCTACCGGGTGGAAATCAAGCACTAACCGTCAAACTTGTCATTCCGAGGGCGCGTTTTGCCCGGGGAATCTGCTTTTTCTTGAGTTTTGCAAAACAGATTCCTCAATTCGCTTGGAATGAGGGTCGACTCCTGCACAGGCTAAGTCTGTGCCACTATGCTACCCTTTTAAACAGAGAATGTTTAGAAAAATTAGGGGTAGCATTGAAACGAATAGCACTTTTTGTCTTTGTTTTCTTGTGGATCCTGGGAACACCGGGCACCTTCGCCATCGGAAATCGCCAGAGCGGGGGAAAACTCACACTCGAATACGTGCTGAGTATGATGGACCGGTCGGCGGAGGACTTCCGCAGCCTGACCGCGGCGCTCGATCACATCACCTACACCGCGCTGGTAAAGGACACCTCCACTGAATCGGGCGAGATCTATGTGCGCAAGGATTCCAAGATGCGCATTGATTTCACGCGGCCGGATCCGCGCACGATTATCCGCAATGGTGACAATCTGTATGTCTATACGCCGAAAATCAACCGCGTGGAGGAATACAACATCGGCAAGAACCGCGCGCTGGCGGATCAATACCTCGCGCTGGGATTCGGGACGCGCGTGGAGAACCTGCGGAAGAATTACGACGTGGTCTTTTCCGGAGAGGAAGAACTGGACGGCCAGAAGATGGCCATTATCGAACTGGTGCCCCATTCCGGTGACGTTCGCAAACAGATCACCAAGATTCGCTTATGGGTCGACGAAGCCTCGTGGATGCCGGTGCAGCAGAAGTTTTTTGAAGCGGGCACGGCGGATTATTTTATTTCCCGCTATAAGAACGTGATGAAGAATTTGAAGATCGGCGACGGCAAATTCAAGGCCGACTGGCCCAAGGGCACGAGGATCGAGAAGCCACACGAGTAGCGGCAGATGCCGGTTCAATTCCTGCAAAATTTGAAGAATGAGATCCTTCGGACCCCGATGGAAATCGGGGCTCGAACGATGACTTTCGCTAGTCGTTGCTGCTGACCTCAGTGGCTAAAACCAGCCACTGTAATCAGAGTACAAGGCACGACTGAAGCCGGGCCCCCTGGTTAAGCGGTGGCGGCTTCGCGCTCGAGGAGTTTTTGTTTGCGCTGTAGGCCCCAGCGGTAGCCGGCGAGCGCTCCATCGGCGCGAACTACACGATGGCAAGGTACGACGACCGACGTGGGGTTCGTGGCGCAGGCGCGAGCAACGGCACGTACGGAGTGCGGCTTGCCAAGAGCGCGCGCCACCTGCGTGTAGGTGCGCGTTACGCCGCGGGGAATCTTCTGGAGTTCCTGCCAGACGCGCCGCTGAAACGAGGTTGCCTGCACGTCTAGCGGGAGATTTACGCTGGGCGCGTGGCCTTCCACGCGGCTGAGAATTTCCTTGAGCCACGCGGGATTTGCTTCGGCTGCGCGACCGATTTCCGCGTTGGGATATTCCTTCTGCAGTGAGCCTATCAGCGAGCGCTCATCATCTCCCAAGTAAACGGCAGAGATGCCGCGGTCCGTTCCTGCTATCAAAACCTTTCCCAGCGTACTGGGCGCTACTGTGTATCCGATCTTCATGCCTGCTCCTCCCTTCCGGTATGAGGCCGGGGTCATGCCTAGCTGCGCGTCAGTCTTTTCGTAAATGCGGCTCGGCGAACCATAGCCGCACGCGTAGAGCGCGTCGGTGATCTCCGCGCCTTCGCGCAGCATTTTTTTGAATTTTTCCAGCCGCGCGGCGTGCGCGAACTCTCGCGGCGAAAGGCCGGTCATGCGGTGAAACGCGCGCCGGAGCTTGGCTGTGGAAACGCCGAGCTTTGCGGCGATCGATTCCAGGCGTACCGCTTCGTCTTCACTGGCGTTTGCGAGAAGCTTCGCGGCGCGTTGCACCAGCAAGATTGCTTCGAGCTGCTCCTGCGGGCGGCAGCGCCGGCAAGGCCGGAAGCCCTGCTTTTCTGCTTCCTGAGTGGTCCGGAAGAACAAGGTGTTCTGGCGGAGCGGCCTGCGAGACGGGCACGTCGGTCGGCAATAGACGTGCGTTGAGCGCACGGCAAAAAAGAACTTGCCGTCGGCGCGGGGGTCGCGGGCGAGCGTGGCTTGCCAGAGCTCCTCCGCAGCCTGCGGGGAGATGACGCTTGTGTCGGTGCTGTGTTGCGTGTTCATGACCTGAGATTACAAAACTTCGTTAGGGCAATCTATCCGCTTTGCGGCGTCAAATCCGGGTCAGCTTTCACTGCAGACGGGGACGATTTCCTCCTCCGGCGGGGCCGCCACATGGTGGGGCGCGGTGATCACCAGGAGCACCGCGGCAAGAATGATCCCGCTGGCGAGCAGCGTTCGCAGGGTTAACGGCTCGCCGCCAAGGCCCCAGCCCAGGAATAGCGCCACCGCCGGATTCACAAAGGCGTAGGTGGCCACGCGCGAAGGGGTGCTGTGCTTCAAAATATAGACATAGGCCGAAAAGCCCAGCGCCGAGCCGAAGATAATCAGATACAGGACCGCCAACCAGGAACGCATCGCTACGCTCGCCGGATGAAATTCCCGTACCTCTCCGGTCAGCAGGGCCACCAGCGATAGACCGAGGCCGCCGGCCAGCGACTGCATAGCCACTCCTAGCATTGGCGAATGGGGAATCGGATGATGGCGGGAATAGATCGAGCCAGAGGCCCAGGCGAGCGACGCCAGGACAAGCGTGAGCGCGCCCAGCGGGCTGACACGCGCGCCCCCAAGTTTCGCGGGTCCCACCAAAAGCGCGATACCTGCAAAGCCGATGAAGAAACCCGCTAGAACGCGCGCGGTGGGGCGCAGTCCGCCGGGCCGCAGCCAGTCCACAATTACCATCCAGAGCGAAACGCTGGCCACCAGCAAGGCCGCAATTCCCGAGGGCACGCGCGTTTCGGCCCAGGACACAGCGCCGTTGCCGCAGAGCAACAAGAGAAGCCCAGTGATGGCGGTAGTGCGCCACTGCCCCAGAGTCGGCTTTTCGCCGGTTAGGCGGCGGAACACCGGATAAAACACCAGTCCGATGATCACGTGGCGAAGCCCGGCCAGGACGAACGGCGGCATGGTTTCGACACCGACGCGAATGAAAAAGTAGGTGGAGCCCCACAGGATGTAAACCGCCGCAAAAGCCAGCAGGAGCAAGCCGGAGGAAGCCTTGGCGGCCAGTGCGGCCGATCGAGGGGTCGGAACGGTTTGGGACGTGGTGGAAGCCATAGGTCGCAAGATAGCGCCAATAGAGGATTAGAGGAGCAACCATATTGGAGCGTTAGATCAAAAAGCGAAGAGGAATCGAAAGCGAGAGCAGAGCGGAACCGGTACTAGTCCTAAATGTTTCAGTTTAGGACACTTCCGGGATTTTCCACAGGTTGACAATCCACACCTTGACATGGCATTTTGGCTCCCCAACGTCGGTTCGGGGTAAGTGTCCAGCAAGACCGGGTCATAGAACTTACACTGTGAAGCTCTCTTAGATTCATCTCTCTGAGGGGTGAGATGAGTAGCGCTAATCACGCGTTAGCTTGGAACAGTTTTCCAGAAAGACAAGAAGAAACAGCGCCAAGCGCAACGGCTGCTGCTCCATCCGTTTTGGCACAGCCCGCAACCAAACCCGCACCTGCCTTGCGCGTGATGCCCCTGCTGCGGCCGGAGCAACACCGTCCATTTGTGCGCGTGCCCACCCATGCCGTGGGCGTGCACCTCGAAAAGCGCGAGTGCCCGCGGGCCTCGCTGAAGCTGCCGCTGAAGCTGCGCAGCGTGAACGGCATCCTGGAAGAGTATCCGGTAACCCTGGTCACGCGGGATATCAGTTCCTCGGGCGTGTTTTTCCTTTGCCCCAAGTCTTTGGCTATTGAAACGGAAATCGAACTGGACATTGTGCTGGTGAGCCGACCGCTGGGGTATGGCAATGTGGTGGTTTCGTCGAAGGCGCGCGTTAGGCGCGTGGAGCCCGCGAACATGCCGGGCTGGTTTGGCGTGGCGGCAAGCTTTGATGATTTTGCGTTTGACCGGGACGATCATATACCGGGGCGCTTTTCCGCGGATTAAACTAATC
>DATFSI010000146.1:0-8249 GCA_035262705.1 Candidatus Acidiferrum sp. | reverse complement strand
GAACACGAAAAAAGCACAAGCTGAGCTCTGCGCTTTTCCACCCCGAAGGGGTGGCCAGTGCTATTTTCTGATTTAGTCGGACGCGGCGGCCTGGATTGTTTCCGCCGCTTTTGGCAGCTCCACAACTTTGGCCAGCACGGTCAACGGTTGTACGATTAGCGGCCGGTCTAAAACCATTTCGAGCAGATGTTTCCCCGCCGCTATCCGAGCTGCGGAATCCTCCGTATTTGCCAAGCCGGGCGCACGCACGATCACCGCATCCACGGAGCGCTCCACGCGCAGGTCCTTCGTCGAAGCCACGCCGTGCCTGCGCAACTCCCGCGCCAGCCGCATCACGCCGGCCATCGCGCACACCGCCTTCTGCTCGTCTTTTCCCAGCCGTGCGTAGCTCTTATCCTTCACTCGCGGCTCTTTCCCCCGGTGATAGCGTACCGCCAGCGCAAGCAACTCCCATTCCACTTCGTTCCAGCCTGCCGGGATAGCCAGGCCCCGCAGGAATTTCCGCGCGGCCTTCTGCGGCGCTTTGGAGTGCAATCCTGCGCCGATCCCGTGCAGTGCCGCCGCCGCGCGCATTATCTTGCGTACCTCGCGATTTCCAAAAGGCGCTCCGGCTTTCGCTTTCGCGAAACCCTCGTAAAGCTTCATCGCCAGCCGCGCGACCTGCGCGGATTTCCCCGTGCCGGCCCCCAACGAACGCGCGGTAGCACGCAAGCGGGCCATTGCGGCGCTCTCCTGACGCCTCGCTTGCGGGAGCCCCTCTCTCCATTCCTGCCACAAATTCTTTGCTCCCATGCACAGCTGGCGGTATTCCTCGAGCCGCGCGGAACGTTCCGCCGCGATTCTCGCCCGCCATGCGGACTTTACTTCCTCAGGCTCTTCCGCCGCCACGCTGGTGATCGTTTCCGCCAGCACGTCCAGGTCGTGTACTTCGCCCAGTAGATCCTGCACGTGTTTTAATTCATCGCCGCAGGCAGCGTAACGCTCCGGCATCAGGCTTTCCACCGTGTACCGGAGCCGCTTCACGCCAATTCGCAGAGCATGCCACGGTTCGGGCTTTTCCGTGCGCAGCGCCTGCAGGTGCAAATCCTTCGCGGCAAGCAAACGCTCCAGCGCAAGACTCTGCGCCGCGGGACCATCTACGGGCACAACGCGAACGCGGCGTCGCAATATGCGCTCGTATCCCTTCCAGGCCTTTTGCTCAAATTTGGCCGCTGCACGCAGCGCGGCCTCTCTTTCGTCCGCCTCGATTTTTCTCAGGTGGCCCAGCAGGCGTTCGCGGACCGGGTCGCCTGGCGCGCCCAGTTTGTTCACCCATTCTTCTAAAACTTGTGTGTCGCGCAGTTCACCGAGCTGCCGGAACAATTTTCTTCCCAGCCGCCGCATCCCCGGCCAGGCAGTATCCGGGTCCACTTCTTCCATTACCGCGGCCAGTGAACGGCACCGGCGCAGCGCCACGCGCAAATCGTGCACCACATCTGGCTCTGGAGCCGTGCGCACCTCGTCCAGTTCTTTCAGGACGCGCTCCATCCAATGCGTCAGACCCCGGTGCTCCGACGGGGAGCCGGGAATAGTGCTTCCACTCGCCATTTTTCCCTTCTGGAGACTCTAACCACGGATTGCCCGCGGCCCCTGTCGAGTCTCGTCTATACACTAGCCCTTTGCCGCAGCCTCGTCCAGTGCAGCGCGCACAACCATAACTCCGGCAGCATCCTGGCCAACGCAAACGCCATTGCGATGCAGGCCAGCGAGGAAAGCAGAAACACATGGCCGGGATCCGGATGTCCCAGGCGCAGCATTGCGTATTGCACCACCGGCTGCAGCGCGATCCCGCCGAAGGAAAGAAAATTCGACGCTCCAATCACGCGTCCTTTTACTTCCGGCCGCGGGCGCTTTTGAATCAACGCGTTCACCGGCACCACGAAGAATCCCGCGCTTATGCCCAGCGCGAATAGCACCGCCAGTACTTCCTGGAAATGAAGTCCCGGCACATACAACGCCGCCAACGCCAGCACAATCCCCGTCAAACCCGGCAGAATCATTCCCATCTCAATTTTCCTGCCGGACGCGTGCCCCGCGATGTAGCTTCCCGCTCCAATCCCCAAGCTCAACGCCGCCATCAAATAGCTGCTATGTACTTCATCCACCTGCAAGACGTCTGTCGCATACAGCACGATATTCAGCAGCAGGATGGCTCCCAGGAACCAGAAGAAAGTGTTCGCCAGCACCGCCGCCCACAGCACCGCGTCCTGCCGCATACGCCCGATCTCTTCGAACAGTTCCTTTGCCCAGTTCCACGCGAACTGTCGACACTTGTCGGCTGCGGGCACGCGCGTAATCCCCAGGCTGGTCATCAAGCCAACGGCGGAAAAGCTCAGCAGAATAAATCCTGACCACTCCTGTCGCCCGCGAAACGTTTGCGCCAAAAATCCCCCGGCCAGCGTTCCTCCAATCGCCGCCAACAACGTCCACAGCTCGATGACTCCGTTTCCCCAGCTCAACTTGCTGGTCGGCAGAAGTTCCGGAATCAGACCGTATTTCGAAGGACCGAAAATCGCTCCCTGCGTGCAAAGCAGAAACAGCGCCACCGCTGCCAGATCCAGGCGGTTTACCCACAACGCGTAAGTGGCGCAGCCCATCGTCAGCACTTCCAGGACCTTAGTCCACACCGTCACTTTTTGCTTGCTGAAACGGTCCGCGAAATAACCGCCCGGAATCGAAAACGCCAGGAAGGGAATTGCAAACACCAGCGGCACCACCAGCACAAACAAAAAATCCCTCCGCTCGCGGGACACGCCGGACTCCAACACCAGAAAACTCACCAGCCATTTCAAGGCGTTGTCGCTGAATGCCCCTTGAAACTGCGTGACAATCAGGGCCCAGAACCCGAGCAGGCGCGCACGCTCGTCCTTGACACTGGCGGGTGCCTCTATCTTGGGTGTGGTGCTCTCCATCAGCCCGCGCAGTCTATCCGTCTTCCCCCGCCTCATCAAGCAGCCTTTACCTTGGCAAGGGATTCTCCGTTTCCGCTGCGCTCCTCTGCGTGCTCTGCGGTGAATCTGTTTTCTTCATTCTTAGCCTTGTCTCTTTACAATCCTCTTTCTCCCATCCAAACTCAAACAATTGCACTCTTCAAAAGGAGCCCCCCCAATGTCCACCTCCCCCTCGCCTGACCCCCGCGAAGTCATCCGCCAGGAATGGCGCGCCGCTGCGCCCTTCTGGAAGAAATGGTCCTCCCAACTAGCGTTCCAATCGCGCCAGGCCACCGAACTCGTGGTGCAAGGCGCCGAGCTTTCTCCCGGCCTCCACGTTCTAGATCTCGCCAGCGGCTCCGGCGAACCCGCGTTCAGCGTCTCTGCCGCTGTCGGTCCTCAGGGCCGCGTCCTGGCTACTGATCTGCTCCTCGAAATGCTGGAAGTTGCTCACGAAAACGCCCAGGCCCGCGGCCTCACCAACCTGGAATTCCGCGCCGCCGACGCCGAGCAACTCCCTTTTCGCGATCGCCAGTTCGACCGCGTCACCTGCCGCTTCGGCATCATGTTCGTGCCCGACATTCAGAAGGCCCTCGGCGAAATGCGCCGGGTGCTGAAGCCCGGTGGTCGCGTATCTTTTGTCACCTGGGGACCGCTCGAAGAGAATCCGCTCTTCGGTCTGATGATCCGGCCGTTCCTGAAATATGTGGACGTGCCTCCGCCCCCGCCCGACTCGCCCCACGTCTTTCGCTTTTCCGACGAAAACAAACTCGCGCAAACGATCTCCGCCGCCGGCTTTCAGGACGTACGTGCTGCCAAGCACAAAATCAACTGGGCGTGGCCCGGCACTCCCGAAGAGGCCTGGCAAGGCAGTAGCGAACTCGCCGCTCCCTTCAAGCGCATCATCGCCGCCACCCCCGAAGACAAAAGGGAAGAAGTCATTCGCCAGGTCATCGAAAGCATCCGCCAGTATTTCGACGGCCACGCGGTGAATTTTCCGGCCGTAGTGCTAGCCTCCTCCGCCGTCGCACCGTAGGGCGGGATTTGCAGGGCCCGCCTTCTGCCTGCCCCGATGCTGTCGGGAAGGCGGGGCCATAGGAAGTGCGGGGTGACTCGTCCGCGGCAAGTTCGTCAACGCGCTCAAACAGGCTTTTCAAAATGGTCAGCTGCAATGCCACGGAGACCTGAAGCTTCTGGCGCAACCCAAGATCTCGCCGCTTGGCTGCGGCCACTCCATCGACAGGACTGGGTGGTCTACCTGAATCGCTCCTTTGGCGGCCCCGAATACGTGCTGCGCTATCTCGGCCGCTACACACATCGCGTGGCCATTTCCAACCACCGCCTGGTCTCTTTTGCCGATGGCCAACTCACCTTTCGCTGGCGTGATTCTGCTCAGCACAACGAACAGAAGTTGCTGACGCTTTCCCTCGATGAATTCTTACGGCGCTGAATCGTCGGGGGCGCCTCACGTTGCGTTTATGACCCAACCCTCCGTGAAGAAAGGATCGTGCGGACTCTGCTTTCAACTCTCGTTTGCCGATTGAAGGTGTAAGCCGCAGCTCTCGGGCACCTTTCATTTTGAGAACGGGATGAATCAAAGTTCTTGTCTTCGGACGTTTTAATCTCTCTTCATGGCGGCTGCAGAGTGCAGCTATTGATTCTGACCGATCGCGGAATCCCTTGGCCTGGCCAGCTGCCACAAGATTTCCGAATCCGGTGCACCATTCGGATAAAAACGCAGCGATTCCACGTTCTTGGGCTGCAGAACAATGTCAACCCGGCGATTGTATGCCAGCCAGGTCGCTCGAGCGTCTTTTGCGCGACGTTCCGGCGCAGGATTTGGATTTTGTAATTGCAGTTGGTTTACAGCGTCCTTGTCGAGAGGTTTTTCCCTGCCGAAGGATGCGGTCTCAATTTTTTCCTGAGCAATTCCTTTGGAAACGAGAAAATCTTTCACGCTTGCCGCTCGGCGCTCCGACAGAGATTGGTTAAAGGGACTCGAGCCACGCCCGTCCGCGTACGCAGATAGCGAGAGCCTCGCGTCGGGATCATATTCTAGATACTTCATGAAGCCGGCCGCCAGTGCGGTCAGGGACTCCTGCTGACTGGGGACTAATCCAGCTGAAGGAGCGTTTTCGCTGGGGTAGTCCGTTGGAAAGAAAATGCTCTGCAGCAGAACCTGTGGGATTGGTTCAATCGAACCCGTAACATGGACGGTCGTGGTTTTCGTTTCGGAGCCGCCACAAGCGTTGGTTGCGGTGAGGGCATAAGTAATCGCTTCGTTGATCGCGCCATCGCCGGTCTGGGTTGGCGTAACTGTTACTGTCTTACTCCCATTCGCCCCAACGGAACCGAACGGTGTGACGGATTGGGTGTCCGCGTTTGTAGTCGACCAGTTCACCGCGACATTCTGCTGCTGGATGGTCTTATCGCCGATCCGGCGATACTGAACTTCTGTCGGCTCGGCAGTTAGAGAGGCCTGCACTGTGGGATTGACCTCAATCGTCGCACTCGACTTGGCCGTTCCGCCTGGGCCATGCGCCGTGAAGTCATAGGTGGTCGTTTCTTTGGGGGAAACTGTGCGCTCGCCGACCACCGGCACGGGACTCATATGACTGACATCGGCGTCTTTGGCATCGGTGGAGGACCACTTCACTAAGCTGGTTTGACCGCAGTCAATCTTTGGAGGACTCGTGGATATTACTCCCGTGACCGGCGCGACAACGACGGTTGCACTGGCGACCCCGGCCTTAAAGCGGGACACTGCCCCAAGTTCAGTCCCACGCGGCCAGTCCTTGACTTTGCGTTTCCCGTTGGAAATGGTAACGATAACGCGCTGGTCTGCGGCGACCGGAACGGTTCCAGACCAAACCTCCTTGCCTTCCCGCGTGACGGTAACCAGATGTTCGCCAGGCGGGACGATCAGTTCCTGGTGCCAGTGAATATTGTGGTTAAACTCATCCACATGGCCGACAAAGTAATTTACGGTCTTTCCGTTCAGCAGGACTGCATCCTTGCCCGCATCCGTAAAGGTTCCCAGTTCGCCAAGTTCAATCTGGATCCGGCCACGTGGTCCTGACACCTCAGCACCAGACGGCTCCAAATTAACTTTCAGAACAGTACTGCGATCCTCTGAATCGATTGTGACTTCCTTCTGATAGAAGTCGTAACCATAATTTGCGACGATCACTTCGTGGGGACCGAGCGGTAGATTGATGGACCGATTGCCCGGGCCAAAAGCTTTCCCATCCACGAATGTATAGGCCTGTTTAGGATGCACTGACAGCTTCAGTGTTCCTTCCTGCGAAGAAGCAATCGCCGGGAACGCGAGTGCCACGCCGAAAAACACAAAACGGAGCTTCAAGGAGAGATTCATCATGAGAGACCTCCATACTCGGCTGGGCGGGCTTCAGGGCGAATGTGGGCAGATATCGGCGGATTATACGCACAAGGGAAGAGCCGAGAACTATCAAAAATCACAGTAGGATGTGACCCTGAACAAAGAGGCACGAAAGCAAAGCGAAATCACTATGGCTGTGAACTTCGAAGGCGAAACTCAATCAAAAGACTGCCGTGGCAATGGCCGCAGGAAAGGGCAAGGCCCGCATCAGCGGTAATCGATTTGTACGAAGCACCGTGTACAACCACTTCCGGAGAGCACAGGACACGGTATGCTTGAGGTAGTACTAGGGCCTAGTAGGCTAGATAAACCACCATGCTCGGACACCGCCCCCTTCTGGCTGCCGCCCTCGTGGCACTAATCTCCGCCACTTCTTTGTTCGCCCGTGGGCAGACCTGGAATTTCTTGGGTTGCACCAAGATCGACGGGAATCGAGATCATGGCAGTATAGAAATCACACGCAGGGATCGCCTCTTTCGCACAGTCCAATTTCGGTTGACCGGCGATGCAATCTTCATTGACCACTTCTTAATCCACTTCGGCGATGGCCACGTCTCAAGAGCTCGTCGTTGGTGGCCGGCTTTCACCCGAAGGACGGGAATCCTTTGTCGAGTTCCCCGACAACCACGGAGCACTCGAAAGCGTAGAGTTTTGGTACTTCAAGGAGAATTGGGATCATCATCCGAGCGTAAGTCTGTATGGCGGTCGTTTACCGGATGCAGCCGAGGAGTCCTCTGCCGGGGAGCCTTAGACTCAGCCAGCGGGGCTAGTCCCTAAAGTACATTTCGATTAATATCTGTCAGACCAAATCTTATCTTCTGTAGCATAGGCGACTGTCCCTATCATCAATTGACGGTAGGGTTTTCCCTAAACGGGCGACAAGAATCTACCCCAGCCCAGGGAGCCATTTGTGCCTTCCACGAGAGGGCCGATCCCTGTCAATAGTCTTTTCTGCTCTTTGCACAACTTCTTCCATTTTTTCCGTTCAGCCAAGCCGCCTCCGTCGATTTCAGGCTGTGCAAGGGATAAATCAGGTATAGCGGTACTGGTAGCCCAACCAAGACTTATCCTGCCAACGGCGAAATGGTTGGAATTTTTGTTTACAGAGTCCATCCTCTCGACCGTAGGAGGGACAGCAACGATGAAAATCAATTACGTAATCGAATTTGTTGGCGATATGGAGCGTGCAGTGAAATTTTATCGCGATGTACTTGGTTTGCCGCTCAAGTTCGAGTCACCCGGCTGGAGCGAATTCTCGACTGGCGAAACGTCTCTCGGTTTGCATCCCGCGTCAGAAAAGAATCCTGCAGGAAGCATCGAACTCGGATTTAACGTCGCCAATCTGGGTAAGTTTCATCAGGAAATGAGTGCGAAGGGCGTCCAGTTCAGCATGCCGCCGACAAAACAGGATTTCGGGGGAATCCTTGCACAATTTGTGGACTCGGAAGGCCGCCGTTGCAGCGTGGTTGAGCAAACGTCAAGCGCCGCCAGTCAGTACTAGCAGCAACCCTTCCGGTTGCCAGGAGTTGAGTGCCTTCCAGCCTTGGCTCTACAGGAACTTGCTTTCAACAGTGCTGCAGAAATCGATGAACGAACTCGATGGCTCGCAAGAGTCTCACGACGCTGCGCATCACCCCGCTGACCGTTCGAAGATTCGGCTCTGGTATTGCAAAACCACCGACGGGCAGTATAATCCTTTCGATTAGAGCCGCGCACACTCCCAGGGAGGGGTTGTTATGGCAACGAATCCCGTTCCCGCTTCCGATTTGAATCTGACTACCGACAGCACCGCGACCGAAATAATCGTGCACTGCACCGGCAAGATAACGTCGAACACAATGCAGTCGTTGAAAGCAACGATCAAGCCCCTGTTTTTGGAG
>DATFSI010000145.1:0-44741 GCA_035262705.1 Candidatus Acidiferrum sp. | reverse complement strand
ACGGAAATGTCCAGCAGCTTAGCCGTTTCCTTCATGGGACGCTCCTGCAACTGGCCCATTTCGACGACGGCGCGGATGCGCGGGCGCAGCGTGCCGATGGCGTCGCGCAAGATGCGCTTCTTTTCAGATTGCAGGAAGTGCTGCTCGGGGTTCGCGGCATGGTCGGGAATCTGGAGATGCGGGCGGGTCTCCGAGGATTCGCTCAGCTCATCGGCAGAAACCTGGCGCGCGTTGCGAACCTTGCGGCGGATCATGAGCGAGGAATTGATGACGATGCGCGTGAGCCAGGTGGAGAAACTGGAGCGGCCATCGAAGCCCTGGATATGCGCAAAGGCGCGCAAAAGGGAGTCCTGTACGGCGTCCTCGGCATCCTCGCGGTTGCGAGTGATGTAGAAGGCGGCCTTGAGCAGCTTCGCGGTAAGTGGCTGGCAAAGGGCCTCGAAGGCCTCGGAGCGGCCGCGACGCGCGGCGGCCAGCAACTGGGCCTCCGTGCGATGGGATACGGCAGGTTCCGCGGAGTGAATTTTCTTCTCGGGACCGAAAGAAGTGGAGCGAATCATTGTTTCTTCCTTCCTGCGTAGAATCTCGATGGACATCGGCCGGGAATGCGTGATGTCGTGGGGAAGAATGCCGGATTTGAAAACGGGAAACATCCCAACATGGAATGTTTTTTTGGTACCACTCGCTGGGGGAAACAACATACCACCTTTGTGGAAGTAGAAACCCTCAGGTAGATACCGGATAGCGGTAAGCAACAGAAGCCTGATCGAAAACGGGGCTTTAGAAGGCTTGTTGCGGGGCTCAGGACTGCGGGGTACGCGGGGGAATGACGATTTCGCGACGACCAAACAAGTAGCCGTCCACAGAATAGGCGCCGGGACCCAGGAAGGCGATCGCAATCGAGATGAGAACCAGTATCCCGATAAAGTGCCTGGGACCCAGGAAACCAAGAAGATAAGCAGGAGTCGTGGAAAAAAAGCCGGCCACCAGGCAAAGGCCGAAGAGCAGGCTGGCGTAGGGGGTCATCAAACCAACAATCAGAGCTGCCCCGGACACAACGAGGCTCAGACCGGTA
The DNA here is from genome assembly GCA_035262705.1 of Candidatus Acidiferrum sp. Taxonomy (GTDB): domain Bacteria; phylum Acidobacteriota; class Terriglobia; order Acidiferrales; family UBA7541; genus Acidiferrum. The sequence continues at coordinate 43,666 of DATFSI010000145.1, read as the reverse complement.
GCCCAGACAGCCGGAACCCGGTCAACGCTCCCGGAAAGGCACAGTACACCGCCGGCGGCGGCCAGCCCGCCAACCGAACCCCTGAGCAGGAGCAGGCCAACGCCCGGCCCGCCATCGGGGAAGGTGGAAAACAGCCGTTGCAGAGGAACCTCCACGCGCGCGTTTCGGGCGATATCACGCACTAAACAGCAGGCTACAAAAGGCATCCCGGCAGGGGAAACCCCTCATCGCGGAATATTTGGATAACACTTTCGGGTTACGGGTGGAAAATCGTATATCACAAATGGATAATGCCGCGGCGGACACCGATGGCGACGGCCTGAGTACGGTCGCTTGCGCCCAGCTTGTCCATGATGTGCTTGATATGAACCTTGACGGTTTCCTCGGCAATGAAGAGTTTCTCAGCAATGTCGCGGTTGCGGTTTCCGCCGGCAATGAGGCCAAGGACCTCGATTTCGCGGGTGGTGAGGGCCTCGTCGCTAAGGTGTTCGGCGAGTTGCGCGGCGATCTGGGTGGGAATGCGCTTCTTTCCGGCATGCACCTGGACGATCACTTCAAACAGTTCCTTGGGAGGCATGCTTTTGAGGACGTAGCCGCGAGCGCCAGCCTCCAAGGCGCGCTGGATCTCCACATCGCCTTCGAAGGTGGTGAGCATGATGACGCGGGCCTCCGGGAACTCGGCGCGGATGTCGATGAGGGCTTCAATCCCGCTGCGGTCGGGGAGGCGCAGGTCCATGAGCGTGACGTCAGGATGGTGCTTGCGAAATTGCTGGATGGCTTCCTGCGCGTTAGAGGCTTGGGCCACAATAACCATGTCCGGGCGGCTGTTGATCATGGCGGCGAGGCCTTCGCGGAGAAGCGGATGATCGTCGACGGAAAGAATGCGAATGCTGGGTTGATCGGTCATGAGTTGTGCCCGCCCTGAGATTCTCGCATCGCCGGTTTCCATTTGGGCCACCACCTCCCCAGCCACTTAGATATTCCGCTGGAAGGTTTTGATGCAAAAGCGATCTGGCCGGGAACAAGAAGCTCAACTTCGGTGCCGGCAGCAGGGCCGCTCAGCAACCTGAGTTTTGCGCCCAGATGTTCAGCGCGCGCCCGCATCCCGGCGAGCCCCCAGTGCCCGTCGCGGCCGGTTTGCACTACCTGGGGATCAATCCCGCAGCCATCGTCGCTGACCACCAGGCGCAGTTGGTGAGGATGGTACTGGAGCTGAACATCAATGCTCGCGGCATGGGCATGGCGGAAAGCATTCACCAATGCCTCGCGGCCGATACGGTAGACCTCGTCGTGGATGGCTGGGCGGAGCGCCAAGGTCTCTCCCTGCACGATAACGCGGAATTCGACGTCGCGGTTTGCCAACTCCTGGGGAATCTGCAAGAAAGAGGTTTTGAGATCCTGGGTATCGCCAGCGGTGGAGCGCAATCCGCGAAGGGTGTTGCGGCCTTCGTCGATCACGTGAGCCATTAACTGAAGAGTGCGCTCGAGATTGGGGCGCGCGGGAGAGTCAGAAGGCAGGTTGTCCACCGCGACGTGGAGCTGCATGGAGGCGCTGACCACCCCCTGCAACAAGGTGTCGTGCAAATCCTGAGCAATGCGCATGCGCTCGGAGAGGCGCTCTTCAAAGCGGAGGTTGAGCTTGTTGGTCACATGCAAAAGCCACGCCTGATAGAGGCTCCATATTAGAGCGGCGGCGGCGATGGCGGATATCCAGGGAAACCACCAATTGCGCCAGATGGGCGGCCAGCCTCCGGTAACCGCGACGGTGATTACGCCGTCGGTCGGCAGCGTTGGGGTTGTCCAGGGTGGCTGAAATCCGGGGCCAACCAACAAGGCGGCGTACTCGCGCCCCGGATGCGTCGTGTTTCGCCACCTCGAATCGGAATCGATTTTGGTGAAAGGCTCCCGGACAAACGGCTGCACATACCAGGTTGGTTGGCCGGTCTCGTTGCTGGCGTGCGCATAGAGGACGATCTGTTGCCCGGGCTGCGCGCCAATCACGCGGCCCCCGATGGTGCTCTCCTGCGCGGCGTTGCCGATAGCATCGAACCGGCCGATTCGTGGGACGGAGGTAAACTCGATGATGGGCTTACCGGTGGGAGAAACACTTTCCCGCACGCCGCACGAAGCAAGAAAAAGCGAAACGCAAAGCAAGAACGGTGCGGCGGCAAATGCGGCGAGGCTTGTATAAAGCCACGCAATGCGACTGCGGCGAGGCCAGCCGCGCGCTCGCAGAATCGCATCAGGAATTTGCACGCTGGATTTGATTCCCATCCTCCTCTAGAAGGTAAAGCGCGCGCCCAGTTGTCCCACACGGGGACCCGGGAGACCGTTCAGATCTTGCGGCAGAACCTGGCCGAAGCCCGCCGAGCCGATTTGCGTGTTGGGACCGGCAAAGCCGTGGCGATTGAAGACGTTGAACACTTGAAAGTAAATGCGAAGCTGGCAGCCATCGCAAGCAAAGTGCATGGTCTTGCTGAGGCCGAGGTCTTCGGTTGCCAGGTTGGGCTTTCGCAACCCAGCCAGGTAGCCGGGGGCATCACCGAAGTCGCCAAAGGGAGGGTTCACGAAACACGCAGGATTGAAGTAGGTTGCACCCACCTGACCATTGTAATGCTTGCTGTAGTCGCAGCCGGGAACAATGTCCGAATAAACGTTGAAGATTCCAGGGTAGAAGACGTTCGCAGGGATACGCAAGGGCATGCCCGTCGCGTAAAAAACGTCGCCGCTGAGGGTCCATCCGCCGACGAAGGCGTTGAGGGCGGAACCCGCGTTGCCCAGGAGCTGCTGGCCACGGCCGAATGGGAGTTCATAGAGGGCGTAGCCTTTCACGATGTGTTTCTGGTCGAAGGAGCAAATGGTGTGGCGTTCGCCTTCGAGATCGTAAAGGTTCTGCAGTGGCCCGGCGAAGAAGAGGTCTTCGAAGCTGTTGTCAACATCGCCATGGCAGGAAGAGAGATTGTAGCTAGCAAGTAGAGACAGGCCATGCAGGGGACGCTTTTGGATGGAAAGCTGGAGCGATTGGTAGTCGTTATTGCCGCGGGGTGAGCCAACGAAAAACAGAGGGCCGAAAGTGGCGGCGACATTGGGAAATGGAGCGACCGAAGCAAAGGCCGGACCGCTGAAGCCCGGTTGCGTGACGAAGCCGAAGAGGTTGCCGGATTGTGCCAAAGCGGTGTAGTCGGAGAGGATGGGCTGGTTGCCATTTACGTATCCGCTTTCGAGGTGGTAGCCGTGGTTTTGTACAAAGTTGGCGGCGAAGACGAACTGGCGGCCAAGTTCCTGCTGTACGCCGACGGTCCATTGCTGGATGTTTCCTAGCTCGAGCATGCGGGGATCGACCGAAACCATGCCGTAGCGGACAAAGTTGGGATTCTTACCGATGTCCACGGCCTGGCCGGGATAGCCGTCATCCCAAGCAAACGGCATGAGCACCTGATTGTTCAGAACGTAGCCGGGATTGAAGCCATAGGGAACGCCGCTGTAGGTATTCAAGTTGAGGGGAACGTAAAAAAAACCGAACGAAGCGCGGACAACCGTTTTGGGAGTGATTTGGTAGGCGCCGCCGAGTGCGCCGGAGAAGTTGTGGTAGGACTGCTTGCGCTCAAAGGAATCGCCCCCGCCGGTGGCAAAAACGAGCGCACCGGGAAGTCCGGTGACGGGATTGCGGGCGGTAGTGTCAAACGTGGACCAGTGGCCGTATTTTTCATGATAGCGGCCGTTGAAGTCCCAGCGCAGATCGAAGTTCAGCGTGAGCTTCCGAGTGACTTTGAAATTGTCTTGCGCAAAGAGGGAGACGGATTTGCGCCGGCCGTAAATGCTGTCCGGCTCGCTGACCGAGGCCTGATTCACGTCGCCGAGTAGAAAGCTGGCAAAGCCGAAACCGGTATTGGGGCCGTAGGGCCCGGCGGTTTGCGCGGGATCAAACGCAAACGTGGGAACGCCGGAGTCCCCATGGGAGTTGAACTGCTGAACGCGGAAGTCGGCGCCAAAACGGAAACTGTGGCGGCCGCGAATCCAGGAAAGGGTGTCGTCGTAAATGAAGGTGTTGGCGGCGTACGCATCGTTAAACTGGCTGCCGAGAGGGGATTCGTTGATGGGGAGGCCATTCACGAAACGCTGCTGGTCGTTATTGATTCCCTGAAAGCGGATGACGGGAAAATTCCCGGCGCCGAAATCACCGAGCCCAAGGGTCTGCGGCCAATCCTGGGAATGAGTACGCGCAACGCTGGGATTTCGGAAGCGGTTGAAGGTGGCGCTGAGGACGTTCACAAGACTGCTGGAGATGGTCCAGGTGTGCCGGACGCGGACAGAGGGTGCGGTAGTGTTGTGGTCGTAGGCGTTGGCCATAGGACCGCCGTCGATGGAACCGGCGGACCAGATGCCGCCCTGGTCGGAAAGCAGGCGCGGAATGTAGGCGTAGATAAAGGAGCCGTCGAGGCGCTGGGTGGAGGAAAGGTTGCTGTCGAGCTTGAGGCTGTATTGGTTGGTTTGATACCAGGTGGCGGGAGAGGCGAGGGGCAAGGCATTGTTGTTGGTGAGCGTGGGAGCGAGGGGTTGGTAGAACTTTTTGTAGAGGTCGATGATTTTCTGCGAGACGGAACTGATGCTGCCGAAAGGAATCATGTTGCCGGTGAATTGGTTGCCGGTGGAGGGATTGAAAATCATGCCGGCCTGGAGGGGTACGGTTTGGCCGGCGTCGTTTTGCACGCTGATGGGATTTGTGAAATCGCCGCCGCATGCTGCTTGTGTACCGTTAGCCGGATTGGTGCAGAGATTGGGTCCCAATAGCGCGGAGAAGTCGCCAGCAAGGAACGCGGGTGTGGGCACAGTGGATGACAAAGCGCCGATGCCGGTGTTGGCAAAGGTGTAGCGCTCCCAGGCAGCGTAGAAGAAAAGTTTGTCGCGGTGGATGGGGCCTCCAAAGCTGGCGCCATAGGTATAAAGACGATCGTCGGGTTTTCCGAAGGCGCGTTGGCAACTGGCAGTCTGGCTAGGGTCGCCATCAGCGGAGGAAAGGCAAACGCCTTCGTTGTATTTGTCGCCCCAGGAGCGGGCGTCGAGCGCTTCGTTGTGCATGTAGAAAAAGCCGCTGCCATGCCAAGAGTTGGTACCGGACTTCATTTCATAACGAAAGACGCCGCCGCCGGTGCGGCCATCGTCGGCACGAATACCGGCGGAGGTGACCTGGAGCTCCTGGACGGCCTCAAAGGGCGGAGCGGATTCGCTGAGGTAGCCGCCAATTTGCGAGACAGCGGAAGTGCCGTCAATCATCACTTCCTTGTTGTGGCTGAGGCCGCCGCCGATGTGGGAAGCAAAATCGGTGCCTTCGACGCTGGGAACATAGGCAAACATGAAGTCTGAAAGATTGCGGCCGCCCTGCACATTCAGGGGAAGTTCGCTGACGGCGGCGTTGCTGAGGTTGGTGGAGATCGAGTAGGTCTGCGTCTCGAGCGGGGGAACCTCGGAAGCTACGACCACGGCGCTGGAAGTGCCAGTGGCGACCGAAAGGTGGATGTTGAGTTCCACGGCCTGGCCAATCAGAAGAACGATGCCAGTCTGCCGATAGTCCGCGAAGCCTTGCTTGGTGGTGGCTAACGTATACCGGCCGATGGGAAGATTGAGGAGTGCGTAAGCGCCGAGGGCATTGGTCGAGGTTTGCAGTTGCAGTCCGCTGGCGGAATTGGTGGCAACGACCTGGACGCCAGGCACGACAGCGCCGCTCGGATCGGAGATGGTACCGGTGACGGTTGCGCGATCGGTTTGCGCCGCAAGGTCACCTGGAACGCTGAAAAGAACGACCAGGCTAATAAGGGAGGCCCACTTCATATTGCCCCACGCAAAACGCGCAATTGGATACACCCAGAGGCGCGACCTGGTGGGCCCGCTGTGGCAACGCCACAAAAGCGTACATGAAAGCCGGGGAATTTGCACCGTGACGCCTCTGTCACCCTTCCGAAATGACGGCTGAAACGAAACCTGGGCCTACTTCCGCGCATACACGCGAACGTACTTCACCAGCATGCGCGTTGGAAAAACCGTGGATTTGTCCGGCTTACCGGGAAAATTGCCGCCTACCGCCAGATTCAAGACCACAAAAAAGGGGTGGTCAAACACCCAACGCGTGCCGGAGGGAAGATCGCGCGGAGTTTTCGAGGCGTAAAGTTCGCCGTCAACGTAAAAACGGATGACCTGGGGCTCCCATTCAACGGCGAAGAGGTGGAAGCCGTCGCTAAAGCGGCCCTGGGGAAGGGCGTATGCGGTGGTGAGTGGAGTGGAACCGTAGTAGCCAGGGCCATGCAGAGAACCGCGAATAGAGCGGGGTTCCCTGCCGACGTTTTCCATAACGTCAATCTCGCCGCAAGCAGGCCAGCCGACCTTGGAAACATCGTCTCCCAGGAGCCAGAAAGCCGGCCAAACGCCGTGACCCGCGGGGATCTGGATGCGAGCTTCGAAGCGCCCATATTTCTGGGCGAAGAGTCCCTGCGAGGAGAGGCGACCGGAGGTGAAATGGCGGCGAATGCCGTCGCTGCCGGTGAACTCTTCCTTGAAGGCCTCAATGACCAGGTTGCCGCCCTCGACGTGGATGTTTTTGGGGCGCGAAGTATAGGATTGCAGCTCGTTGTTTCCCCATCCGTTGCCGCCTCCCTCGGGGGTCCATTTCGCGGGGTCCGCAGGAGAACCATCCGGACCGTTGAACTCGGCGCTCCAGGTCATCACCCAATCGGAATTCGATTGCTCGGAACGAGAGGAAGGAAGCTGAGCGGGTGAGGCGCTGAGGAAAAACGAGAAAACAAAGGGGAGAGTGCCGAGGGGAACGAGCCTGCCTAGGTTCGCTGCGCGAACCCGGCAGTGCGCAGGCGATAAAGCGAGGCTACAAATCGTTCGCATGGGGCGGCGGCTCACCCGGGGGTTGCTTACAGAAAGAGTAGCGAAAAGGGAAAAAAGGTGAATACCCAATGATTGGAGTTTTGCGCTACCACTTTCGTGGTACGCGCGAACGGGAGTTGTTGGGGCGGGGAAGATTTCGTTAACTCCAAGGCGGTAGAAGCGGGGAGACGTTCCGAGGGAGCAAAAAATCGTCTCATTGCGTGATGCGCGGGATTTGCTAGGTGTGTAAAACGGGAAATGAAGGCGAGAGCCCGGCAACTATCCGAGGAATTCAGGGTTTTATAGAGCGAGGAATATCATGAAATCACAGTCGATTTTCTACTGGTTCAACGTCCTGAGGTCACACTATCACCTAACGACGTTCAACGCGATCCGCTACGCGATGTGGCTGGCCCGGTAGAGAGTGCGTTTGTTACGGTACCGGCACAAAGGCTACCCGGCGCTGCGGACGGTGCCCTTGAGCAGGGGCGATTCGAGCGCAGCATGCGCACGGGCCTCGCGGGAAATCGCAAGGATTTGCTTGATGGCTTGCACGACGAGTTCCGGCTGGGCTTGCATGATCCAGTGATTGCTGTTGGCCGCGGTGAGATGCCGCGCGAGAGGGAGCCGGGCGGCGAGGGCCGCATGTTCGTTGCGACGACGCTGCGGCGAGGTGTTGGCGGAGAGAAAAACGATGGGCTTGTCCTTAGGATAGCCGGCCTCACTGAGGAGCGCCGCACTGGCGGGCAGGTTCTCCAGCTGGCTGGCAATGGTAAGCGCGAACTTTTCCTTCACCCAAAAAACAGCGGCCATGGCGCGTTCGTTTTCTGGCAATGCCCAGAACCACGGGCTTGAAACGGTGCCGGATTGCGCCGGTGTACCGCGGCTGATGAGGCGGACCAGGCGGCCGGCCACATCCTTGGCCCGGGTGGTGAGCAGGAAGCGGACAAAGCGAATGACCCCGAGACGCGAGAGGATGGCGGCACGGCGGCAAACTTTCGCGCCGATACCGGTGAGTTTGCGATCGCTTTCTGAGGGCGGGTTCCATTCGCCGGGCGTGACACCGTCAACGAGAAGCAGGCCGATGACTTCTTGCGGATATTGGGCGGCGAAAAGAGGCATGATGAGTCCGCCGAAAGAATGGCCGACGAGAATGTAGGGTGGGGCGATGCCGGCTTGCGCCAGCATGCGGTGGAGTTCTTCGACGATGAGGCCGGAAGTGCGCGGCATAGGGCCGAGGTCGCTCCAGCCGAGCCCGGCGCGATCGTAGCTGACGACGCGATAGGATTTCGCCAATTCCTGTTGGAGGCCGCTCCAGCTCAGGACGGTAGACATCAAGCCCGCTTCGAGAAGAAGCGTGACCGGTCCGGAACCTTTTTCGAGAACGTGCAGGCGGTGCGTTCCAAGATCCACCATTCTTCCGGGAGGCGGATGGGCGCGAGCGTCGCGGCGCGTACCCCAGGCCTCATAGAACATGCCGAAAGCAGCACCGAGTAGAACAATTGCGGCAATCCAGATGAGAGCGTGGAGCAAGCGTTTGTCCTTTGATGTTGCGTCTAATCTTGGATGTTTTCTCCGCGCAGCCGGCTATGCAGATTTTCCGCCGCCTGCGACGCGATTTGTGCGCAATCACCGATGGAGCGGCCGGTAAGAAAGTTTCCCACGATTTGCAGGTTTGGCAAGGCGCGCAGGGCTTCGCTGATTTGCAGCACGCGCTGCGCGTGGCCAACGTTGTATTGCGGAAGGGCGCGATCGCTTCGCCAGACGGTGCGGTCGACGGGCGGACCGGTGATACCAAGAGTTTCAGCGTTTTCCCGTTCAATGATTTGCGCGCACTCGTTTTCGGAGGCGGAGAAAACCGCATCCTTCCCTTCCCTGCCCGCAAAGGTGGTCATGACCACTTTTCCGGCAGGGGCGCGGCCGGTGAGAAGCGAGGAGTTCCAGAAGGTGCAGATGGTTTGGCGTTTTTCGACGCGCGGCGCCATGAAGCCAAAGCCCTGGAGGTCGTGCGCGACTTGGGAGCGATTATAGGCAGCGGCAACCGCGCAGATGGGCGCGTATTCGATGGCATTGAGGAGCAGGGAAATTTGCGGCGCGCTGGTCTCGAGAAGAGCCGCGGCGGCGAAGGCGGGCACGGCCAGGATAAGCGATTCAGCTGCGATAGACTCAGCGTTTTCTAAACGAATTTCCCAGCGGCCATTTCCGCTATTTGAAACGGTGAGGGATTCGATCTTCCGGTTGTAGCGGATAGAATCCTTCAATTCTTCCGCGAGGCGCTCGGTCAGCGCGGTCATTCCGGTTTGGAAAGAGCCGAGCGACGGCAGAGAGTCGGTGACGGTGTTGCTTCGGGATTTGCGGGCGCGGAGGGCACCGCGCATCAGGCCGCTGCCGCTTTCCCATTCGACAAGTGCGGGGAAGGCGCTTTGCATTCCCATTTTGCCGGCGTCGCCGAAAAAAACCGTGGAGACGAGGGGGTCCACGAGGTAGTTGAGAACTTCGGGGCCGAATTTGCGCTCGACGAATTCGGCGAGGGTTTCCTCCTGGGGCGGGGGAGGCGAGCTACGGAAGGCCTCGCTGAGAAGACGAAATTTAGACTTTGCGCTGAGGAGTTTTGTGGACAGAAGACCGCCGGGCGAAAAAGGGACGAGTTGCAAAGTGCCGTCTTTGAGGATGTAGCGCGTAGCTTTGGGATCGCCGGCGATGAACTTGCTTTCGAGGCCAAGCGCACATACCAGCGACCAGACGGATTGAGGAAAACGCGGGCACTGCGGGCCGAGTTCGAAAAGGAAGCCATTGCGGCGAACGGTTTCAATCACGCCGCCGGGACGTGAAGAAGCTTCGAGCACCAACGGACGCTGCCCGAGTTGCCGCAGGCGGAACGCGCCAGCCAATCCGGAAAGGCCCGCGCCGATGACTACGACTTTTTGTGGTGATTCCACTGTGAATCAAGCCTATCAAAAGGTGCAGAACCGCTGAAGTGCGTAGAATAGATGACCAGGATGCCAGGAGAGTCACTCATCGAGTTTGTCCGGGGGTACGGCGCGCGCGGCGAGGAGATCGCCGTGCGGCAACGGCACGGCTATCGCATGGAAAACTGGTCGTACGGGAAGATTGCCGGGCAGGCGAATGCGCTGGCACGCGACCTGGAACGGCGCAGCATCGGCAAAGGCGACGCGGTTTTGCTGTGGGGAGAGAACTCGGCGGAATGGATCAGCGTGTTTTTCGGGTGCCTGCTGCGCGGGGCGGTGATTGTGCCGATCGATCACGCGTCGAGCGGAGAGTTTGCGCAGCGCGTGGCGCAGGAAGTGAAGGCGAAACTGGCGTTCCGCTCACGGGCTACAGCGCAGAGCGAACTTCCCTGCCCTGCGGTGCTGCTGGACGAGACCAGCGAAATTGCCGGCAGGCTCAATGGCTCGCCGTATTCGCCGCCGCCGCTGACGCGCAAAGACACGCTCGAGATCATTTTTACTTCCGGGACCACGGCGGAGCCACGCGGAGTGGTGATTTCGCATGGCAACGTACTGGCGAACATCGAGCCTTTACAACCGGAGATTGCGAAGTACCTGCGCTATGAAAAACCGTTTCATCCGATACGGTTCCTTAACCTGCTGCCGCTCAGCCATGTCTTTGGACAGATGCTGGGTGTTTTTATCCCGCCGATGCTGGCGGGCACAGTGGTATTTCTGGATTCGCTGAAGCCCGCGGAATTAAGGAAAACGATCTGCCGGGAACGCGTGTCGGTGATGGTAGCGATGCCGAGGCTCATCGAATCGCTGCGACGCGAAGTGGAACGCCAATTGGAGCGCGAAGGGCGAAGCGCAAGGTTTCACAAGGATTTTGCAGCAGGTGAAAAAGAACATTTTCTCCGGCGCTGGTGGCGATTCCGGCGCGTGCATTCGCAGCTGGGGTGGAAATTCTGGGCGTTTATTTCCGGGGGAGCCGCGCTGCCGGAGCAAGTGGAAACCTTCTGGAACCGGCTCGGCTATGCGGTGATTCAGGGTTACGGCATGACGGAGACGACGTCGCTCATCAGCTTGAATCATCCCTTCCACTCGACGAAGGGATCCATCGGCAAGGTATTTCCCGGCATGGAAGTGCGCGTGGATGAGAACGGAGAGATTCTGGTGCGCGGGGAAAGCGTTGCGACAACGTATCAGCGAGAAGGGTTGAGCCAGTCGGTGGCCGGTGTCGATGGATGGTTTCGAACGGGAGACATTGCGGAGAAGGGCGAAGACGGAAATCTCTATTTCCGGGGCCGCAGCAAGAACGTGATTGTGACTTCTGCGGGAATGAACGTTTACCCGGAGGACCTGGAAAAGGCGCTGCAGGCGCAACCCGGAGTGCGCGATTGCGTGGTGATTGGAAGGGAGCGGGACGGAAATGCGGAGGCCTGCGCGGTTTTGTTGATGAATGGCGCCGATGCAGATCCCGCGGCAGCCGTAGAAAATGCCAACCGCTCGCTCACCGAGTATCAGAGGATTCGCGACTGGATGGTCTGGCCTGAACCGGATTTTCCGAGGACACCGACCCAAAAGCCGGCGCTGCCGGCGATCCGTGCGACATTGCAAAGCGCAAAATCCACAAGGCCACTACCGGCAACCCAAGACGGAACGGCACTGGCCTCGATGATCGCCCAGATTACCGGACGCAAGGTGCAACTTGAACCAGGAAAGCAAAAGCTCGAAAAGGACTTGCAACTGAGTTCCCTGGATCGCGTGGAACTGATGAGCGCGATCGAAGAGCGCTACCAGGTGGATTTGAACGAGGTGCAGTTTGCGGATGCCGCTACCGTCGGCCAACTGGAAAAACTGCTGACCACAGGGCCGGCGGGGGGCGTGGCACGCGTTTATCCGCGGTGGCCGCAGCACTGGTTCATTACCGCATTCCGTTTGGTCATCTATTATTTGCTGGCGTGGCCGGCCACGTATCTGCTGGCGGCGCCGCGCGTGCGCGGGGGGAAGCATTTAGAGGGTTTGCGGGGGCCGGTGCTGGTGGTTTCGAACCACGTGACGTACCTCGATATTGCGTGGGTGTTGCCGGCGCTGCCGTGGCGATTTCGCAATCGCCTGGCCACCGCGATGCGAGGCGAAAGACTGGCCGAGATGCGGCACCCGGCAAAAAGCCTCGGTTGGTTCGAACGATTCATGGAGCAACTGCGCTACGCATTGGTGACCAGCCTTTTCAACGTTTTTCCGCTGCCGCAGCGAGCTGGATTTCTAGAGAGCTTCGCGTTCGCAGGGGATTTAGCGGATCGCGGATGGAACCTGCTGGTTTTTCCAGAGGGGGCGACGTCAGAGACGGGGGAGATGGCGGCGTTTCGCTCCGGCATCGGCCTGCTGGCGAAGCAGTTGAGCCTGCCAGTGGTTCCCATGCACCTGTATGGCTTATTTGACCTGAAGAAGGAAGAACGCATGCTGACGCGGCCGGGACAGGTGCGCGTAACCATCGGGCCGCCAGTGAGGTTCTCGCCGGAACAAGACGCGGACGAAATCACGCGGGAACTGGAGCGCCGGGTTCGCGAACTTCAGTCGGTCTGAGAGTATTCGATTCTGCGCAGGGCCGGCAGGTGGCGTATCCCAAAGAAAAGCAGAACCAGGACGAGTGCAAGCACGAAGGAAGGCCATTTTTCGTTAATGAGAAATTGCTTGGCAGCCATCCCATAGCGCGCGCCGAGAAATGCTTCCACAAAAAACAGAGCGCCGCGGCCAAGCAAGGTGCCAATCACAAAAATTGTGAAAGGCACCCGGAAGACGCCTTGCGCAATGACAAACGGTTTGAAGGGAACGGGGAACGGAGCCACCGCCGGAAGAAAAACGGCGGCCATCGGGTTCTGTTGGATGAACCTGCGAATCGTGCCCGGGGAGTGCCCTTGCGTGCGGCGATAGTAGGCTTCACCGCCTTTGCGGGACAGCCAGTACACCCAGATACAGCCCAGCAACGAACCGAACGTGGCCATGGCCGCGTAATACGGCATGCGGAGCGGATGGCGGCTGGAGAGGTCTATCACCAGAATGTCGGTGACCAAAGGGAGCGGCAGGAAAGAGGAGTCCACGAGCGCGGCAAGGAACAGGCCGAAGCCGCCCAAAGCAGGTAGAGTGAGTTTCAGCCAAGACCTGAATTGTGTCCATCCCACTGATGGTCACACTCCCAAAGATGCCCGCACATATTGGATGTTGCAACAAGTCAACGTAGGCGTGTTATGGTAGTTCATACCCGAAGCCCGGCTCCTAGCCGGACCGATGTATCTCTCCGGCTTGATTTGGAATCTAATCTAATGTTACCAGGGGTTTATCATTGTTTCTTCAGCTTGTGCGCCCGCCCGCGAGCGGCTGAGCGAATCGAGAGTGGCGTTGTGGGGTTCACCGGCAAGCTGCAACGCCAAAAGTGCCCTATCTCATTCCTGGCAGAGGATTGATCTGACATGTCCCAAGTGGAACAAGCACTTCCGACAGTTCCGACGCAGTCTTTTCGTCTCGACGTACCGTTGCACAACCTGCTGCATCAGTCGCCGCAGAGGCCTTCACCTGAACAGCCCAAGGATCAGTTGGCGCTTCCCGAACCGGTATTTCCACAACATCCGGAATGGCTCCACGAATTGGACGCGGATGACATCGCGGCACACCAGCACGTGTTGCGCACGGGAAAGAGACAATGGCCGGCATCGCGCATATGGCAATCGATGCGCGGCTGGATGGTTCCCTATTTCAAATCGCGCGTTCTACCCGGAGACTTTCAACCCATCATCGCGTACCTGTTCACGGAGTGGAAGTGCAACCTGGATTGCCACTACTGCTGGTCGTACGATAACCGCGTGAAGGGCATGACGGAGGACACGGCGCGGCGGGCGATCGACTGGCTGGAGAGCACGCCTTGCCGGGTGTTGGCCCCGACCGGCGGCGAACCGCTGCTGCGGCCCGACTTCGTGCATAAGGTGATTTACTACGCGGCGAAGAAGGACTTCTGGGTGTACCTGGCGACGAATGCGCGCCTGCTGCGGCCGGAAGTGACCGACCGGCTGGCAGACGCGGGCATCGCCACCATCAACTTCGCGGTGGATGCGATCAGAGAAAAGCCGGGGTTGCCGAAGGCGCTCGAGCATGTGCGCTCGTACTTCGATTATCTGGTAAGGCGCCAATATCGCTACGGGTATACGGTGTTCTTTAACGTAAACATCTGCCGGACGAACATCGACGATGTGAAGGAATTGGTGGAAATCGCCCACGATAACGGGATCTCACTGACCTTCCACATCAATGAAGCGCCGATGATGGAGCAATCGCACTTCAAGCATTTGCACGAGAATGACACCTACATCCGGCCACAGGATTTCCCGATGGTCGACGATGTGTTGGATTACTTGATCGACAAGCAGCGCCAGGGATACAAGATGGTGGACTCAATTCCGCGCCTGCAGAACATGAAGGGCTTCATGCGCGGCGTGGGCGAGCACTGGGGCTGCCGCGGGGGGCAGAACTGGCTGATTATCCGCACGGATGGAACGCTAGCACCATGCTTCCCGATGTACAACGCAACGTACGACTGGGGTACGGTGGCAAGCCATAAGTTCGACGTGAAGCAACTGAACGAGATGAAGCAAGGCTGCGAGCCCCATTGCTTCTCAACCTTGGGCTACAACGTGGCCTATTGCTACGACGTGACCCGTGTGATGAAATGGCTATTGAAGCAGGCGGCGCACGGGTTCCAGGGCGTCACGGGAAGCTTCGAGTAGGGTCGGCGCGAGTCGCACAAAATACAAAAACCGAGCCCCGGAGGGTTGTACACATGATGCGTCACCCCTCCGGGGCTTTTTTCATTTGTGGGCGCGAGGTCCCACCGCTCGACTCCACTCACGGCAGGCGCGGTGGGCTGCAGTCGTTCGCGCTTACCGCGCTTTCAATGGGAATTGGTGCTGGCTGTAACAGAAGGCTCCTGCTGCTGCCAGCCGCCCCCCAGGACGCGATAGAGCTGCACGAGGCTTTGATACTCGCTGCCACGCGCTTGCGCTAGGGTAAGTTCCGCATTGAATAGAGCCCGCTGGCCATCCAAAACTTCCAGGAACGTAGTGGTGCCTCCGGAATAACGCATGTTGGAGAGGCGCACGGATTCGCGCAGGTCCGCGACGCTGTCTTCCTGGCGGAGGCGCACCTGGTGAAGCTTTTCGTAGCCGATGAGCGCGTCGGAGACATCGCCGAAGGCGCGCTGGATAGTCTGGCGGTAAGCGATCAACGCCTGCTGGTTTTCTGATTTGGCTAGGTTCAGATTTCCCTTAAGCGCGCCGCCAGTGAAGATGGGCTGGCTGACCTGCGCGCCATAAGACCAGATGCCCAGCTGGGTGCTCATGAGCTTCGAGAAGGCGCTGCTGCGCCCAAATGTGCCGCCACCTCCGCCGGTGAGCGAGATTTGCGGAAAGAACGCGGCTTTCGCCACGCCGATTTCGGCGTTGGAAGCGACCAGGACTTGCTCCGCTTGGCGAATGTCGGGACGCCGCTCGAGCAGCGAAGAAGGCAAGCCGGCCGGAACCTCGGGAGGAAAGGGTTGCTCGACGAGCGGCTGGCCGCGAGTGATCGACTGTGGATAGTTGCCGAGGAGGATGCTGATGGCGTTTTCTTCCTGGGCGATTTGCCGTTCGAGATCGGGGATCTGGGCGTTGGCGGTGTCGAGGGTCTGCTGCGCCTGGAGCACGTCGAGTTTCGTGGCGACGCCGTGATCGACGCGGAGCTGCGTTAGTTTGACGGAATCCTGTTGGGTCTTCACGGTGTCGTGGGTGATCTGAAGCTGCAGGTCGAGTTGTAAAAGCGTGAAGTAATCGCTGGCCACATCGCTGACCAGAGTGAGAATGACAGTTTGCCGCGCATCTTGGGTGGCGAGAAGCTGTGCGCGTGCCGCTTCGGTGGCGCGGCGCAACTGGCCGAAGAAATCGAGTTGAAAAGCGGCGTCGGCGGTCAGATTGCCAAAATTAAATTTGGTCTGGAAGTTGCCTTCCTTGCCGCCACTGAAATCGGCGTTGCCCTGAACCTGCGGAAACAAACGCGAGCGGGCGATGGCGACCTGCGCCCGTGCGGCGTTGATGCGCTCGGTCGCAATTTGCAAATCGTAGTTTTGCTTGAGCGCGGTGCGAATGAGTTCTTGCAACTGCGGGTCCTGGAAGACTTGCCACCACGGTAGATCGGCAAACGACGCGGCCTGCGCCTGCATCTGCGGATTTCCGGCGGGGTCGCGAAATGCCGGGGTCTGCAAGGCAGGGCGCTTGTAGTTAGGGCCGACCATGCAGCCGGCGAGCAGACCAGCGGTGGTGAAGGGGACAAGAAATCTAGCCAGCTTCATGATGCGCTACTCCGATCGGGTGTTGATGCCCAGTTTTGCGAGTGCATTTTTCAGTCTCCTGGCGCCGGTTCGGGCTCTGCGGGCAGCGTGCCGGGCGAACGTTCCTTCTCCGCCCCCGACCACTTTTCGACGAAATAGAAAATCGCGGGAACAAAGAAAATGCCGATAGCACTGGCCGCCATCATGCCGCCAATCACGGTGGTGCCCATGATGCGGCGGGCGACCGAACCAGCGCCGCTGGCGGTCCAGAGCGGGACGCAGCCGAGAATGAAAGCGAAGGAGGTCATCAAAATCGGGCGGAGGCGGAGGCGCGCACCCTCAAGCGCAGCATCGACAAGAGGCGTCCCTTTTTCAAACTGATCCTTGGCGAATTCCACAATAAGGATGGCGTTTTTCGCCGCCAAACCAATCAACATGACCAGGCCGATTTGCGAGTACACATCGCTTTCAATCTGCACGAGGTACGGCGGCAGGAACAACGTCGAGACCACCCGGCGCAGCCACAGAATGAAGAAGGCGCCGAAAATGGCCACGGGCGTGCTGAGCAGGACGCTAAACGGCAGCGACCAGCTTTCATAGAGCGCCGCAAGAATCAGGAAGACAAAGAGCAACGAGAGGCCAAAGATAGCCGCGGGCGGCACACCCTGGCGCGCTTTCTGTTCCTGAAAGGACATGCCGGAGTAGTCAAAGCCCATCTCCCGCGGCATGGTCTGCTGGAAGACTTCTTCGAGAGCGGCAGTGGCCTGGTCGGCGCTATAGCCGGGCGCGGCACTCCCGTTGATCTGTGCGGAGCGATATTCGTTGAAGCGCAGAGTGAATTCGGGGCCAATACGTGGCTTGATGTTGGTTAAGGTGGAAAGCGGGACGTTTTGGCCGTCTTTGTTGCGCACGTAGAACTGACCGACATTTTCCGCGCGAGCGCGGTCATCCGCTTCGGCCTCGATGTAGACCTGCCATTGTCGGCCAAAGCGGTTGAAGTAGTTGATGAAGTATCCGCCCATGAAGGCCTGGATGGTGTGATAGACATCGCTGAGGTTGACCCCTTGTTTCAGCACTTTGTCGCGATCCACATCCACAAATTGCTGCGGGACGGTCGGGAGGAACGTAGTGCTCAGGCTGGCGATCTCTGGGCGCTTGCGAGCCGCCTCGAGAAAGGTGTTCAAGTTTTTGGCCAGGAATGGAATGTCGCCGCCGGAACGGTCTTCGAGTATGAACGTGAAGCCACCGGCGGTGCCGACGCCGGGAATGGCGGGCGGAGAGAAGCCGAAAGCGACCGCGGCGGGAACCTTGCTGAGCTTCTGGTTGAGATGCGCTTTTAGCGTTTGGAACTGTTGATCGCGCGAGGTGCGTTCATTCCAGGGCTTGAAGTTGATGAAAAAGGTGGCGTTGTAGGTGGTGCGCACGAAGCTCAGGAGGCTGAAGCCGACAAAACAGGTGGACTGAGCAACGCCGGGGGTGTCCATGATGATTTTCTCGACGTCCTGGACGACGGCGCGCGTGCGCTCGAGTGAGGCCCCGTTGGGGAGTTGCACGTTGACATAGGCGTAGCCCTGGTCTTCGTCGGGCAGGAAGCTGGTTGGTACTTTGTTTGCGAAGAGGCCGCCGGCGGCTGCAAAAACGACGAGCATCACAATCGCCACCAAGGATTTTTTGACGAGCACGGCGCTCCAGGAGACGTAGCCTTCCGTGGCGCGATCAAAGACGCGGTTGAACCAGTCGAAGAACCTTCGCAGCAGGCCGTGACCTTCTTCCTTCGGTTTCAACAGGAGGGCCGCGAGGGCGGGGCTAAGCGTCAAGGCGTTAAAAGCGGATAGCAAAACGGAGATGGCAATGGTAACGGCGAACTGCTGGTAGAGCTTGCCCGTGATGCCAGGAATAAATGCAGTGGGCACGAAGACGGCTGCGAGAACTAGCGCGATACCGACGACGGGACCGGAAAGTTCTTCCATGGCTTTCAAAGCCGCGTCTTTAGGAGTCATTCCCTCTTCGATGTGGCGTTCCACACCTTCCACGACGACGATGGCGTCGTCGACGACCAGGCCGATGGCCAGTACCAAGCCGAAAAGCGATAGCGTGTTAATGGAGAAACCGAACAAGGGAAAGAAAACGAATGTGCCGACCAGGGAGACAGGGACGGCAAGCAGCGGAATGAGTGTGGCACGAACGCCTTGCAGGAAGATATAAACCACCAGGATTACCAGGGCCAAGGCTATTACCAGCGTGAGCACGATTTCCTTCATGCCTTCGGTGACCGCGCGGGTGGTATCGAGCGACACCACGTAGTCCAGGTCGTCAGGGAAGCGCTGCTTCATCTGGGCAATCAGCTTGGTAGCGGCAGCGGCAGCGGCAACAGCGTTCGAACCGGGAAGCTGATACAAGGCAATTACGGCGCTGGGCTTGCCGTTGTAACGCCCGCCGACGCTGTAGTCCTGGGAGCCCAACTCAATGCGGGCCACGTCGCGCACGCGCACAGTGCCCCCGTCCGGCGTCTCGCGCACGACAATATTTCCGAACTCCTGCGGCGACACCAGGCGGCTTTGGGCGAGAACCGCGTAGGTAAATTCCGTGCCTTTGGGTGCGGGTTCCCCGCCGACCTTACCGGCCGGATTGACGGTATTCTGTGCTTGGATGGCGCCGATAATTTCTGGGACGGTGACGCCGAGTTTGGCCAATGTGTCTGGCTTCACCCACATGCGCATGGCGTACTGGCCGGCGCCGAAGACTTGCACGTTGCCGATGCCCGGAGAGCGGAGCAAAGGATCAACCAGGTTGATGTAGGTGTAGTTGGCAAGAAACGTCGCGTCGTAGGAGCCTTTGGGGGAATAGATGTCAATCAACATGAGCGGCGCGGTGACGGCCTTGCGGACCGTGATGCCGAAGTTGTTGACCTCGACAGGAAGCTGAGAGGCAGCCTGGGTTTCGCGGGATTGCGCGAGAATGAAGTCGTTATTGGGATCGGTTTTGGCGTCGAAGTCCACGATCAGGCTGGTGGTGGAGTTGCCCGTGGCGTTCAGCGAATACATATAGTTCATGTTGTCCACGCCGCTCATTTGCTGCTCGAGGGGAGTGGCAACGGCTTGTTCCAGGGTTTGCGCGTCGGCTCCGACGTAGGTGGCGAGGATCTGGATTTCCGGCGGAGCGATGCTGGGGAACTGTGCGACCGGCAGAGCGAGGATGGTCAGCGAGCCGACCAGCACAAACAGGATGGAGATGACGATGGCAACTATGGGCCGATTGATGAAGAACTTTGACATGGCATTACTTTCCCTGGGCCGGCGCAGTATAAGGTTTGGGATTTACGGCGGAGCCGGAACGCACTTTCTGAACGCCTTCGGCGATAACCTTGTCTCCGGGTTTCAGTCCGTCAGTAATGACCCAGTCGCTGCCGACTCGGTCGGCAACGGTGACCGGGCGAATCATGGCTTTGTTGTCCGCACCCACAACGGCGACCTGGTAGCCACCCTGGAGTTCCGTGACCGCGCGCTGCGGAACGAGTATGGCATCCTGCTGGGTACGAATGACGGCGCGCACTTTTCCATAGCCCCCGGGACGCAGAATATTGTTCGGATTGGCGAATAGGCCGGCAAGGCGGATCGCGCCGGTCGTTTCATTGACCTGGCGGTCGGCAAAGTAGAAGGTGCCGGTGTGGTCGTATGTTGTGCCGTCGGCGAGAATGAGTTCCAGTCGCAGTTGCTTGTCAGCTTCGAGGCGGCTCGATTCCGTGGGGAAGCGTTTACGCCAAGCAAGATATTGCGGCTCACCGACGGTAAAGTAGACGCGGATAGGGTCAAGGGTGGAGACGGACGTAACCGGACCGGCTGCCGGACTGGCCAAAGCCCCAACCTGTAATTGGGCCTGGCCTGCGATGCCGTCAATGGGCGCAACCAGCCGCGTGAAGCCAAGATTAATCTTTGCGTTTTCCACGGTGGCTTCGAGGGTTTGAATTTGCGCCTTGGCGGTTTCCACGGTAGCTTTGGCGGCAAGATTGTTCTGCACGGCGTTGTCCAGGTCCTGTTGGCTGGCGGCTTGTTCCTTGGCAAGAGGCCCGTAGCGATTGACGTCGAGTTGTGTGCGGACTTGCACGGCTTCCGCGTTTGCAAGGTTGGCCTTGGCCTGTGCCAATTGGCCTTGCGCCTGATCGAGCGCCGCCTGGAAGGGGCGGGGATCGATTTCAAACAGGAGCTGGCCTTTCTTAACTGGCATGCCTTCCTGATAGCCCTGCTTCACGATATAGCCGGTCACCTGAGCTCGCACATCGGCGTTCACCAGGCCGTCGAGGGTGCCGATCCATTCGCCGTAAATGGGGACGTT
This sequence comes from Candidatus Acidiferrum sp., assembly GCA_035262705.1. Classification (GTDB taxonomy): domain Bacteria; phylum Acidobacteriota; class Terriglobia; order Acidiferrales; family UBA7541; genus Acidiferrum. The sequence goes on along the minus strand of DATFSI010000145.1, from coordinate 23,161 downwards.
CTTTTGTTGGACCTGAACTACCTCGACCTCCACGGGCATGCCAGCCGGGGCGCCCGCAACATGCTTCGGGCGTACCGCACCGATAATCAAGGCAATCACAATCAACCCCAGCACTGCCCCAATCCAGATCGTGTATTTGGAACGACCGTTCATCTTTCTACCCCCTGAGGAAATCGGTTGACCCGCCAACTGGAGACACCTTCGCGGCCAAGGCGAGCCGGGGAAAGGTACAGAGGGAAACTGTTGTAACGCCAATCGGCGAGTTGTGCAACACCCGGGCGCCGGCGATAGGATGGGGGGTAGTCAGATGCGTGAGAGGCAGGTTGCGCTGCGCAGTCTGGCCTTGACGGGCGGAAGGCACTAGCGCTGTACCGTCGAGCCGTCATAGGCAAAACAAAGCGAGGTTGCAAAACCACGACTTCCCCCAAAACAGACCGCTGTGGCCGGAGTATATTTTGCGGCCAACGGATGCGCATCCCGATATGGGATGGTCTTTGACTACCACTACGCGTCTGCCGGGGAATACCACTTTCGGTGTAGCGGGCCGCATGCCAGGCGGCCGGCGTGGTGGTCCTTGACACGAGAGTATGTGCGGCTTGCCCCACAGAGTCGGTGACCGAAATCAGAGGGCGCGGGGGGGAATAAGCAGGCCGCATGTTCCGCTCCGGACTGGCAGATCGCGTGCCGGGCGGTCAGTATAGCTCGATTCGGCTCGAGGCATGACCAATCAGGATAGAAGGCGAGGCGCATCTTCCTTGACTGCGGTGCCGCTCGAACGGAGCACTCGCATTTGGGCAGCGAGGCTAACGATGCGTTCGGCGGCCTCCGGGATAGACACGCCGCGGCCATGAATATTGGAAATAAGATTGCGGTCAGCGTCCGTCTGGCCGGATTTGGGAGCATAGGCCATGTAGGCGGAAAGGCTTTCGGCGGTGGCCAGGCCCGGGCGTTCGCCGATGAGCAGGACGATCAGGCGCGGGGCGAGGAGGTCTCCGACGTCGTTCATAATACCGACGCGGCAATAGCGGACGACAAAGGATTGGCCCAGGGACCATCCGCGAGAGCGGAATTTTTCGTCAAGAAGAGGAAACAACGCAGGGACCTGGGCAGCCACCGCGGCTCCAGAAAGACCGTCGCCAATAACTATCTGGACGTCCGGAGACTTGGGGCATTTCTGCGCCAGGAGATTTCTGGCCGGTTCGCTGAGAGTCCGGCCCAAGTCAGGTCGCAACAAGAATTGCGATTTGCATTCAGCTTTGCTTGCAACTTGGAAGAGTCCCCACTGCGCGACGAACTCCGAAGGAAAGTCGCGTTCGAAATCGAACTCCGACCATACGGCGTCTACGGCGCTGGCATGAGCGCTGCGGAGTTCGAGTTCCGTTCGCGTCGGATAAGCGGCGCCGCGCGCGACGAAGATGCGCGCCGGGGTGCGCGCGCGGATTTTGCGCACGAGTTCCGGCCACGGAGGAGGTGCGGAGAGTTGCCGTTCGTCGTCCATAGAAAAAATTACGCTGGCGGCGCGGGTGCTTCCAGCACACCTTCGAGCCCGCTCAACAGTTTTTGCCGGCTGCCCGCATCGAGGACGCGCGGTTCGCCGTTGCGATAGATACTCGCGCGTTCCAACCAATCCAGAAATTCTGGGGCGGGTCGCAGGCCGAAGATTTTGCGCACCGCCAGCGCATCATGAAAGCTGGTGGATTGGTAATTCAGCATGACGTCGTCAGCGCAGGGAACGCCCATGAAGTAGTTGCATCCGGCCGCGGCAAGTAAAAGCAGAAGATTGTCGGCGGAGTTCTGGTCGGCGACGGCGTGATTCGTGTAGCAGACATCGCAACCCATGGGCAGACCGAGCAGCTTGCCCATAAAGTGATCCTCGAGCCCGGCGCGAATGATCTGGCGCTCATCGTAGAGATATTCGGGGCCGATGAAACCCACAACGGTGTTGATGAGAAACGGAGAGAACGCGCGGGCAACTCCGTAAGCGCGAGCTTCGAGAGTGACCTGGTCGACTCCGTGATGCGCTTCGGCAGAGAGCGCACTTCCCTGCCCGGTTTCGAAATACATGACGTTGTCGCCGACCCAAGGGACGTTGCGGCGGTGGTGATGTTCGAGGACGCGTTCGCGGCCCTCACGCAACATGGCCAGATTCACACCAAAGCTTTTGTTAGCGGCCTGGGTTCCGGCCACGGACTGAAATAGAAGATCAACAGGCGCGCCCTGGTCGAGACAAGCGAGTTGCGTGGTGATATGGGCAAGGCAACAGGCCTGCGTGGGAATTCCGAAAGCGCTAATCAAGCGATCGAGCGCGCGCAGGATGGCGGAAACCACCGCGACTGAATCGGTGGCCGGGTTTACGCCGATAACCGCGTCGCCGCAGCCAAAAAGCAGTCCGTCGAACGCCGACAACAGAATGCCGCCAATGTCGTCGGAAGGATGATTGGGTTGCAGGCGAATGCCAAGCACCCCCCGCTCGCCGAGGGAGTTGCGGCAACGGGTGACGTTGCGGATTTTCGAAGCTCCGAGAACCAGATCTTTGTTGCTCATGAGTTTGGCGACCGCGGCAGCCATCTCCGGAGTGATGCCCCATTGCAAAGCCTTGAGATGGGCTTCGGTGGTTCGCGGGTCGAGCAGCAATTCACGGAAGGCACCGACCGTGAGGCCGCAGATCGGCTGAAAGGCGGCGGCGTCATGCGAGTCAAGAATCAGGCGAGAAACCTCGTCGGTTTCCGGGGGAATAACAGGATTGTTGAGCAAGTCGATGAGCAGATGGTCGGCCAGGGTGCTCTTTGCGGCCACGCGCTCGCGCTCGGAAGCAGCGGCGATACCAGCGAGCTGGTCGCCGGATTTTTCCTCATTGGCCTTGGCGAGCAGTTCGCGTAGGCCGGAGAAGCGATAGCTTTCGCTCATGGGATGTGGCGCCAAGTATGGCTTTTTCGGGACGGAAGGAAAAGCGGCAAGCTGTGGAACCTCGAAGTAACAAATAATGGAGGGCAGACTGTACCCCAGGGGGCTTAAGAAATAGGACTCGTTCGGTCCTGGTTTGGTACAGGTCGAGGAAGGCGAGTGGAAATGCACCGTAAGCTAAAGAAAATAAAGACTGTAGTACTCAGTAGTACTCCCAGATGGACCTTGGGTATGACCGAGAAAAGTACCGACGGGCAGTTGCCCGTGCAGGGGGTTGGGCTCAAATTGGAACACAAGGAAGGTGACACATGTTCCCTACAAACCCCCGCAAGCCGGTTCGTCAAAAGAAACCTAATGGCTTCAGTACACTGGAGTTAGCAGTGGTGATGGGCATGGTGCTGGCCGTCAGTGGCATTGCCGTCCCCTCGATTTCCTCGAATATGCGCGTCTACCAACTGAACTCCACGGCCAGCATGGTTGCGGACCAATTCAAGTCCGCACGTTTCGACGCGATTCGCCGGAATATACCCCAGACCTGCTTTGTCACGCCCGGCGCCCCTGGTTACCAGTTGTGGACCGACGCGGCCGGCACCGGCTCAGGAACTTACGTGACCACAGACCACACCACCACGCTTTCTCGATCTCTGTCGCTCGTGGATTCCGGCTCCGTTCCTGACTCCGGCGCGCTCGAAGCGGCGCTGGGTGTTACCGGAAGCACGACGATGTCAGGCAGTACTTCGGAAGTTTTTTTGACCTTTGATACCCGCGGTGCGGTTTCCAGCAGCGCAACCGTCAACGTCTTCTATGTCGGATATCCCGGCAATTCTGGTTTTGGATATCGCGCCGTGGTCGTTATGCCTTCAGGCAGCGTGCAAGTCTGGACGCCGGACGGTAACGGCTCCTGGAACCAAATGAATTGAATCGCGGCCTATGAATAGCAGGAACAGCCAGCAAACTTCGGTAACTGTCCCGCTAGGACTTTTGTACGGGAGGGTTTGTACTGCACAGAAACAGTACCAATGTCCAGTTGTTGCGCGACATTTCTTCGCGCTATGAATAAGCAGATAAGCGAAGGGTGTCGCATGTCCATTAAAGGCAGTCAAAAAGTTATTTCGGCAAAGCAGCGCGCAGCCAAAGGCTTCAGCGCCATCGAGTTAGTGGTGGCGATGGCGGTGGTGCTCATCATCAGCGGCGTCGCCATGCCGTCGATCACCCAGAATCTGCGAGTTTATCAACTTAATTCCACGGCCGGCATGGTGGCGGATCAGCTCAAATCCAGCCGCTTTGACGCCATCCGGCGGAATACCCCGCAGACCTGCGTCATCCAACCGTCCGGCACTGGATACCGCATGTGGACGGACGCGAGAGGAACCGGCGCGTGGGTGAATACCGACAAGACCACTCCACTTACGGGGTCCGTGACCCTGGTGCCAGTTGGTAACGTTGCCGTTGCTGGACAGATGGCCTCGGCCATTGGGGTCACGGCAACCACTGCGATTTCCGGGATTTCCGGGCCGGTCACTCTGACCTTTGATACGCGTGGGGCGGTGAGTAACAACAACCTCGTGAATGTCCTGTATGTCGGCTATCCGAACAAACCCAATTGGGGCTACCGCGCGGTGGTGATACTCCCCTCGGGTAGCGTGCAAGTGTGGTCGCCAAACGGCAGCGGCTCCTGGAGCCAGGTGAACTGAGAACCGGATTTGAACGAAGAGAGGAACTTCACTTATGACCGCCACATCCGGAAGAAACAAGCGGAGCAAACAGCGGGGATTTTCCATCCTGGAGATGCTGATTGCCGTGGTGGTGTTGATGGTGGGTGCACTGGGCGTGGCGCAACTGATTCCGTTTTCCCTTGCGAATAACACCGGCAATCGCGGCGATTCCACAGGCCTGGTGGTTGCGCAACGCGAACTGGAGCAGTTCCTGCAGCAGCCGATCACAAACACCACGTATACCAACAACACCAACACGGACGACCCCTGCTTCAACGTCGTGTGCAACCTGGGCAGCAATGCCGCCTTCAACGCGTTTCAGGGCAGCCCCACGGCGGTGGTCGGCGGCCGAACCATGATCGACTTCACGCAAGCCAGAGTGGGCGGCTACAACGTCATTTACCGTGACGCGCAAGATCCCAGCAAAAGCGCTTACGACGTACGCTGGGCGGTGTCCACAAACGGAACCGCCGGCAACATCATGTCGAAGCGCATCGTGATTTCCGTGCGCCGGGATGGCCCTGGAGGCTACATTCGGCCGACGACTCTGGATGTAGTGGTGTACAAGTGAGATCCTCCATGCGAAACAAAAAAAGCCAGGCGGGTTTTACGCTTCTGGAAATGATGGTCGGCGCGGCGATCTTCCTGGTCGTGAGCGGCGCGGTGATGGCGCTTCTGAACGTGTCCCAGAAACGCTATAAGACCGACACGCAGGTGTTGGGCGCATTCCAGGAAGCGCGGCTGGCCATCGATCAAATGACCCGCGACATCAATGACGCGGGCTATCCACCGAAGAGCCAGTTCTTGAACCCTGCAACGCCAGCTTCCATGTACGCGCAAACGCCCTATGCATGGTCGCCAGGCTACGTGGCGCAGGCAACGTGCGCCATCGGCGCCTGCACCACACCCAGCAATTTTGACCTGATCGTGGAAACCAATGTGGACAACAACAACAGCCGCAACGTGTCCTGGGTGCGCTACCAGTTGCTGACCGGCACACTTTACCGAGGCGTTGTTGTGAAAACCCCGGGCGTGGACGCCGCCACGGCGACCTCGCAGCCGGGAGTTATGGCGCCCTACGTGACCAACGTGGTGAACAACGCTTCGGCAGCGACGATTGCTTCGCTCAACAACGACTATCCCGGGCTGTTTCCCGGCGGCGCTCCGCTGCCGATTTTCACGTATTACTGCGATCTGCCCAATAACGCCGGCGTAGGTTTGTGCACCGGCGCGGGTGTCAACAACACTCCCAACAACATTCGCGAAGTGGGCATCACCTTGATCGTCAGGGCCAAAGGCGTGGACGAGCAGTCCGGAGATATCCGCGCCGTCACTCTGAATGGCATGGCTCGCCGCATCAATCCCAATCAGTAACAGCGAGGAGCTTTTATGTTGAAAGCGAAAAGCCGCAAATCCCGGAAGCAAGAGAAGGGTGTAGCCCTCTTGATTTCGATTTTTGTGCTGCTGATTATTTCGGCCGTGGGCCTGGCGATGGTTTTCGCCACCGCGACGGAGAGCTCTCTAGCGGGCAACTATAAGCTATCGACGACGGCGCGCTATGCGGCGATGGCCGGGCTCGAGGAAGCGCGCGGGCGCATGCTGCCAAAGAGCCCGAACTATCTAAACGATGCCGCGACGCCGAACTTTATGCCGGCAACAGGCATCGCGCTGGCCACCAACCAGGTGCGTTACATTCTTAACCCTGCCCCCGGTGAAGTCGTGGCGCCGACCAATCTTGCCAGTAGCACCACCTATCCCGACAACGAATACGCGGCGGAGTATGGGCAGGCAGTGACGGCGGCGGTTTCTCAGACAAAAACATCGGTATCGCCGCTCAACAACGGGACCATTCCGGGTCCCACGTACAAGTGGGTGCGCATTACGCCGGCGACAGAGGCTTCGTTAAACATCGACGTCGACAACGATACCAATTATGACAATACGGTTTCCTTGTTCTATGATGCCGCGGCCGCGACCCCATCCTTGATGCTCGGCGTTCCCGCGGGCGCCGGAAACCCCGCGACGGCGCCTACGCCGACCGCCAAGCCGGTGTTTGAAGTAACCGCGCTGGCGGTGGTCCCGGGCGGCGGCGAGAAGTTGCTGCAATACGCGGTGACTGCCACGACCTTCAATTTGAATTTCCCTGCGGCTTTGAGCCTGCCGGGAAGCAACGTGGCTTTTAACGGTGCGAACTCCAACCAGTGGTTCGCGGACGGGGTCGACGGCTCGGGCAATCCTCCGCCCGTTCCCGGCTGCGTTCCGAACCAGCCGACCGTGTCCGCCGTCGGCGTGACCAACGCGGGCGCGGTCAACAATATCAACAACGTGCTTGGCGGCATTGCCGCCAACCGCATGGATCATTACGTCGGTGCGCCCATCGCAGCCAACGGGCAACTCACCTCGCCGAGCGTCTCCAACGTGACCTTGAACAACACCATGCAAACTCCCGCGGAACTCAACCAGTTGGTGCAGACGATTGAGCAGAACGCGGACCTAGTAGTTACCGGCAACGCGACGGAATCCAATATGCCTTCGCAGATGAGCGTGAACAATCCCATGGTCGTCGTCGTGGACGGCAACTTCTCGATGACCGGCAACTACACCGGCTACGGCTTGCTGGTGGTGACCGGCAACTTCGCCTACAGCGGCACGACCGGCTGGAAAGGCATTGTGCTGGTGGTTGGCGATGGTACGACCACTTTTCTAGGCAGCGGCGGCGGTAACAATGAATTCGATGGCGCCATGTTGGTGGCCACGATCAAGGATGCCAACGGCAATCTGCTGCCCGCTCTCGGTCCCAGCAGTTTCCAAATCAGTGGTGGCGGCGGCAACGGCGTTTACTACAACAGCTGCTGGATCAACAACGCGCAAACTCCCCCGACTTACAAAATGCTGTCATTCCGGGAAATCCAGTACAACGACTGAGGAAAAGGCATCATGGATACGATCGCGCAAAAGACAATCTGGGCTTCCTTGCTGGTTCTGAGTTTCGGCTTGACGGGTAAAGCGACGCTGGCCCAGGTGGCCACGCCGCGGCCCACGCCGGTCTCCGAGAAAGTGACCGACCCTCCGAAGGCGGCTCCCGCGAAACCCCACAAGGTCTGGACGGATGACGACGTGACCACGCTGCGGACTCCCGCAGACCAATACGCTGCGCAAAAGGCGGCGCAAGAAGAGGCCGCCGCGGCAAAGGCCAAGGCGGAGACGGCAAAGTCCACTACTGCACCGGCGAATTACCCCGAGGGTGTGAAGCCGGCTCACGCGGCGCTTTCCGATCCCAAGAGCACCGAAGAGGCCAACAAAATGATCGCGTGGGAGAACCGCGACCTCGATGCACAAGCCGACTACCTCCGCCAGATGCAAGAGTGCGCTTCCAACTCCAGCGGCTCCCAACGCGACCACTGCCTTACGGAGAAAGCCCGCATGGAAGGCGTCATGGCGAAGACGCAGCAGGAAGTAAAGGCCCTCAAAACGCAAAAGGCCGAACTGGAAAAGCCTAAGCCACAACCGTAAGCCTTCCGCAGAAATTTATTCTAAACAGAGAGTTTGACCCCGGCGCTAGCGCCAGGGTGTTTCTTCATTCCATAGCCGGCAGGATGCCGGCGCTACCGGGATGCGCTTTAGTTCTTATCGAGTGTAGCGGAGAGCGTAAGCTCGCTGCCGGAGAGCACGTTCACCTGGCGCGTCCAATCCGCGCGCCCCGCGGCGTGCAGGCGAACCGCGTGCTTGCCGGGGCTGAGCAGTAGCGTCGAGGGCGTGGAACCCACAAACTGGTCATCCAGATAGATTTCCGCGCCGGCGGGATCCGATTGCACGTTGACGCGCGCGGATCCCTCCCCTGTGGTTTGCACCGATTCCAGTTTCCCGTCACCGAGGACCGCGACGAAGCCCGGGTACATCATCCAGAGCTTGGGACCAAATTGCAGTTCCCGGCTGGCGGCGCCCAGGGTCTGAAGAATCTGGTCGCGCGTCATGCCAGGCGTGAGAGGAATTTCCCGCGGGACCGGGGCTGCGGCCGGAGCGGGTACAGGCGCCGGAGCAGCTACGCCTGGCGATGCAGCCGGGGCAGCACCCGCAGGTGCCGCTGCGGGAACGGAGGTCATACGGCCTTCCGGAACGAACCACTGGTCTATGGCGCGAAAGACGGCCTCTTTGTCCGCATTGGCCAGGACCTCGTCCGGAAAATTAAACGAAAGCGTGGTCCACATGCGGCCCGCGCCGGCTTGCGTGGGGATGCTGCGCGCGCTGATCAGACCCACGAGTACGGTGCTCGAAGAAACCGCCAGGGCCGTGACGTAGTAACGCTCGCCAACAGGAACATCGTAGTCCTTGTGGCCGCGGAAAAGCTCGGCGCGCGAACCGGTGATGGCGCTCGAGGCAGGCTCCGAGTGCATCAACGAGCCATACAGGCCGGGACGCTGGATCACGACAATAGTGCCGGCGCGACGGATGTCGGTTTCGCCGCCGATGCCCATCATCTGTTTGCCTACCAGCGACGGCTGATAGGTCTGTTGGAGGATCTGCTCAAGGACGATGCGGTCGTTTTGCACCGCAACCGGTTTTTTCTGGGCCAGGGCCGCGGAACTGCAAAGAGCGAGCAGGATGGCGAGGAGGTTCCAGCGCTTCAGCAAGGCGTTTCTCCCGAAGAACAAGCCAGAAAGGGAGTATAGGGCGCGCCGCGGATGGCGACAAGTCAAGGTCAATAGGGGGACCGGATGCCATCTGAGTTGGCAGCGTTTTTGGGCGGAGACGTGGGCAGGCGGACGATTGAGGGATCCTCTCCGCTGTCAGGAAAAGCCATCCAGATGGTGCGGTCCGGGTAATACTTCAGCAGCTGGTCGTTGGCTTCGCCGGGAAAATCGCGCGCCCAGATGACTTTCGAGGCGTCGATATCGGCGAGATTGTAAACCCACTCCTCATGGACACTGTGGCTTTCGTCGTAGCGAACCAGCACCAGGTGTTTCCCGGGCATGGATTCCAGTTTGTATTGCAATTCCTGGCGATCGCCAAGCCCCCAACTGCCCCAGCCTAGGGGATCGCCGATGCGCTGCAGAACAAGCTGTGAGACATCGAAGACCAGCGCGAAAAGCACGGCTCGTGAAAGCGCAGCGCCGATCGGGCGTCGGCGAATGCGTAGGACGCGCAGATGGCGGATGGATTGGACTAGCAGCGCAAACCAGGCGGTAGCTGCGGGAGCCAGGTAGTGGGGCCCAGGCCAGACCACCAGGCAATAAGCGAACACCGTGGCAAGCAGGGCAAGGAGGACCACGCGCAGGCGAGCATCGCGATAGACAAACAAGGCGCTGGGAAGAAGAGCCCAGCAGGCGGGCCAGAAGAAAATAGGCAGACAATGTTCGCGTTTGCTCTGAAAGACGGATTTGAAGGTGGTCCAGGTACGGTCGTAATTGCCGATTTCGAATTTGTTGTAGAAAGTGTCGAATTGGGCATTGTCGTAGTGCCCTGGAGGGAGCGGCTTTTGCCAGAGAAACGTGGCTCCGCGCTGAAGTAAGCGGGGGGCGTAGGCGTAAGGAGGGTCGAGGGGATTGCCGGTCAGCCGCCAATCGTAATAGGCCATGGCGCAAAAAGTGACCAGCAAAACACCGGCGGCGGGAAATACAACGCTGCGCAAAGCAGCAGGGCGCAAATCTTTGTCCCTCCACTCACGACGCAGCCAAACAAACAGCGCCGCCACGATGGGAACGCAGAAAAAGACGCTCTCGTAAGGACGGCTGTTAATCAGAATGGCGACGCCTAAGGCGAGTAAGATACCCAGGTGCGGGGCAGCGCCGCGCCGCAAGCGGCCAAGCGCGCCCAAAACCAACGCTCCGCCGATCCCCGCCACGGCTCCGCCCCAATAGCTGTTGATCCAGTAACAGGCAACGCACAGCTTCAGCGTGGCAAGAATGCCCGCAAGAAAAGCCCAGCGGTCCGGCATCCAGGCCTGCAACGCCCATACAAAGGCCGCGGTCATTGCGGCGGCACTGACGAGTACGCCAATCCACGGATGGCCTAGCCGTTGGCCCAGTGCAAGCGCCACTCCTTGTGCGGGAGGATATTTGGAGACGTATACGGGGAGGGAGATGACGTGGAATGTTTCGAAGCTTCTCCAGAGAGGGTGGGGCGGGTTGGCAAGATGGCCGTGAGCAAACGTATCGGCCATCAGCAAATAGCTGAATTCGTCGTGGATGCCAGGATAGGGCACGGGAAGCTGGCCGAGAAGCGCCAGACGCACAACTAGCACGAGGAAAAACACGCAAACGACGGCAAGCGGCTTTTGCCTGGCAAGGCGAGAAAAAAGATTTTCGATGCTGCCGAAAAAGCGCTCCGAGGATTGCGGTAGCAGCACGGCAGGGAAAAGAAACGCGAGCACGAGCAGGAGAGTGGCGGCTGGCTCGTAAAGCCAGGTGGGGGCGGAGGAATCCATTCGGGTTTTGGAGAATCCGCGCGCGAGTCGACGTTCGCGCGGGATCGATGGAACTATTGTATGCGAATTCTCCGGCAAAAGCGGGTGCCCATTCCGGAGAGAACTGGCAGATACGATTTTGGCTCGGTTCTGGCGCGTGTCTTTTCCTCCCGCAGATTGGAACCTGCGGAACGCGCGCGCAAAGCGCTTCGCTTCCGGGAGAGCCTCGGCCGCAGATCCGATCAAGATAGCCCGCGCTGCGGGTATATCTTGCTGCCAAAGCCTGCCCCTCTTTCCCTTGGCCCAAACGCGCCAATCTTTGCTACTTTCTGGAAAGGCTCAACGATAAGGGCGGAATCAATGTGGATGATCGTGGCAGGAGTTGCAGTGCTGGCGGTAATGGCAGTGCTGCTTAGCATGAAGCTGCGCGCGGGAGGCAAGGCTCTCGCAGTGGGTACGGCCGCTCCCGACTTCACGTTGCATTCGCAGGAAGGCAAGGCCGTCAGCCTGCACGATTTCCAGGGTCAGTGGGTGGTGCTCTATTTTTATCCGAAGGACATGACCAGCGGCTGCACCATTGAGGCGCGCAACTTCCAGCGCGACCTGGCGAAATATAACGCCAGGAACACCGTGATTTTCGGCGTCAGCATGCAGGATGAAAAGTCACACCAGGCGTTTTGCGCGAAGGAGAGCTTGACGTTCAAGCTGCTGGCAGACAGCAGGCAGGAAGTTTCCAGGAAGTACGGCTCGGTGATGAATTTTGGCGTGGCGAAGCTTTCCGCGCGGCACTCCTTTTTGATCGATCCCAGCGGCGTGGTCCGCAAGGTCTGGACGGAAGTGGACGTAGAGAAGCATAGCGACGAAGTCGTCGCGACGCTCGAGGAACTGCAAAAGACGGCCGGCTAGCACAAGCAGAAGATGGTTTAGAGCTCTGGAATACGCTAAAGTTTCCGAGCCTTTTACTTTGGAGGTGTCCCCGTGAACCGGAGATGGATTCTTGGCATTTTTGCTTTGGGCCTGCTGGCCTTTGGCCTGGCGTTGCAGGCAGGCGCGCTCAAAACCGAAACCGTAAGCTACAAAAGTGGCGATGAGACCGTAAGCAGCTTTCTGGTGTTGCCGGATGGGGGTGGCAAACATCCGGCAATCATCGTGATTCACGAATGGTGGGGTCTCAACGACTGGGTGAAGGAACAGGCGCGGAAATATGCGGCACAAGGCTATGTGGCGCTGGCGGTGGATTTATACCGCGGAAAGGTGGCCACGAATCCCGACGACGCGCACATCCTGATGCGCGGATTGCCGGATGACCGTGGGATGCGCGACCTGGAGGCGGCGTTCGCCTATTTGAGCACGCGGCCGGACGTGAACGCCGCGAAAATCGGTTCGGTGGGCTGGTGCATGGGCGGTAGCTGGTCCATCAAATTGGCCGTGGATCAGCCGAAGCTGGCGGCGTGCGCGGTGAACTACGGCTGGCTACCATCGGAGCCGGCGTTGATTGCCAGGATCAAAGCTCCGGTGCTAGGAAATTTTGGCGCGGACGATCAGGGGATTCCAGCCAAGGATGTAAAGGCATTCGAATCGGCGATGAAAGCCGGCGGAAAGGCGACGGACATCAAGGTTTATGACGGCGCCGGCCACGCGTTTGAAAATCCGAACAATAAGCAGGGTTATCGTCCGGAAGCCGCGGCCGATGCGGCCGAGCGCATGTCGGCGTTTTTTCAGAAGTATCTACACTGAGCGCGAGCGTTCGCAACTAGCTCACAAATTCGACAGTACTTTCAGATCGGCGACGGAGAGCAGCTTTTCATCCGATGTGACCAGAGTCATGTCGTAGGCGCGCGCCGTGGCGACCAGGAAACGGTCTGCCGGATCGCGGTGAGGCAACCTGGTGAAGGGGAGTTCATGGGAAACTTCCCAGGTGAACGGCGCTTCTTTGAGATCTAGATCGCGCACCGACTCCCTAACCCATTGACCGAGATCCTGGCGGAGCTGGAGCTTTTTCTTCTCCCGCAAGAGCACCAGCTCCCAGATGCTCACCGGCGAAAGCCACAATTCGTTGGAAGGATCGGCAAGTTCCTTTGCAACGAGCGACGTGATTTTCTCCGGCTGCAAGTCGTTCCAGATCCAGATGTGGGTATCCAGCAGCAGGTTCATTTTTCGTCTGAACCCTGATCCTGCGCCGCCTCCCAATCCGATTCGTCAGAAATGGGACTGACAATGTCTCCCAGGATCACACCTGTGCGGGTGCGCAAGCCGAAGCGGCGGGTCGTCAGCGACCCAGCGGGCGGGCGAATCTCGGCAACCGGATGACCGAAGCGAGTGACCAGCACTGGCTGCCCGGTTTTCTTGACCTTTTCCAGGACGGCCAGGCAGGTGGCCTTGAATTTGGAGATGGCCATCTCTTCCATAGTGACACTCCTCACGCAGAAAGAGATTCTAACATGGAATCGAAGTTTAGTCAAACCATAGTCTGACCATAGTCAACAATATGCTCACTTTCATGCAGATAAATAGCAAAATGATTTATTGATTTCTCAGGGTTCGTCGTCCTCGTCACCTGTGCTCTCCATTTCCTGGGCCGATGGCTTTTCGGGACCTAAGGCGGACAGCTTTGCCTTGGCGAGATCCTTATTCAGTGAACGAATGGTCGTTTGCTTTACTGATTCCCAATCCTGGCTCAGGGTCTTAAGCTGTAGAGCAAGCTCGGCGTAAACGGCCTCGGCCTGAGTCGTGGGCAGGCCATCCGCGGACTCGGTAATCGTCAGGAGCTGACCGAAGTGTTGATTCAGGCTGGCGAAGCTCTCCGGTTGCTTGCCTCTGGGCGGAGTGCCGAAGAAAGTGCTGGAGGTCGCGCCTTCCAGGGTCGCACATTTTTTGTCGAGCGCCTGGAGGGAATCGGCCAGCTTCCTTTTCACCTTCGGCGCAAGTTCCTTGATCTGCGCTCGGATGGAGCGCACCTGGCCCAGGGTTTCATAGCTCTGGTTCATACCCGCAACGGAGCCAGACGCAAGGCTGGACTGCGCTCGCAAATCGGCGAGGCTCGACTTGATGCGCGGGTCCATCTTTACCGCGAGCGGCTGTGTGAATTGCTCGCCGTCCACGGTCAGCCTGACCGTGTACCTTCCCGGCAGCGCCCACGTACCCTGGGGATTGAGCGGCGTGTCGTGAAGGATCGCGGAGATGGGAAACTCATGCTCGAGGGCTTTAGGTGGCGAGCCGCGAAGGTCCCACACGAAACGGTGCATGCCCGGCGTTGCGGAAGGAATTTGCGCGGGCCGCACCCAGTACATCGGGATGGGATGTTCGCCGGCTAGCTTCTTCATGTCCAACGGTGCGTCCGCGCTGCTGTAATGGCGCACAGTGGCGCCCGAGGCGTCCAGAATCTCAATGCCGACCGGGGTCTGCGGCGGGGCGCCAAGGTAATAGTCAATGATGGCGCCGTCGGGAGGGTTTTTCCCTGCCGGAGTGTCCGCAGGCAGCGGCGTATCCGGATTGCGGTTCCAGCGCCAGCGAACCGCCTCTTGCGGCTTGAACAAAAAGGCAGAAGCTTTTGCCACATTGTCATCCAACTGGCGTAGCGGGGTCAGGTCGTCGAGAATCCAGAAAGATCGGCCATGCGTGGCAACAATCAGGTCATCGCCATGAATCTCCAGATCGCGCATTGAGGTGTGCGGCAAGTTGAGCTGCAGGAATTGCCAGGAATCGCCGTCGTTGAACGAAACGTACACCGATGTTTCCGAGCCGGAAAAAAGCAGACCCTTGCGCGAGGGGTCTTCACGCACCACGTTAATAGGCGCATTGTCGGCCAGACCCGACACAATTTCCTGCCAGGTGGCGCCAAAATCGCGCGTGCGATAAATGTGGGGCTTCAGATCATCGAGCCGGAAGCGGTTCACCGCCGCGTAAGCCGTTCCCGCATCGAAGTGCGATGCCTCGAGAATGGAAACTTTGCTCCAGGAAGTAAGCTGCGGCGGCGTTACGTTTTTCCAGGTTTTCCCGGCGTCGCGGGTAAGTTGAATCAAGCCGTCGTCGGTGCCCGCCCAGATGGTATCGGCTTCCTTAAACGAAGGAGCAAGGGCATAAATCGTGCCGCGATGCTTTCCTTTTTCCGCGTCGCCCGCGGAAAAGGCACCCAGGTTCGCGGGAACTTCGGGCGTTTCTCGGGTCAAGTCCGGGCTGATGACCTGCCAGGAATGGCCGCCATCGGTGGTCTGGAACAAAACATTGGCGGCGAAATAGAGTTTACTGTGATCGAGCGGCGAAAAGACAATGGGCAGCGAGCGATTGTAGCGGTACTGGCCGGTGCGGATGGGCTCGGGGGCGATGTTGGCGTATTCGTTCAGGTCCTGGTTGGTGCGGGTGATGCGGCCGCCGTAAAGAATATTCGGATCGCGCGGGTCCACGGCGATGTAGCCATATTCCTCGATGCCGGGGAGGCTCCATTCGCGGAAGGTAATTTCGCCGAGGTCGCTGCGGCTCTGAGTGGCAGCGGCGCCGCTTTCCTGCTGCGCGCCATAAACCCAGTACGGAAAGCGATTGTCGGTGACCACGTGATAAAACTGCGCGGTCGGCTGGTTATACCAACTGCTCCAGGTCTGGCCGCCGTTGACGCTGATAACGGCTCCCTGGTCACTGCTCAGCGCAATCGTTTGGGCATTATTGGGATTGATCCAGATGCGTTGATAATCGTCGCCGCCAGGAGCGCCTTTGAAACCGGAAAAAGTCTTGCCGCCGTTCGTGGATTTCCAAGTAGTGGTGTTGGCAACGTAAATCACATCGGCGTTATCAGGCGCGACGGCGATGCCCATGGCGCCAGGACCGCGGCCCCCAATCCTGTGGTCGTCGTTCACGTGCTGCCAACTCTCTCCGGCGTCGTCGGAACGGTAGATGCCCGGCTCCTTTTGCGCTTCCATGGTCAGGTACATGCGTTGCGGGTTGCCGGGAGCCATGGCAATACCCATGCGGCCAATCGTGTCGCTAGCAGCGGGCAGCCCTTTGTTGATCTGCCGCCACGTCGTGCCACCATCCGTGGATTTGTATAAGCCGCTGCCGGGAATCACAAACGACGTGCCGCTGCGGATTTCCCAGGGCGCCACGCGAGCCGCCCAAAGCGTCGCGAAGAGAACCAGCGGGTTCCTCGGATCCATTACCAGGTCGGCGGCGCCAGTATTTTCATCTTTATAGAGGACCTTCTCGAAAGTCTTGCCGCCGTCCAGCGAGCGAAAAACCCCGCGCTCGAAGTTTGGGCCATAGGGATGCCCCTGCACGGCGACGAAAACGCGGTCCGGATTCCTGGGGTCGACAACAATCGTGGTGATTTGCTGGGCATCGTGAAGACCGAGATGTGTCCAGGTTTTCCCTGCATCGCTGGATTTGTAAAACCCATCGCCGACGGCCAGGTCGGGGCGCTGCAGGCCTTCGCCGCTGCCCACATAGATGATGTTGGGATTGGAAGGAGCCACGGCAATGGCACCGACTGAGCCGGAGGCTTGGTCGTCAAATATCGGAAACCAGGTGTTGCCCAGGTCGGTGGTTTTCCATACGCCGCCGTTTACCGCCGCCATGTAAAAGACGTTGGGCTGCTGTGGCACGCCGGCGATGGCCACGGTGCGCCCGCCGCGGAACGGGCCAATGCAGCGCCAGCGCATCTCTGAGTAAAACTTCGGGTCGTATTGCTGCGCGCGGGCGGGAAAGATGGAAAACGGCACCGTCAAAAGAAAGAAAAAGGCGGCGATTCTGCGGAACCAGTACATGCTTCTATCCTCCAGGAACCTTGGGAGGATAGCGTGAGGCTCAGGATTTAGTAAACCGGCTCCCTGGGTCAGCTTTTTGATGAACGCGGGTATAAAAGCGGCCGATAGCTCGGTAGAAGAGGAATTCGAGTTCCGAGTGCAGATTCTCAGCGCGCCTTCCGCAGAGAAGCGACGACGGAAATCGATAACACGGACGAGACACGGTCTCGCTCTCCTAGTACTTCGGTACGGTTGGCAAGCTGAAAAAAATCTTCGCGCTACTCACTTTTTTCTTGCATGAGCGCACAGAGACTGTATTCTTCGAAAGGTGAGCTTGCTTAGCGCGATTTGAGAGCGAGAGTCACTTGAGGAGGACGAGAGAAAAAAATTGAGTACTGCATCCCTTCCAGCCCAAATTCCTTCCCAAAGCATTTCCATAACGAAAACAAGAGCAAAATTGACGCTCTGGCCTCTTGTTGCCGCCACGTTTTTCATGGTGTCTGGCGGCACCTATGGCACTGAGGCGATCATCTCCGGTGCAGGATACGGGCGGGGAATCCTGGTTCTGCTGTTCTTGCCGGTGCTGTGGTGCCTGCCGACGGCGTTCATGATCGGCGAGCTTTCGAGCGCGCTGCCGCAGGAAGGCGGCTACTACGCTTGGGTGCGGCGCGGTATGGGCAGTTTTTGGGGCTTTCAGGAAGCCTGGCTTTCGCTGGCGGCCAGCATCTTTGATATGGCGATTTACCCGACTTTGTTTGTGTTTTATCTGAAGCAGATGTCGCCCTGGTTTGGCGAGCGGAATCATGGAGTCCTCGCGGGCTTGTTCGTGGTGGTAACCTGCGCGGCGCTGAACCTGGCGGGCATCCGTGTGGTTGGCCTCACCTCGCTCTGGCTGTTTTTCCTGTTGTCGCTGCCGTTCGGATTGGTGGTTTTGCTGACCCCGGCAAAGCTCGGATCGTTTTCCGGGACGCCGGAAACGGCGGCCACGGGCGCAAGCATGGGCTTGCTCGGCGCGGTGCTGGTGGCCATGTGGAACTATATGGGCTGGGAT
The DNA here is from genome assembly GCA_035262705.1 of Candidatus Acidiferrum sp. Lineage (GTDB taxonomy): Bacteria > Acidobacteriota > Terriglobia > Acidiferrales > UBA7541 > Acidiferrum. Next base: position 5,356 of record DATFSI010000145.1, on the reverse strand, counting down.
AACGCCTCGACGATTGCGCAGGAAGTGGAACGCCCGCAGCGAACCTATCCGCGGGCCATGATTGCCGCGGTAATCCTGGTTTCGCTCACTTATGTGCTGCCCTTCCTGGCGGTTTATTTCACGGGAATTCCCGCGTCGGCATTCAATGAGGATGGTTCCTGGGCGGCTATTGCCGGGCAATTGGGCGGCACGATGATGGGCTTCGAATGGCTGCGGTTCATGGTGACCATAGGCGGGATGATGAGCGGGTTCGGCATGTTCAATGCGCTGGTGATGAGCTACTCACGCCTGCCGCTGGCCATGGCCAAAGACGGCATGTTGCCGAAGATCTTCGGCCAGGTAACGCGGAAGAATGGAACGCCCTGGGTAGCCATTTTGGTATTGGCCGGTTGCTGGGCGCTTTGCTTGGGGCTGGGTTTCCGCCGCCTGGTGACCCTGGACATTATGTTGTACGGCGCCGCGCTGATGCTGGAGTTCGTGACCCTGGTGGTGTTGCGGGTGCGCGAGCCGGAATTGAAGCGCAGCTTCCGCGTGCCCGGCGGCATGGCCGGAGCGGTGACTTGCGGGATTTTTCCATTTGGCCTGCTGCTGCTTTCGCTGATCGAGAGCGACCATGAAACCATCTTGGGGATGAATGGCCTGCTCTTTGGCGTCGTCATCATCTTTGCCGGGGTCCTGATGTACTACGGCACCGGCAAATTCCGCACACGGTTCGCCGCGGAGGTTGCCCAGCAGGAAGTAGCGGCAGACTGAGCATTCTCCCTTTCAGATTTAGAGCCGGCTCCCTGAGCCGGGCTTTTCTTTTCGCGCTTCTCTGCGTTCAAGGGAAGAAGAAGGGCGCGCAGATTTGGTATCCTTTTCTGCGTGAGACCCCCTCCAAGCCCGCGCGCTATTTTGTTTGGGACCTTGGCCGCAGCCGCGTTGTTGAGCCTGGCTATCGCCCGGGCAGCATGGCAGCAGCCCCCTGTCTCGAGCGCCGCCCCTGCAAAAGTGCCGGCGCCATCCACGAATGCGTCCTTGGTCTCGAGCACGCAACCTACGGGGCTGAACGTCGTGGTGCTCGACCCCGCGCACGGCGGCACAGACCCTGGCGCGCGCGGCACCGAAGGCATCAGCGAAAGCAACGAGGTGTTGCAATTTGCGTGGGCCACCAAGCGGGCTCTGGAAGCGCAGGGTTTTCAAGTCCTGTTGACGCGGGAGGGCAACGACAATCCCTCGTTCGACGACCGTTCGGCGCGAGCCAACGCGCAGCGCGGCGGCGTCTTCATCACCTTGCACATTGCTTCGACGGGGCTTTCGGGTACGGCGCGTGTATACGTCGATCCAGATTCGCCGGCGCCGCCGAATACCATCGGATTAATTCGCTGGGACCGCGCGCAGGTTCCCTTCCTAAGCCTGAGTCGCAAACTGGGTGACCTGGTGCAGCAGGAATTAGCCAAGCGTTTCAAGGGCTCCCCGAACACGTTGCAAACCGCTCCCGTGCGCCAATTGCGCACCACCGCGGCCCCGGCCATTGCCGTGGAGATTTCGAGCGTCTCGGTGCAGAACCGCGCGGAACTGGAAAATATGGCTCCGGGAGTGGCGGAGGCGATCGCACGCGGGGTTGCCGCGTTCCGGCCGTTGTATGTGGTTCCATCAAATTCCGCACCCGGCGGGAGCGCGCAGCCATGAACCCGCCACAGTGGCGCTATTGGTTCGCCGGCGCGCTGCTGGTGGCCGTGATAATCGCTGCGCTGTCGTTCCCGGGCCTGCGTCGCCAGGTGAACAAGGCCAGGGAAATAACGGAAAAAACGGCCGAACAAGCGCGGCGCGAGTTGTTGACGCCAGTGCTGGTGAACACGGGCGACCCCAAGGTGAAGGTAAAAATGTTCTGGGGCTCGCGGAGCCAGCAAGGCACGCTGGATGCCGTGATCGTCGAGCTCCCTTTGTCGAGCGATCCAGTTTTGCGCTCTAAGCAGGTGCTGAACACGCTGCTGGCCGGACCGGTGGACGCGGAGCTGCGCACCCTGCCTCCGGATGCGGCACTGCTGGCGTTTTACATTCTCCCGGACGGCACAGGTGTTGCCGACTTTTCCGATGAGCTGCGCACTTCCATCCCTTCGGGAATTCAAAGCGAACAACTGGCCGTGGAATCCATCGTGCGCACGCTGGAAACCGATGTACCGCAAGTGTTGCGCCTGAAGATTCTGATTCACGGGCAGGAAGCGGACACACTGGCGGGCCATCTGGACCTGACACAAACGTTTCGCGTGAGTGCGCGGGATTTGACGGGCACAAAGTTGGATAATCCTTCGCCGCCAGCCTCTGTTCTGCCCGCTCCTATTCGAAAAGCCGTGGATACCGTGCGCGGCGTAACCAAGCGGTAGACCGACGCGGGCCAGTTTTGCAACACATGGAAAAAAGGAGCGCCATGCGGAATGACGGGCGGCACGCCGACCAGTTGCGGACATTGAAAATCACCCCGGACTTTATTTCCCAAGCAGAAGGCAGCGTGTTGATCGAACTCGGAAAGACGCGCGTGATTTGCACCGCGACGGTGGATGACGGCGTTCCCAGTTTCCTGAAAGGCAGCGGCAAGGGCTGGGTGACCAGTGAATACGGCATGCTGCCGCGCGCCACGGAAGAACGCACGCCGCGCGAAGCGGCCCGCGGCAAACAAAGCGGCCGCACGCTGGAGATTCAGAGGCTGATTGGGCGTTCACTGCGCGCGATCACGGATCAGGAAGCGCTTGGCGAGCGGACGGTGTTTATGGACTGCGACGTGATTGAGGCGGATGGTGGGACGCGCACGGCTTCGATCACCGGGGCGTTTGTAGCATTCGCGCTGGCGGTCGAGCGCCTGGTGGCGGCGGGCATGCTGAAAAATTCACCGCTGATTGATTCGGTGGCCGCAACAAGCGTAGGCATTGTGGATGACGTTTCGCTGTTAGACCTTTGCTATGAAGAGGATTCGCGCGCCGAAGTGGACATGAACGTGGTGATGACCGGGAGCGGCGATTTTGTCGAGATTCAGGCCACGGCCGAAGGTCGCCCGTTTGCCGGCAGCGAGATGCAAGACCTGTTGGCGTTGGCAGCCGCCGGCATCCGCCGCTTGAGCGAAGCGCAACGCGAGGTGCTGCCCACGAATTTTCTGGCACGGAAACGCTGATCCAAAACATGACGGACACGAGGGAAACCCGCAAGCTCTTTCTGACTTCTGGCAACGCGGGGAAACTGAAAGAGTTTCGCGGGCTGGCGGAGACGTCGTGCACTGGTTGGGAATTAGAATTGCTCCCAGGATTCTCCGAGTTGCCCGAATTTGAGGAGTCGGCGCCGACCTTCGCGGAAAACGCGGCGGGCAAGGCGCTCTACTATTCGCGGTACAACGAAGGGATTGTGTTTGCCGATGATTCCGGGCTGGTCGTGCCCGAGCTGGGCGGGGCACCGGGAGTTCTGTCTGCGCGGTATGCCGGTCCTGGGGCAAGTAATGAGCAGAAAATTGCCAAACTTCTGTCAGAAATGAAGAGTCTTGCCGGTGCGCAACGGAACGCGCACTTTGTTTGCGTGATCGCTGCCGTGAAGCAAGGGAAAGCGCTGGCGGTCGTTTCGGATAAAGTGGATGGCGAAATCATCGAGGCGCGACGCGGCGCAGGCGGCTTTGGGTACGACCCCGTGTTTTTCTTTCCGCCGCTGGGCAAGACATTCGCCGAATTGGCCGCCGTAGAAAAAAGCAAGTACAGCCATCGCGGAAAGGCATTCCGGCGGTTGTTAGAAGCGCTTGGCTAGAAGCGAATGTCAACACAGAGAACACCGAGGAAGAGCACAAAGAGCACAGAAAAGAGGGGGAGATGGCAGCGAAGAAAACAATTGCCACCGGCAAAAAGAAAACGGTCAAGAAAACTGGAAACAAGAAACCAGCGGTGAAGAAAGCCGTGGGAGTGGCGGCGGGGACAAATCCGAAGCGCGTTGCGGCAATTCTGGCGGGACTGGATGCCGCATATCCGGCAGCGACGTGCGAACTGAAACACGAAAACGCGTTTCAGTTGCTGATTTCCACGATTCTTTCGGCGCAGTGTACCGACGTGCGCGTCAATCAGGTCACCGCGGAGCTTTATAAGAAGTACAAAAAGCCGGAAGATTTCGCGTATGCCTCGCCCGCAGAACTCGAAAAAGAGATTCGACCGACGGGCTTTTTCCGCAACAAAACCAAATCCATCATGGGCGCGAGCAAAGGGCTGGTGGAAAAATTCGGCGGCGAGGTACCGCGTACCATGGAGGAGATTCTCACCCTACCAGGCGTGGCGCGAAAAACGGGCAACGTGGTCTTGGGCACGGCGTATGGCATCGCCAGCGGCGTGGTGGTGGACACACACGTAATTCGTTTGTCACAACGCCTCGACCTGACGCGCAATGACGACCCCAAGAAAATCGAGCAGGACTTAATGAAGATGATTCCGCAAGACCGGTGGATCAAATTCTCCCACCAACTCATTTGGCACGGCCGCCGCGTCTGCTTCGCCCGCAAACCCCACTGCGCCGAGTGCAACCTGGAATCCCTCTGCTACTCAAGGGACAAAACAGCATGATTTACGGGACTAAACTACTGGTGAACCACCGTGCGTGACAATGTGGGTTCTCTTCTTAGTGAGCTCGAAAGGCGCCCCCGCGCCACCTTCAGCGTGCTACTGTTTTATGCATTCACGCCGCTGCCTTCGAATTTCAGTGTTCATCGCTTACGGCATGACCACGATGAACATTTTTCGAATCGCCATTCCCTTTTTCCTGGGCCGATTCGTCAGCTACGCGTTCTAGGCCCGAAGCAGCGCGTTAGCCTCCAACGAAGCCCTCGGGTACCTCAGTGTTTACTTCGTTCTCACGCAATTGGCTCTGATCGGGATTGTCTATGTTTTTGCCCGTATCGATTGGAAAGCCGTGCTGCACGAGCATCAACTCAAATGGCTCGAAAGAAGGCTGCAACTGCCCTAGCGGAGACTGGTATTTACCTCGTTATGGTTTTGCGGTGCTCGGTGGCGGCGCCTGTTGCGAAGAGCCCTGCGTACCGTTCAGAATCGCGTTGAAATCCGGATGGTCCGCAGGCTTCTGCCCCGTCCCTGTGGTGACGCTAGGATGGCCCGGCGGCATCGTTCCTGGCGTGCTTCCCGGCGCAGGCGCTTGGCCCGGCCCGGGATGCTGCATTCCGCCTCCGCCCATGCCGGTGCTCTTCAACACAACCCATTCTTCGCCGTGCTTTTCGAGCGCATAGTTGATCTGCATCGGCGGGGCGTTCGGGTCGCCGCCTTTCGAACGAATCTCCACCTGCGCTTGCGCCTGGTTGCCGTTCACCGTAGCTTGCGTCACGCTGATGTCCATATTGCTC
>DATFSI010000144.1:0-5186 GCA_035262705.1 Candidatus Acidiferrum sp. | reverse complement strand
ATAAGCTTCCAGCTCCCCTTCATTATGGATCACGTGGGGAGCACCCTTCGCGATCATTTTCGCCGGGTCTGCCAAGACGGTACTCATTTTGTGCCAAAGCTCCTATCCCAATTCGCGGGATTATCGTATTCCTTGTGCGTCAAGAAAGACCGGATGTAAACGTGTCCTTGCGTTTGCCTTTCCTTGGTCGTTTTCGCATAGTGGATGACTGTGACAAGTCTGTAGCGATTCTGCCGAATACTGAAAATCACATATCCCTTCACGTTGTCGGCGTCCTTGAACGTGGCGCGAATCTCTGGAAAATTGTGCCACCGAACCTCTTTGACGATCGCTACCCACGCACCGATTTCGTTCGCCGCATCTGGATATTTTTTCGCAGCCTGGTGCAGATGCTTGCGCGTAACGATGTGCACCCCTTGATCGTACTTCACAACATGTGAAGTTGTAAAGTCTCGCTGATGGTCGTGTCAAAGCTCGCTGGTCGTTGGTTCGTGGGCCTTTTTGCGGGCAGTGAACTTACTGGAAGCGATTGAAAGATTTGGCTCCCCGGGCTAGATTCGAACTAGCAACCCTTCGGTTAGCAGCCGAGCTGGTTGAAATCCTAAATGCTTTATCGTGTGTCGCTTACCGGGAAACACGATCGATTTTCAGTCCCCCAGTTGGGCTACTTGGGCTACCAAGTCACTCGACCCGGATCAATTTAACTAACATAGGTCGTTTTGCGAAGGCAATCGCGCCTGCTAGATCGCCCGAAAAGTATCAAAGCGCGTCAAAACACGAGCTTCTCCCGGACCTGCACAGGCACGGCGACATCATGGGGAATCTTGCTCCCGCCGGCGTACACCCTCCTCAAGTTGGTCAGGCGAGTAAGTACCGACAATGAGGATTCGGTCACCCGGGTGTCAAAAACGCTCAACGATTCCAGCTGATCGAGAGTCCCGAGACCCTCGATGGTGCTGTCGGTGATTGCAGTGTGCGCCAGACGCAGAAGACGCAGCTTTCTCATCGCCGCAATGACCCGGGCGGAGCGGTCGGTGATCGCGGTGCCGGAAAAATCGGCCGTCACGATCGACGGGCTGAGCGCGGCCAGCTCTGCGAGTTCGTCATCCCCGAACTTGGAGCCCCGCCACGAAGCGTTGACCATCAGGTCGGCGGATGTTCGGGATTCATATTCCACGATGTTGGGGAGGCGGAGTTGAACTCGCGACAGAATCGGCGCGACCTCCGTGCGTTCCCGGACGACGGCGGCTGGATCAATATCCGGAAAGGTGACGGCGGCCGCGTCCTGGCTCGGGGCATTCCCGGGCAGCGCGGCGAGAGTCTCTGCTGAGAGCGTCCGCGAAGCCCCTTCTGCGATCCACCTCTCGATCAACTTCACCTCGCTTGCGGACAACAGCTTCTTGTTGTCCTTAGGCATGAAATCGTCGTCGCTCTGGGGAAGAGTGATGCGGCGAAACAGCTCGCTGCTTTTAGAATCGCCGGGCTTTATGACCGGGCCGTGCTTCCCGCCGCGCATGAGCCCGGCGTAGCTGTCGAGGCGAAGGCCAGCCTTGTGCTTGCTCTGGCCATGACAGGTGACGCAGTGTCCCTCGAAAAGCGGTTGAATCCGGGCGCCATAAAAGGTGGAAGGGCCTTCTCCCACCGCACTGATGCTGGTCAGAGGGGTCGGCGGTCCGAGCCATCGTTCCAGGGGCGGCGGCAGGAATTCAGTCAAATGAGTCTCGCCATGGGCCACCTGGCCCCCCTTGTACCCGGTAAAGGAAATCAAGACGATCGCCAGGAGCAGCAGGGCCAGGTAGGGGCGCGAAGGCGCAGCTGCTTCTCCACGCGAGCGGAGCCACCAGCAAACCAAGGACGCCGTCGCGACCAGAAGGCCACCCCACATATGCTGGCGGATGAGCGCGCCAGAATAGCCACCTCCTCTCGCGAGACACCAGCCAAGGACAGCCGACAGAATTGCCCCGCCAGCGGCTAGCATCAGCAGGAAATTCACAGGCAGAAGGAAAGCGGCATTTCGTTTTCGGCCAAGGATCTCAAACAGTGGAACGATAAACAGCAAAGCGATGGGAAAGTGCACGGCGAGAGGATGGAAGCGGCCGACGAACTGCAGCAGGGGCCCGCGCTCGATTCCGTCGGGCGGCGCAAGCAGCAGGAGGGCCGTCACGAGCAGCAAAAGCAGAACAGGAACGACGGCGAAGCGGTACCGTTGCAAAGGAGAGTGCAAGGAGGTATTCATCGAATCACGACACCACAGGTCAAGGCGGAAGCAGCGCGCCGGATCACGCCAGGACTTCCGCAACCACTCGAGCAGGTTTGACGCCGGTGAGTTTTTGCTCCAGTCCTTGAAAAGGATAGTTGAGTTTGCGGTGATCGAAACCCAGGAGATAGAGCATGGTCGCGTGCAAATCGCGCACCTCGACCGGATCCTTTACGACTTCGTATCCCAATTCATCGGTTTGGCCGAAGGCCAGTCCGGGTTTCACGCCGCCGCCGGCCATCCAAAGGGTGAAGGCTCCCGGGTTGTGGTCGCGGCCCACAAACTTCATTACCTGGCCGCCGCGATTTTCGCGCATGGACGTACGGCCAAACTCGCCGCCCCAGACAATCAGGGTATCCTCGAGCAACCCGCGGCTCTTCAGGTCCGCCAGCAACGCGGCGATCGGCTGATCGACCTCTCGGCAACGGTCGACAAAGCCCAAATTCAAAGACTCCCTGGCGCTCGCTCCATGGCTGTCCCATCCCCAGTGATAAAGCTGGATAAAGCGGACGCCCCGTTCCGCGAGGCGCCGCGCTACCAAGCAATTATTTGCAAAGCTGGATTCGCCGAGCTTGCAGCCGTAACTAGTGCGGACCGAATCGGGCTCCTTGCGGATGTCCAAGGCGTCGGTCGCGTCCATTTGCATGCGGAAGGACATTTCATACTGAGCAATTCGCGTCAGGGTTTCCGGGTTCCCGAATTCTGCAAAACGCTGCTGGTTGATCTCTTCCGTGGCGTCTAGCACCCTACGTCGTTCGGGCGCACTGACACGCGGCGGAGGGTTCAGGTACAGGACAGGCTCGCCGTGAGAGCGGCACTGCACGCCCTGATAGACGCTGGGAAGGAAACCCGTACCCCAGAGCTGCTTTCCTCCGTCCGGAGTATTGCCGCCGGAGATGAGCACGATGAATCCAGGCAAGTTCTGGTTCTCGGTGCCAAGACCGTAAACAACCCAGGAGCCCAACGACGGGTAGCCGATGCGCGGATTGCCGGTTTGCACCAACAATTGCGCAGGAGCGTGGTTGAACTGGTCAGTTCGCATGGACCGGATGACGCACAAACCGTCAATGTGCCTTTCCAGATGCGGAAAGCGGTCCGAGATCCACTGGCCGCTTTGCCCGGCTTGATGAAACGGGTATTGAGCACCGAGGAGTTTGGGCACTCCGGTCAAAAACGCAAATCTCTTTCCGGCCAACAAAGAGGCCGGGCAGTCCTGGCCGTCGAAACGCGTTAGCTCGGGCTTGTGCTCGAACAGCTCCAGCTGGCTGGGTGCGCCGGCCATATGCAGGTAGATGACACGTTTGGCACGAGGGGCGAACTGCGGCGGCAAGACTCCCAGCGGCGACCTGGGATCGTGGCTGATATCGATGCGAGCCGGGCCTTCCCCTGTCGCCTGTTCGGCCGACAGGGCCAGCGGCGCAGCCAGTGTTCCTAGGAACATGGCACCCAACCCGCCCGTCGCCGAACGGAGGAAATGACGGCGGGTCTGAGCCTCAAGGAGCGCAAATCCCCGTTCAGGTTGCGTCTCTCCCGGAAGAACCTTGCTGAGTTCTGCCAGTATCCTGCTGATGGCGTCGCTCATCTGGGGTCACCTGCTCATGGCTGCGTCCAGGTTCAGAAGCGCGCTGCTGACGGAGCTTAGTCCATGCAGCGTGCTGGAGGCCTCTACGGGACCGCCTTCCCTGCGTTCCTGCAGCCTCAGCCTGGCCGGTTCGAGCGCTGGCTGCCTTGCGGCGGCGACCGTTTTTTCGAAGAGTCCGCGTAACACCGTTAGTTCCTCGGCCGTGGGGTCGCGCGACAACACGAGGCGCGCTTCGAATGTGATGCGCGCATCAAGAAGACTCCGGCCGGCTACCTCCGGAACCTCCCGCAGCGCCCGATTGGCCAGGGCCTCTGCTGCTTCATCATAAGCCGGGTCGTTCAGTGTCACCAACGCCTGCAACGGAGTATTGGTCGGAATTCGCCGGGCTAGGCTGGTGGTGCGGTCGGAAGCGTCAAAGATTAGGAAGCTCGGGTACCCGCTGGTGCGTTTGACAAACGTGTAGATGGCCCTGCGGTAACGGTCGGGCCCGGTTGCGTCTTTCCATTTTTCCCGGTTGTAGACTGAGTTCCAGACGCCCCGTGGCTGCGGAGGCATGACCGGGGGCCCGCCCACTTTCCGGTTCAGCAAACCGCTTGCGACGAGTGCCTGATCGCGAACCATCTCGGCGGTAAGTCGCTGCTCGGGCCCCCGTGCGAGAAGCCGATTGCGAGGATCTCGGTCCTGCAACGTGCGGGGCGCCCTACTGCTCTGGCGATACGTGGCACTGGTTACAATTTCGCGCAAGAGAGCTTTCATGTCCCAGTGCAAATCGTTCTGGAAATGAAGGGCCAGCCAGTCCAAGAGTTCGGGATGGCTGGGCTCTTCGCCAGCGCTGCCGAAGTTCTCAAGCGTCTCGACGATACCCGTCCCAAAAAGCTGCTCCCAATAGCGGTTCACGGCGACCCGCGCCGTCAGTGGCTGGCCGGGAGAAAAGAACCACCTGGCGAGAGTGAGCCGGTTGCGAGGCACGTCGTCGGGCAGCCTTGGGAATATCATTGGAACATCGGGCTTGAGGTCGCTGCCAATTTTGGCTAGGAAGTTTCCGCGCTCGAATTCTCTGGTCACTCGCCTTTCGTAAGGTTGTTCTTCGGACATCACCGGAACATCCACGGCGCGCATCTTACCGAGCTCCCGCTTGAGGTATTTGAGCCGGGCGAGGGCGGCGGTGCGCTCCGGATCGGCGCCGAGGGCCGTCCAGCGGGGATCGCTGCTAAGGGCGAGACGAACGCGTTGCACGATGGCAGGCCTGGAGTCGATCTGCCCCAATTGTTTCAGGGCGACTTCGAGGCGGGCATCCTGGGCCAGAGCCAGAGGCTCTCTGAAAACGCCAACGATCCAGTGAGTGCG
>DATFSI010000143.1:0-9295 GCA_035262705.1 Candidatus Acidiferrum sp. | reverse complement strand
CTCCTCTCTACCCAGGAATAACCATGCCTAATCCGAAACGTTTTTGGAGTCGATCCACACGCGCACGGTGTTTTCCGGGTCCTTGACGGTGACCAGTTCGGTGTCGCCATGCGCCGAAAGGGCCTTCAACGCCGCAAGGATATCCAGTTCGTCCTTACCAGCGGAGAGCAGGGCATCCACCACCTTCAAGGGCACTTTGACTTCGACTTTGGTTTCCTGCCCGGCCGTGGACCTCGCGGCTTCCTTGGCTTGTTTTGCCGCCTTCTTGGCTTCTGATTTATCGGTGACATGAACGTACAAATAGCCAGCGTTCTTGGCCACGCGGACATTGCAGTCGCGATTCTGAACGGTAACATATTCGCCGTCGCGTGAGTTGCGCACCGCGTCCAGGATGGCGTGCAGGTCCATGTCCTTCGTATTCCCGGAATCGAAGCGCACCTTGCCGTCATGCAGATTTTCCTGATGAATGGCTGGCAGGACCTTCTCGGCCATTTCCACGGGCACGTTTACGCGCACGGTTTCGCCGTGGTCTTCCTTGCTCTCCACGCGCACGTGGATCCATTGTTCGGACTTTGCCGTTGCGGGGCTGGTTTCCTGGGCCATGGCGACAGCAACCAGGAAACTAGCTGCGGCAAAAACAAGGGAGCAACAAAAAGCGAGGAATCCCCGGGAATGAGTCATGGCAAGTCTCCTTACCTTGCCAGTACGGAGGAGTGCGCCGAAAAGTTCCGGGTTTCAGGAAAAGAATGGGGGGCCTGAGCGGAGGCCCCCTGGCTGAGATACGGTGAATGAGGAGAGTCGAAGATGGATTGGGGTTCGGTGACAGTTAGGGCATGAAGTCCATAGGGTTTATTTCCTGGGCCTCCTAGATTGCCGCCAGCGTTTCCAGTGCAGGTTTGTTCCAGACCAGCAGAGTGGAACCGTGCAACTCGACCAGCCGCTGACGCTTGAAATCGCTAAGGGTGCGCGTGACACTTTCGCGGGAGCAGCCGATCAACTGGGCGAGCTCTTCGTGGGTGAGGGCCAGCTTGATGCGGACAGCACCGTCGCTTTCGCGGCCCTCGGCGGACCAGCCGATAAGGAACTTTGCGAGTTTTTCGGAGACGGAGCTTGCCAGGCCGAGCGAGCGGATCACTTCATAGGCGGAATGGCATTCTTGGCCGAGCTGTTGGACGACGCGCAGGCAAGCATCTCCGTTGTCCTTGATAAAGCGGAGAAATTCCTCCCGACTGACATAGGCAAACTGGCAGGGCTGCATGGTTTCCACAGTCACCTCATGGGGACGCCCGGCGACGATGGAGTTCAATCCAAAAACCTGGCCGGGGTGCGCGATCTTCAGGATGAAGGCTTTCCCTTCACTGTTGGTGGTCAGCAGTTTCACGCGCCCCTGGCACAAAATATAGACGCCGCGTGCTTCTTCGCCTTCCATAAAGAGCAGCGCCCCTTCGGGATAGGAGTTGACGTGCTTGATGCGATCCCAATCACGCATGGCGCGATCAGAGAGCCGGCAGAAGAAGCTTTCTTTCTTCATGCCGCATGCGGCGCAGTTGTCGGCGGTCTTGAAGCCGTAGGGGGAAGTGGGTCTCCTCGCCGGCTGAGTTATCGCCCGGAAGCTCATCGTTTGTGGTCTTTCGGCAACCATTGCGCTTGGCATGCTGGGTATCCTTTCCTTCCTAGACAGCCTGTTTTGGCTCGGGAACTTCGATGGACGGAAAACGAAAGGGCACACGATGTGCCAATTCCGAGCAAACTGTGCAGGACTCGGCTGGGTGTGCAAGTTGTTCATTTAGGGCAGGTTAATTCAGGGATGAAGCAGGCTTTTCTATTTTGGGGCGCCACCAGGGACCCGCAATCCTGCGTCATATCGCACAGAACTGTGTGACATCCATCACTTTTTGCTGTGGTTGCATCGCGGTTGGGGATGCTTCGGAATCCGGTTTATCCGCCTTTGCTGCTACACCCGCGTTGTGTCTTACGGTTTGTAAAGACGATAGGCGTCAAAGCCCGGCCCTACTCTCATGGAGTGATGCCAGGCTAAGGGGAAGGCCCACCAGATTAGGGCACCGAGGAGGGCCTGACCAAGGGCGAGCGGCAGGATGTTGCGGCCTTTGGCAAAGAGCCAGGCCATCGCTGCTCCCCCGATCAGCGTCAGCGGCACTAGGACGGGGTTCGGCCAATGCAGCGCAGCAAACAGCAGGCCTGCCAAGGCAGCGGATGGCCAAGCTCGCTCAAAATAGGCCAGGAACCGGTTGGTGACGAAGGAATTTAGAGCCACCTGCTGCAACAGGCAAAATGCCAGGTAGTTCGCGAATTTGTGAAAGTCGATCAGATGCACGGGCAAGCGATGCAACATTCCGAGAAACAAGCCCACTGCGCAGATGCTTAAGGAAGCAAGCGCGAAGAATGGGAAGGCCTGCCGCGCCGAGGACAAGAAATTATCAGCACGCCAACCCAGGGTTTTTGGGGTATCCCTGCGGAGCAAGACACTCAAGCCCAGCCAGACTGCTATCACCCACCAGGAGCGTGGCGCTTGCGCCTGCAGCCGCCAGATGTACAAGCCTACGAAGCCCGTGAATCCCAGCGCTTCGAGCAGACAAGAAATTCTTCGCAAACGGGTCACAGGGTTCAGTTCTCCAGCTCGCTGCTGTCCGATTCATGGCGTAACTTTATCAAGCGCAGCACACTCATGAACAAATGTTCGATCTCTTGTTCGGAGGCAGCGGCTTTGCCCAAAAACTCGGCGAGTTCGAAGTCGGGAAAACCGCGGTTGGTAATGCGTCCCGGAAGGGCTTCGCGGAGCCTAGCGGCTGGAATGGGGCCTGCGGCGCGAATCTCTTCAAAGGCCACGCGATGCAGGGTATCTTGGAACAGGGAAGAATCCAGAAGGTTGCAGAGCTCCACCCGAGTTAGGGGACGGACTAAATTGGAACACAGCAGGCGCAACGCCTGGCGTTCCTGGAGCATCTCTTGTTGTTCTTTGTTTTCGGCCATAATCCTCCACTCCTATGGTAGCAACGAGTGGCTAAGGAAGTTGTATGCCGCGGAGCACCGCGAAACGGAAGGTGTCATGAGCAATGCACACAGGGTCCTAATCCTGGGAGGAGGTTTCGCCGGTCTGGTGGCCGCGCAGACCCTCAAGCGGGCCGATGTAGAAATCACGCTGCTCGACCGGCGCAATTTTCATCTATTCCAGCCCTTGCTCTATCAAGTGGCGACGGGATCGCTTTCGCCGGCGGAAATCGCCGCGCCGCTGCGCGCTGTGTTGAGCCGGCAGAAAAATGTGGAAGTGCTGCTGGGGGAGGCCATGGACATGGATCCCGCCGTGAAGACGGTGCAGCTGGCGGACGGGGACGCACTCTCCTACGACACCTTGATTATCGCCACCGGGTCAGAGACTTCCTATTACGGCAGGGAGGAATGGAGGGACAACGCGCCGAGCCTAAAGTCCATCGAAGAGGCCACGGCGATGCGCCACAAGCTCTTGTACGCGTTCGAACGTGCGGAACGCACCGCGTCCAAAGAAGAGATGCGCGCCTGGCTCAATTTTGTGATTGTGGGCGCGGGAGCGACGGGAATGGAGCTGGCTGGGGCGCTGGCTGAAATCGCTCACCAGACGCTGAAGCACGATTTCCGGCGCATTCGTCCCCAGGATGCGCGAATCATTTTGATGGAGGGAGGACCGCGGGTCCTTGCGCCGTATCCCGAGGACCTCTCGAAGAAGGCGGAAGGGCTGGTGAAAAAGCTTGGCGTCGAGGTGAAGCTGGGCGCAATGGTAACGAGCATTGATGCGCACGGCGTCAGCTACTGTCAGGGCGAAACCTTAGGTACTATTCCTGCGCGGACCGTTTTATGGGCCGGGGGCGTAACGGCCACGCCGTTTGCGCGAAAAGTGGCGCAGTGCTTGCATGCGGAGACCGATCGCTCCGGGCGCTTCAAGGTAAATCCAGATCTCACGATTCCGGGGCATCCTGAAATTTTCGTGCTAGGAGACCTGGCGCTTTGGTTTGATGAGCGCGGGCACCAACTCCCCGGCGTGGCGCAGGTTGCCATTCAGGGAGGACACTACGCCGGCAAGCTCATCAAGGCCCGTCTAGCGGGCGGCACGATGCCGCCATTCCGGTATTTCGACAAGGGAGACATGGCGGTGATTGGCCGCGCGGCGGCGGTGGCCAACATTTTTGGTTTTCACGTTTCGGGATTTATCGCGTGGTTTGTGTGGGCCTTTATCCATTTGCTGTATATCGTGGAATTCCAAAGCCGGATTCAGGTGCTGATCCAGTGGGGAATTCAATACATGACGTTCAGTCGCAGCGCGCGACTGATTACGGGCGAGTTGCCTGGGGGGCCCATGAGCGAACATCCTGCCCGCCAGGTGCACAGCAAATAGTCGTCGACGGGGAGCCCTCTTTCGCGGCGCGCATTCCCGGAATAGAATGTGCGCATGGTGACTTCTCCAAGAACCTTCCAGCGATTTGTTGCCGACGATGTCGGCATTTACAACACCCAGGGCCATCTGATGGTACGCAGCCTGTTTGCGGCCGACGAAATCGATTGCATGAAGCGCGAAGCGGAGCGCTCGCTGGACGGCGCATCGGTGCTGAAAAAAGCGGACCGCGCGGGGAATCCCGTGGACCTGGCGATGTGGAGCCGCCCGGAGGATGACATTTACGGCATGTTTTCGCGTAACGAGCGGGTGGTGAAAAACGTGGAAACGCTGTTGGGCGGCGAAGTGTATCTCTACAGCGCGAAAATGATCATGAAAAACGCGCATGAAGGCGGCGCCTGGGAATGGCACCAGGATTACGGCTATTGGTACGACTACGGCTGCTTGGTGCCCAGCATGCTGAGCTGCCTGATTGCCGTCGACCGCGCCACGCAGGAAAACGGTTGCCTACAGATCCTGGCTGGTTCGCATGTGATGGGGCGCGTGAATCACGATCGCATCAACGAGCAGACCATGGCGAATCCCGAACATGTGGAAGCGGCGCGGGCGCGTTTCCCTTTGGTGTACCTGGAGCTGGAGCCGGGTGACGCCGTTTTTTTTCACTGCAACCTGCTGCATCGCTCGGACGCCAACCGCTCCGATCACCGGCGCTGGAATTTCATCGCGTCGTACAACACGGTGGAAAACAAGCCGTACAAGCGGGTGCGTGAGTACGGAAATTACGAACCGTTACGGCAGGTTCCGGTAAACGCCATCCGCGCGTTTGCCGCAGAGCACGGACTCGCGTAATTTCGGCGGCCATCTATAATTTCGCCGCGGAATTGTGATTTAATTCCTTCCCGTGCCTGCGAACTCTCCCCGCGTAACCGTCATCGGCAGCTACATTGTGGCCCTGGTCATGGACATGGACCGTTTGCCCATCGAGGGGGAAACCGTGGTGGGCCGCAACTTTCACACTACTTTTGGCGGGAAAGGATCGAATGCCGCGGTGGCCGCCGCGCGGCTCGGAGCGGAAAGCTGGTTCCTGGGCAAGGTGGGCCGCGATTCCTTTGCGTCGGACTTTGTGACCATGCTGGAGCGCGAAGGCGTGTGCCGCGAAAGGGTTCTTTATTCCGATGATCTGCCGACCGGAGTTGGGATCATCCTGTTCAATTCCATCGGCACGAATCTGATTGCCATTGATACGGGGGCCAATAATCAGCTCACGGCTAGGGATCTGGAAAATCACACGGACATTATTCGGAAGTCCTCGGTGACTATTTCGCCGCTCGAGATTCCCCTGGCCACGGCGTTAGCGGGTGCACGATTGGCGAAAGAGCACGGAAGGAAGGCGATTCTGAATCCCGCGCCGGCCTGTGATTTGCGGAAATCGGATTTGTCGTGCGTGTTTGCGCTGACGCCCAACGAAACCGAAGCGCGCGTGTGCCTGGGGCTGCCCTCCGATGATCTCACCGATGACAACCTGCTTGCGGCCGGACTGCTGGAGCTGGGGCCAGAAAATGTGATGCTCACGCGAGGAGCGCAAGGCGTGGTGTGGGCGTCGCGTGGCGGCTTGCGACGGATTCCCGCGCTGGTGGTGAATCCGGTGGACACGGTCGGCGCCGGAGATGCGTTCAATGCCGGGCTGGCCGTGGGGATCGGCGAAGGGCAATCCGTGCTGCAATCGATTGCGCTGGGCATTACCGCCGCTTCACTTTCCACGGAGAAACGGGAAACGCTGGCGTCGTATCCATATCGCGCGGAAGTGGAGAAGCGCGTGCGGGAGATTCTGAAAAGCTAAAGCGCGTTGTCGCGGCCCCATTTTGCCTGAAGTTGCAGCCACAAATATCCCGCAGAAGTTCCCATGCTCAGAGAGGCTTAAACCGCCTCTTCAATCGTTTGCACATAAATGATGTTGTTTTCGGCGTCCAGCGTGCCGGTGATGCGGACGTTCTTTCCCTGATACTTTTCGGCCTTTTGCTGATCATCCAACTGAAAAGAGGTTCTCATCGAAGAATCTTCCAAAACAAATTTCGGGCCGTATTTGGCGATTCTCCCGGTAAAGGTTTTGATTTCGGGTTGCTGTGTTTCTTCCAGATCATTTAAGGCCGCCTGGTGGGCAACGGCAGTCGGCCAGCGGGTCGCGGTGTTCTTTTCATGAAGAATTGACCAACCACTCGTCAAGGGAAGGGTCCACACGAGGAGTCCGGTCAGGAGAAGGAGCACGCCTAATCGCTTCATGCTGCACCTCACGGTAGGAAAAATCAGGCCGGGAGAGCTCTTTCAAGGAGCAAGCGGCTTGCCGGAATGCTAACAATTTTTGGGGGACGGCTACTATTCACAAAAATGCTGTTTCCTCGGGGGACGAAGTTTCAGAGTTTCAAAATCTTCCGCGGTGAGACCATCGTCCGAGGGTTCAGGGCTGGAAGACACACTTTCCCCGCAGCCCGAAAATATTGCAGCTTCCGCCCGATTCGCCTGGTTAGCGTCCGAACATGGAATATAAGACGCCCTTCGACTCGCGCTGCAGCGGAGCGAGAGGCGGCTGAGGCTGCTGGCGTCGCATCGCGGAGGCAATGGAGCGATCCGCGGGGCGGTTGGCGATGCGTTCGAGCGCGTCGGCTACGCGAGAGACCTCAACGATAAGCTGGTCAATGGCGTTGGACCGTTTCAGAACCACAATGCGTTTGCGGCTGAAGTAGAGGGCCATCCAGAAAATAAGTCCGGAGATGAGCGAGAAGCTCACCATCAAGAGATCATGGCCCGTAAGGATAAGCGTTCTTCCGGCGACGGTAATGACATGGTCCGCGAACAAGATTTCCTCCCGGCTGGGGTGTTGAAAAGTGTGGCGCCGGGGAGCTGTCCGGAGACAGCCCCCGCGGCGAAATAAGCTGGTTAGCGGTTAAGTTGCGGCGAGGCCGACTGCAAGGCGGCAACCAAGGTCCTTGCCGAAGACGGCGTGGAGAATTCGGAGCCTCTCACGATGTCGATGGCGTCCCCTCCGCGTCCGTAGAGTTTGTGGTTGGCACGGCCATCGGGGCGCAAGGTCGAACCGTCAAGAGAGATTCCGGCAAAGACGCCGCGAGCGCGAGAGTAGCTGAGAATTTCCGCGCGCATGAAAGCGTCGGTGTCGGCATCAGCCGAGCGGCCCTTGGGACCCGCAGCGGCAGATGCGTCGCCGCCAAGAGTTACCTTGGTGCGCATGAGGCTGTTGGCGCCACGATCATTCATGATCAGGAAGACGAAGTCGGTGGCTTCGCCGCCGATCTGAAAGCCGAAGCTGCCACCTTCAAGGGCATACATTGCCGGAGCGCCCCAAGGTCCCGTGAAGTCCTGGCCGGTACGGCAGACCATAGCGCCGCGGCCGTAGCTGGCGCCGACAACAAAGGCAGCCTTGAGGACCGACGGCATAACCACGACGCAGCGAGCCTTGTCGAGCAGATCGCGCGGAATGTCATCGGGAATATTGAGAATATCCTGCATGACGGTTCCGGCATTCTGCAGGCGTTCATGTTCGGTTCTTGCCACTGTGGGATCCGTAGATTTAGCTGGCAGAATTGGATCGAGAAGCAGCAAGGCCGCGAAAATGGCCCAGACCTGTTTCTGATACTTCATCTTGAACTCCTCCCCAAAGTAAAGTAATCGTCCCGCGAATCGATATTTGCGGGCGCACAGACTTGTGCTGAGCATTTCCCCCGAACAAACAAGGGCAAGTTTTCTTCCATACAGAAAAAGGATTACTTAAAGCATGAAAATTCAGCCGAATACGGCAGCATGCAGAGATGTGGGGCAAAACACACACAAGCGCGGACTGGTGTAGTTTTTTCGTGCGCGAGGCATTTTTTGCCCCGGGCAGGATGAACAAAAAGGCCGCGCAGCCAGCGGAATGGAAACGAATTTGTGAGGGCCGTTTCGGAGGAAGTGGGCTGCGGCATCCTCCGAATTCCGCCGTCGAAGTACGGCACGATCCAAACGGGCCGAGAGTGAAGTATCGCTGGAGAATCCGCCTGGCTGGCGTATCCCTTGATAAACATTTTCGGCACGCTGGGCTGGTAGGCTTTTTTCACTTCTCTCTCCCTGGCGCAGCGCCGGCTGCGATTCCTGGAAACGCTTCCAGAAGATTACGACGCCGGGCCGCCCTTGCCTCCGCAACCGTCCCGCCCCGATGACCCGAGTGACCTGAAGCTTTCCTGATTTCGTCTACTGCTTGACGGAGCGAATGCAAGCTCAGCTCGCGGGCGGCATCTGTATCGAAGGTGATAAAATCCGCGGTTGTACATATGCGCGATACGTATCCAATTGCAAATAACTGTTTCCGGGAAAGGGGGTTGAGGTGTGTCCTGGCGTGTGCCCTGACACTGCCGGTTTTGTCTTGTGGCAAGACCGCATGGGGACAAGTTGGGGAAGCGAAGGACGCGCGTGTCATGACAATTCGCGGACGCGTGCTGAATCAACAGACGAAAGAACCTGTGGGGCGAGCCCTTGTGACTATCACTGGAGACGTTTATGCCACGATGACCGACGACCGCGGGCAGTTTGAACTAAGGATTGTGGAACAGCGTCCGAAAGAGCCGGGTCAGGGGAATGTGGCAGGCGGTCGCGCGATCATACAATTCGGCCTGCGCGTGTCGCTGCAGGCGCGGAAGCTGGGGTTTTTATTGCCCAAGCCGTCGCTAGCGAAGATTGTCAAAGAAGGCCTGGAGGAGGCGACGATTTATCTGGTGCCGGAGGCCTTGATTGTCGGGCATGTGACCGGGGCGGAGGTGGCCGGAATGCAGTGTCAGCTGTATTCGCTTTCGGCGATGGAGAGCAACCCGAGTTGGAATCCGGGGGAGACGTTCCCTGTTTGGGCGAACGGCGAATTTCGATTCC
>DATFSI010000142.1:0-17114 GCA_035262705.1 Candidatus Acidiferrum sp. | reverse complement strand
GGTGACTAGGGCGAATTCGACGCGGCGGCGGATGGGGTCGATGCGTTCGGCGCGCACGCGAACGCGATCGCCGAGTTTCCAGGTGAGTTGCGCCTGCGGTTTGCGATGTGAGCGGCGGCGGCCGGATTCTCCACCGAGAACAGCGACGATGGCGTGGTCGCGTTCGCGATAAACGCAGCGAGCATCGGCGGCTTCCTCGAGCGCGGTAATGGGCAGCAGGCCTTCCACAAAAACTTCAAAGAGTTCCACGAAGCAGCCGTATTTCTGCACGGAAATAATCAGCGCGTCATACTCGTCGCCCAGTTGATGTTCCATGAACTGCGCGGTCTTCCAACTGATGAGTTCGCGTTCGGCTCCCGCGGCGCGGCGCTCGGTTTCGGAAGTTTCCGCGGCGATCTCCTCGAGATGCTTGGTGGAATAGACCGCGGCGGGAGTTCCTACCGCAGGCTTGACGTGCGAAGGCGCGGTGGCTTCAGGATGCGCGAGCGCCCATTTCAGCACGCGGTGGACGATGAGGTCGGGATAGCGGCGAATAGGTGAAGTGAAGTGCGTGTATTCGTCGAAACCGAGGGCGAAGTGGCCGAGCGAGTCGGCGGAATACCGCGCCTGCTTGAGGGAACGCAGCATGAGGTAGGAGAGAATGCGCTCTTCAGGCTTGCCGGAAAGTTTTTGCACTAGGCGCTGGTAGTGTTGCGGCGTGAGGTTGATGTCGGAGCCGGGAAGCACGGCGCGCATCTGGCGTTCGCGGCCATGACCGCGGGTTTCCGGGCGGCCAGCCTTTGCGGGAGAAGGGACCTTACCGTGGCGCACGGCGACTTCGCGCTGGTAGAGATTTTCGACGCCGAGCGAATAGCCGAAAGCGTGTGCGATTTCCTCGAATTCCAGGACTTTGCGCGCGTCTGGCTTTTCATGGACGCGATGGAGGACGTGCAGTCCGCGCTGCAGCAGATAGTGCGCGACGGCGCGGTTCGCGGCCAGCATGAATTCCTCGATCAGGCGATGGGCGATGTTGCGTTCGCTGCGGCCGATGTTGGTCATCTGCTGCTGCTCGTCGAATTCGATGACGGGTTCGGGAAGGTCGAAATCGATGGAACCGTTTTCGGCGCGCCGCGCGTTGAGGAGAAGCGCGAGGCCCTTCATGGCGCGGAAGTGGTGATTGAGGTGCGCGTAGCGCGCGGATATTTCGGGATCGCCCTCGAGGACCTTGTTGACGTTGGTATAGGTCATGCGTTCGGCGGAGCGAATGACGCCGGGAGTCATCCAGGCGCTGGTCATGCGGCCGGAGGAGTCGAAGTCCATGATGGCGCTCAGCACGAGGCGGTCTTCGCGCGGCCGGAGGGAGCACATACCGTTGGAGAGGGCTTCGGGAAGCATGGGGACGGCGCGGTCGATGAAGTAGACGGAGTTGCCGCGGAGGCGTGCTTCACGATCGAGCGGCGATTCGGGCGTGACATAGTGCGCGACATCAGCGATGTGGACTTGCAAGAGCCAGCCGCCGTCTTCGCGGCGTTCGACGTAAACAGCGTCGTCGAAATCGCGGGCGGTTTCGCCGTCGATGGTGACGATGGGCAGGCGGCGGAAGTCTTCGCGGCCTGTCAGATCAGTGTCGGCGACGGGGACCGCAAGCTTCTCGGCTTCCTCCGAGACTTCGCTGGGAAACGTGTGCGGCAAGTGATGCTTGCGGATGATGATTTCGGTGTCAACGCCGAGATCACCGGGACGGCCGAGAATTTCGATGACGCGGCCGGAGGGAGCGGAGCCTTCGCGGCCGTAGCGGATGAGTTCTGCATTGACCACGGCGCCGTCGAGTTTCGGAATGTGCGGGAGGCGCCCGCGTTTGCCAGAGTGCTCTTTCGCGCCTGGGAGGAGTTCCTGCCGCAGGGCGGGGGAAAGTTCTTCGCCAAGGGCGAGTTCGATGTCGTGCTGGACGCGGGGATCATAGGGGACGACGACGCAGCCGCGCGAAGTGTAACGAAAAAGTCCGACGATGGAAGGATGCGCGCGGGAGACGATACGAACGATGCGCCCTTCGGCGCGGCGGGCACCGGGGATCCCGCTGAGGCGGGAGATTTTGGAGATGACGTGGTCGCCGTGCATGGCGTCCTCGACGTAATCGCGGGGGATAAAGAGGTCGCCGTCAAGATTGGGGATGGCGACATCGGGGACGACAAAGCCGTAGCCGTCGTGATGGAGGACCAGACGGCCGCGGATTTCGTCGCGCGAGGCGGCCTTATGTTCGGGAAACTTTTCGGTGAGAGGGGCTGCAGTAGGCTTTGGCCGGGGAGCCGACTGTTGGGGGCGGGGGGATTTGGAGAGCAGGAAGCGGTTGTGGGAAAGCTCCTCGACGAGGCCGCGTTTCTTGAGTTTGGCAAGCATCTGGAGGAGGGCGCGGCGGACGGATTTCTTGACCTGGAGGGAACGGGAAAGGTCTTCGAGGGAGACGGCGCTGTTTCTAAGTTGAAGAAAACGCAGGATATTATCAGGACTTAGGTGAGACGGGCGAGGCATCTGGGACCCCTTTCCGGGGAGCGAAGGAGTGTAAAGCCGATTTTAGTCATTTTTTGGAAATTCGCTGTAACTTTTTTGAGCTTCCGCGAGTTTCATAGGCAGGCCAACAAACGACCGACTAGCCGCCCTCCGTCAGGCTGGTCGGATTCCCCGAAAGGGGAATAACAGGGAGGCGAGAAGACCTGGCTCGCCTCCCTTCTTCATTATTTTTTGCACGCGACAATTTGGGAGTGGGGTGACTGGTGGTTGGTGACTGGTGTTTTCATCTTTGGACCGGTGATGGCATACAAAGAAACGGATTTTTGTCGCTCCCCGGTTCGAGAAATTCTTGTGTAGCCGTCCCAGTGCTGAGAACCGCTGGGCTAAAATCTTTCGCGCCTCCGGCGCTTGTTTGGCTGCCACGGATTGTCAGGAACGAGGGTTTTCAGCTATTGTGCAGGCTTCCGTTGCGTGGAGCGAATCGTGAGACGAATCTTTTTGGTTCTGGGTGTGCTAATGATGGTGACCTGCGCGCGGGAGTTGCGGGCGCAGGGGTCGCCGGAGGATTCGAGCCGGGAAATACAAATCTGGACTGGAGGGGGACACGGGATTAATGGAAGCACGTCGGACACGGGCGTATGGAATTTGGGATTGCGGTATGGACTGATTTTGACGAGCCCGCACGGGCCGGGATTTCTGAAGGGGCAACTGGAGTACGCGTTTGACGTGGTGCCCGCGTGGGTGCTCACACAGAAGACGAATACGGCGTATGGCGGGGGAGTGAATCCGTTCGCGTTCAAGTGGATCTTGTCGGAGCCGAAGAAGGTGAAGCCATTTTTTGAAATCGAGGGCGGCACGCTGTTTACAAACAAAGAGGTGCCGGAGAATACGTCGCAAGTGAATTTCACAACCAGCGGCGCGCTGGGAATGCACGTTTTGGGAGACAAACACAATTGGAGCGCGGAAGTGCGGTTCATGCACATCTCGAACGCGGGGATGACCACGCCGAATCCGGGGATCAATACGATTCAGGTGCGGTTGGGGTTTGGGTGGTTCAGGAAGTAGTGATTGGTGATTCGTGATTGGTGCCTGGCGCCAGATGAAAAGTCGACGAAACTCCTAAAATATCAGACAAGCCAAGACCCACCCATACAAACCAAGGGCGGAGCACCTCCATCTCTCTACACATTTTGCGTGCGGTTAGAGGCCTGCCGTCCGGCCGGTGTTTATTTTGTCGCGGGTGGAGGGTGAGTCTTCAGGAAGTCTTTGACGGCTTGAGGAAGGAAGTTGGCAGTGCTGAAGGCATGGGGAAGGGCGGCTTCGAAGGTTGTTTCGCGATAATGGCCGAGGCCGTCAGCGAGGATTAAGGTGATTGGCGGCTTGCCTGCTTCGTGGTTAAAACTGCTGGATTCGAAGCCGTACTGGCGGTCGCGGTAGTTGATGACCGGCCATTGGCCTCTTTCTCCGACGACAACAATGGCACGCAGGAAGTAGTCGCGCTCGGTGGCGGCTTGCTGGAGGAGTCCGCCAATCGGGAAGCGGTAATGGAAGGCAGCATCGTCGCCGCCGGCAGCACGATAGATTTTTCCGGAATAAGAAAGGCCTGCGGCTCCGGTATGACGCCCAGTCGTGAAAAGCGTGACCCCGCCTGTGCGCGCTTCCGTAGCGGATTGGGTGAGCTGTGCGAGTTCGGCCGGCGAGATGGGGAGGGAGTCCCGCGAGGCGATTGGGAATTTGTCCTCGTCCACAAGCTGGTCGGTGAAACGCGTGACGCGCACGGAGTGATCCGAAGACTGGCCGCAGACGATAAGCAAGTGCTGGTAGTCAGTGACGGCGTGCTGATAGTCGCGGCAATCGCCGCAACTTCCGCTGAGGCCGCAGCGCTGGGAGAAGAAAGCCACAAATCGTACGGCGTGGCGCGTAGCGTCCGGACCATAAAGGGTGGTGACGTGATTCAGCAACGAGGATTCGCCGTGAATCGCTTCGGGAACTTCGTATTCGGTGTTGCCGCCAAGAACGACGTGGTCTTCGTCGTTTAGCGTGATGACGGTGGCGGCGCGGACTTTGTAATGAGAGATGGAGGGATCCGTCCCTGCTTTTTCGGCAGCATCGAGCGCGCGGAAGATTTGCGCGCGAAGAGCGGGATTGGACACGAGTGATTCGGATTCTGAGGTGAGATGCCAGGAGTCTGCGGATTGCGGCGCAGGCGAAGCCAGGGCCATGGCCAAAGCGGCGGTAGCAAGCAAAAGGATTGCGACGAGACGGTTCATCGCCGGCCTCCTCAGGCGGATTGCGTCAGACGTGGAAGCAGAAGGCGGAAGAACTTGTCGGGGTCGCCAGCGACAGCGACTTTGCAGTTGGGCTTGAATTCTTCCGTGGGGATGGGGCCCGAATTGTCGCCAGTATCCATGGGCGGAGAGCGGCGGACGGGGCTGCGGTAATAGCCGACGGACATGCCTGCCGTCATTTCTCCTGTGGTTTCAATTTGCACATAGTAATCCTTGAGAGTGACCACCGACGGGTCAATGAGGCTGGCGATGGTGAGCGGGTCGTGCATGGCGACGACGGTTTCGTCGTTGGTCGGTTTGATGCGGTTCATGGTGGCGCGCATGATTTTTCCGGCGGCCTGGCTGACGGGATTCTGCGCGGCTTCCAGAACGCGTACTTGCGATTCGTGGAGAAGGACTTTGTTGGTGACGTCGAGGCCAACCATGGTGATGGGGACCCCGGAGTCGAAGACGATGCGGGCGGCTTCGGGATCCACATAGAAATTGAATTCGGCGGCAGGGGTGATGTTGCCGCCGCTGAGCGCGCCTCCCATTAACACGAAAGACTTGATCATCGGAGCGATGGCCGGATCGACTTTCAGCAGCGTGGCGATGTTGGTGAGAGGGCCGACAGCGACGATAGTGATTTCGCCGGGATTTTCGCGGACGATGCGGCGCATCAGATCGGTAGCGTTTTCGGCGACGGGCTTGATTTTCGGTTCAGGGAACTCGACTCCACCCAGACCGTTGTTTCCGTGCACGTAGGCGGCGGTGACCAAGCGGCGGACGAGCGGCACGGCGGCTCCCACAGCCACGGGAATTTCCGGGCGGCCGGCAATTTCGAGCAGGCGCAGCGCATTCGGCAGGGTGAAAGACAGCGGCACATTTCCGGAAACGGGAGTGACGGCCTCGACGTGAAGTTCCGGCGAGCGGAGGGCGAGGAAAATAGCGAGGGCATCATCCACACCGGGATCGGTATCGAGGATGATGCGCTGGGGTTTGGATGGCAGAGCGCCCAAGGCGAAAGCGCTTTCCGCTGCGGCAGAAAATGGAGGGGCAGAGGAAGTGCTAGGCAAGGCGGCGGTAACCGCAGCGCCGGCCGAAGCGGCAAGGAAATCTCTGCGAGACGTCTTTGCTTGCGGAAAAGGCATAAGGTTCCCCCAAAAACGACGAATGAGTTCGTATTCGGAGACGAGATTCTACCCCAAGTGACTGATATCACCGGCGGAAAACCGTGTATGGGATGAAACATCAGTCGCCGGGATTCACCGCTTTGAACGTGAACGCTGCGACAGCACCGGCAAGCAGCTCGGCAACAAAGAAGATCCAGATGTTTGGCCAGGTGGAAAGGCCCATGAGCGTGACGCCTACGGCAACGGCGGGATTGAAAGCCCCGCCGGAAATGTTTCCGACGGCGAAAGCTCCAGTCATGACGGTCATGCCGATGGCCAGGCCGTAAAAGGAATTGTTGGCCGTGCCCTTGGCCGTGGCTACGTTAAGAACCACATAGACCAGCGCGAAGGTGAACAGGAACTCGGCGAGCAGTGCGGGCAAGGAAGAAAGGCTGCCGGCACTGATGGGCGTCTCGGCTTTGAAGAATTTCACGATAAATGCGGCGATGCCGGCTCCGATGATCTGCGAAATCATGTACGGGGCCACGTCCTTGGTTTCGCACTTGCCGCGCAGCCACACGCCGAGGGTGACCGCCGGATTATAGTGGCCACCGGAGATATGCCCTCCCGCGAAGATCATCACCATGAGCGAGGCACCAATGGCGATGGGGGCTAGAGGGCCCGCGCCTTTTTCGATGACCGTACACCCAACCGTAAGGACCAGAAAAAACGTCCCAATCAACTCGACGAGATATTTGTTCATAGGTTCTCCTCAGAGAAAAGGTATTCCCGGGAAAAAGCTCTAGCACGCTTGTGAGGGCGGAACGCCACAGTGACCCACGGCTACCCCGACAATGGCAGGTCATCCTGGTGTGGTCCCGTGAACTGGCCCTACTCTATGCGAAGGCGTTGCGTGAATTCAAAGTATTTTTCACCCGGCACGCGAAGAACCTCTGAAAAGCATTGGAATTCTCGATTGGGAATCGGACAACAAAATGCAATTGATTCGATGTGCCCCAGCTTTGCCAAGCATAGAGCGCGCGTGTTGACAGAGAGGCCTGAGAAATCTAGAGTGGCGGCTTCCTTTCGAACGGAGGAGCGGAGAGTGCTCGAGCGCTTATTCAAACTGGTGGAAAACCGGACCACCGTGAAGCGCGAGATGCTGGGCGGGTTGACGACGTTCATCACCATGTCGTACATCATCGTGGTGAACCCGCAGATCTTGTCGCAGGCGGGGATGCCGGCGGAGGGTGTGGTGTTTGCGACGTGCATCGCGGCGGCGGTGGCGACGCTGGTAATGGGCCTCTACGCGAACTTTCCGATTGCGCTTGCGCCGGGAATGTCGCTGAACGCGTATTTCACGTACACGGTCTGCCTGGGGATGCATGTGCCGTGGCGGACGGCGCTGGGCGCGGTGTTTTTTTCGGGCGTGCTGTTTGTTCTGCTGACAGTGACGCGCGTGCGGGAGCAGATCGTCAACGGAATTCCGATGGGGCTGAAGCACGCCACAGCGGGCGGGATTGGGATGTTCATCGCGTTTGTGGGATTGCGCAGCGCGAAGCTGGTGGTGGGCAACCCGGCGACATTCGTGAGCCTGGGAAGCTTTGCGGATCCTTCGGCGCAAGCGGCATGCGTGGGGATTTTGCTGACGCTGGCGCTGATGGTGCGGCGGGTGAACGGCGCGATTTTGCTTGGAATTCTGGGAACGTTCGTATTCGGAATCTTTCGAGGGATGGCCCATGCACCCGAGCATTGGATGGCGCTGCCGCAACCTTCTTCGACGTTTTTGCAAATGGATTTGCGCGGCGCACTGCACCTTGGCCTGCTGGAGATTATTTTCATTTTTTTGTTTGTGGACCTGTTCGACAACGTGGGAACGATGGTGGGGGTGTGCGAACAGGGTGGCTTCGTGAAGGACGGAAAGATTCTACGCGTGGGACGCATGCTGTTGGCGGACGGCATCGGGACAACGTTTGGAGCGATGACGGGCACGTCCACGGTGACGAGTTACATCGAGAGCGCCGCAGGCGTTGCGGCGGGGGCGCGGACGGGACTGAGCAACATGGTGGTGGCGGGACTGTTTCTTGCGGCGATGTTTTTCTCGCCCGTGGCCACCGCGATTCCAGCGTTTGCCACCGCGCCGGCGCTGGTGCTGGTGGGCACGCTGATGACGGAATCGATTGCCATGGTGGATTGGAAGGAGTTCACGGAAGCGTTTCCCGCGTTCGTTACGCTGGTGGCGACGCCGCTGACGTTCAGCATCGCGACAGGATTGAGCCTGGGAGTGATTACCTACACAGCGGCAAAGGTCGCGGGGGGAAAGTGGAAAGAAGTGAGCCCATTGCTATGGATTTTGACGGCGTTGTTTGTGGTGAGGTACGCGGTGCTGGCGGCGGAATAGCGGGTCAGGGAGTGTCAACGACGCAGCGGAAACCGATGGTGCCAGCGCGGTCGCGGCTGGGAGCCATGAGCAGAAGTTTTTCATGCTCGTCGAGGCGGTAAGTCTGCGGAAAATACCAGACCGAACCTAGAGGCTGATATGCGGCGGCGCCGCGGATGATGGCGGCGCGCGTGTGTTCGTCGCGGTATTCGTCGGTCCATTGCGAAATGTTGCCGATGAGATCGAGCACGCCGAAGGGGCTGGCGCCCTGAGGATGTGCATCGGCGTTGGCAAGCGGGCCGCGTGTGTGGCCGCGATCAGCGGCGGGAGCGTTGGCGGTGCTCCATTCGTTGCCCCACGGATAAACGCGCGCGTCGGCGGATTGTGCGGCGTATTGCCATTCCCATTCATGAGGAAGACGTTTGCCAGCCCAGGCGGCATAGGCGCGCGCGTCTTCGAGAGAGACCCATGTGACAGGCTTGTTGTCCCACCCTACGGGGAAGTTGCCGTTGGACCAGTCGCGAAGGAAATTGTGGTCGTCGGCAGGATGGTAATGGCTAGTGTCGAGAAAGTGCTTGAACTGCGCGTTGGTGACCGGTGTGCGGTCGATGTAATAAGCGTGCAGGTGCAGGCGATGCAGGTGCGAACGGCGCGGGGAATTTTCCCAGGGGTATTGGACATCGACCCCGGGGTCGTTGCCGCCTTCGATTTCGATGCCGCGGACGGAGAAATCGAAATCGCCTTCGGAAATTTTGATCATTCCGGTGGGCGCAGAGGCTGCGGGTTTGGTGGGCGAAATTTCGACGATGGTTTGTGGAACGGCAGACCAGGTCCGCGGATAATCGCGCAGGGGGTTGTGCGAGCGTTCGGCCATGAAGGGGAGAAGTTCGCGGAGTGGGGGGGCGGAGGCGGTTTCGTCAGTGGTGAGAACGGCGCCGAAACCGAGGCCTTCCAGGGAAAAGCTAAGAGTGGCTCGCTGGGCGTCGATGCGTGGCTGAAGCTCAACGCCATGCCAGAGATCGTAATAGTGCAGGCCGGGGTGATACGGCACTCGGAGTTGTGCGCCATCGATGTCGAATTCGTTGCGGTTGACGATGGTCCAGAGGGTGCGCTGGGGCAGCGGAAATTTGCTGGCGAAGACCCCGGATTGCAGCGTTGGTGTTTGGGGTTGCCAGTCCGGACTGACGAGATTTTCGGCCAAGGCACGTTCGATGCGCGTGAACCGAAGCACGGCTTCGGCGTCGCGGGGATTCATGGGATACCAGAAGCCCCAAAGATTTTCCAGCATGGCGTAGCCGGAGCCGTTGAAGAAGGCGTGCTGGAGGCTGTCGGTTTTGTCGCGGGTGAAGCGGTCGGTGACATTGATCATATGGCGAGGTTCGAGCCAGCGGGTTTTGCTGACCATGGGCGTGAAGGGGTAGGGGACATCTTCCCAGGTGACCCAGTCGTTCCAGCCGAGGGTGCTCCACGCGAGAGATTCGTCGCGGATTTCGAATTGCGGTTCGAAGGCGAGGTGATGGCCGGCGGCGATGGAGGCGGCACGAAAATCGGCAGGGACGCTTTCGAGTGTGTCGAAGTTGATGCCGTCGGCGCCGATTTCTTTCAGAAGTTGCGTGAGAGCGATGGAGGGAGGCGCGCCTTCTTCGCGCGTACCGGAATCCCACGCGAGGATGGGGAAAAGGACTTTGACGTTGTGGCGATGAAAATCCCCGACGAGTTTTTGCAGCGCGGGCAGGCCACCGGGAAGATCGCGGAGGAGGTCGAACTGGTTGCGGTCGTCTACGCCGATGTTGGGATAGACGTGCCAAAGGAGAACGGCGTCGATGGGACCGAGGCGGTGCTCGGTTTCGGCGAGGAATTTTTCGGGCGTGTACTGGCGGGTTTCCTGGTCGTAAAGGGAACGATCCCAGACGAGGAGTTGTACTTGGGAAAAAACGCGTTGGGTCCAGGCGAGATCGGGGTTGGTGTAGTCGGCATCGTCCATGCGCAGTTGCGTGCGGCGTTCCTTGCGCCAGGCCTGCATGCCGGGAAGCCAGGAAGGATCGGAAGGATCGGCGGGGCCAGGAAAGAAGACTTCTGAGGGCGAGGGAGGAATGGTGAGGGTCATTGTGCCGTTGGGGGCGACGAGGGCGTGGCGGGCTTTCCATTCGTCGGAGCGGAGAGTGAGAGCGCAGGTAAGAAGGATCAACAAGAAGCTCGCGGAGACGAAATGCGGACGGCGATGCGGGAAGCGCATAGGGAAAGAGAATACGCGAAGATGGAGAAGAATTCAGCGGTGCCGATCTAAAAACCGCCCACTAAGAATGGTTGGCCTCGCTCGGGTCGGGGCCGCTACAGGGCACATTACACTGGAGGGCTGTCGTGGGCTTCGAAAGAGGGCGCGGCTTTTTCCCATTCGAAGTCAGGGCGGCTTTGCAGGAGACGAACGCAGCGGTTCCAGCGCAGGATGGCATCGTCGTTGCCGGTGGGACGGATTTTTTCGGCCTCAGCGAAGCAGCGCATGGCTTCTTCAAACAGGGGCAGAAGCGTGTGCGGGAGATAGTCGACGCGAAGCTGAGCCTTGGCGCGGCGTTCGTAGAGCAGGCCCATGTAGTAATAACGCTCGTAGGGATCCTTGAGGGACTGGAAAGCAGCTTCGACCTCCCCGTAGCGGTCGGTGCGCACGCCGATGAACTGGTCGGTGAGGGTGAGGCCGAGGAGACGAATGGCGAGCTGGTTGTCGGGGTCGATTTCGAGAATGTCGCGGCAGATGGATTCGGCTTCCTCTGGCTCGTTGAGGTAGCGATAGAGCTCGACCTTTTGAAAGGCCTCGGAAATTCCGGACTTCGAGATTTTTTTCAGCACGAGAGTCATGAGGGCCTCCTTGCCCGGGCGTAAATCAGGAGAAATTCCAAAGCAGCAGGGCGGCGAGCAGAGTACCTACAATTGCCCCGCCATAACATAAGATGTCGATAAACTCGTTGAGGTGTTTGATCTGCAGGCCATCGTAAAGCGTATAGCGGAAGCGATGCGCCCAGTGGAACAGCGGCACGGAACAAAGCACGAACAAAACCAGCCGCACGAGCGGCATGGCAACAAAGGAATGCAGTGCGTCGTAGCTTGGCGCATGGAACAGACCGAGCGGAAACGCCAGAAATAACAGAAAGAGGAGCACAGGAGCGAAGAACGCGGCCATCACGCCGCCGCCGCTGAAGAGCGTCCAGAGAAACGGTTCAATCGGTCGTTTGGTCACGCTTCACCTCAAAAGAAACCAGGCAAGAATCGCCGAGACCACCAGCCAGGCGGCGTAGTTCCCGGCAACAATCAAAATGCCAGGCACGCGGGTGCCGCCGATGCGCACTACCATGGCGTGTGCGGAAAGGCTGAACCATGTGGAGGTGTGGAACAAGGCGAGCAACAAGGCAATCACGGTCATACAAATGAAAAACGGGCTGGCGAGCCGGACTTCAAACGCTTCGAAGGCTTGCGGACCTTTCGACAGCGCGCGGACCAGCAACAGTGTCATCACGCAAAAATAGGCGGCACCGAAGCTGGTCAATTCGCGCAGAACGAAACGGAAGTAAACCCAGCGATGCATCCACCAATAGGTGGAGACGGGGGTGCGGTACCATCGGGGGTGGTAGGGCGTGTAAGGCGTCGGCGCGGGTTGGGGTTGCGGTCTCATCGGGGCGCCTTTGGCGCGAGCAGTGTCTTGAACCAGTTCATGGTCGCAGCCAGCTTATATTGTTGGATGGCTCCGGCGGGATCCACGTTTTTGGGGCAGGCCTTGGTGCACTCGCCAACGAAGGTGCAGCCCCAGATGCCCTCGTGCTGCGAAAGAATGTCCATGCGTTCGTCGGAGCCCTGATCACGGGAGTCCATGTTGTAGCGCTGCGCCAGGGCAATGGCGGCGGGGCCGATGAAGAAAGGATCGAGACCGTAGACCGGGCATGCCGCATAGCAGAGCGTGCAGTTGATGCACATGCTGTATTGCTTGTAGACCTCGAGTTGCTCTGGCGTTTGTAGGAATTCGCCCTCGGAGAGCGGTTTGTCGTCCTTGCGAACGAGCCAGGGCTTCACCTTGCGGAACTTGGCCATGAAGTCGGACATTTCGACGACCAGGTCACGGACGATGGGGAAATAGCGGAGCGGCTCAACGCGGACGGGGCCGGGCGCATATTTGGAAAGAAAGGTGGCGCAGGTTAGTTTCGGCTCGCCATTGACCATCATGCCGCAACTGCCGCAGACGCCCATGCGGCAGGACCAGCGAAACGTCAACGAGCCGTCCTGCTTGTCCTTCACGTAGTTGAGGGCGTCAAGGACCACCCAATCCTTGCGCAGTGGCACTTCGTATTTCTGGAAGGAGGGCGCGGAATCCTTCTCCGGAGAATAACGAGTGACTTCAAGTTGAATCGTTTCCGCCACGATGTTTACCCTTGGGCTGCTTTCTCCGCGGGCTGGCCGTAGACGCGTTCGCCGGGCGGCCAGCGGGTGATCTTCACCGGCTGGTATTCCACCTGCGCCGTGCCATCGAGCTTCCGCGAAACCATGGAGTGAGCCAGGAAGTTTTTGTCGTCGCGCGCCGGGAAATCGGAGCGCTGGTGCGCGCCGCGCGATTCGGTGCGCTGGCGGGCGCAACGGACCATGGAGAGCGCAACGTCGAGCATGAAGGAGAGCTCGAGCGCGGTCATGAGCTGCGTGTTAAAGGTGAGATTGTGGTCGTCGAGGGTGATGCGCGAGGAGCGCTCCTGAAGCTGCAGTAGCTGCGCTTCGGCTTCGTCGAGCGACGCTCCGGTGCGGTAGATGCCGGCGCTTTTCTCCATGATTTTCTGCATGGCTTCGCGGATATCGGCAATGCGTTCAGTGCCGCCGATTTTTGCCAGAAGGGCTTCGATGCCCCTTCTTTCGTCTTCAGCTTGAGTATAAACGGCCGAGCCCGCGGCGTGCTGTTGAAGAGCGAATTCGGCGGCGGCGCGTCCGGCACGCGCACCGAAGACGAGGAGTTCCGGAAGCGAATTGGAGCCCAAGCGGTTGGCGCCGTTGATGCTGACGCAGGCCACTTCGCCCGCAGCGTAGAGGCCGGGTAACGAGGTTGCGCCGTTGATGTCCGTGTCCACGCCGCCCATCATGTAGTGGACGACCGGCCGCACGGGGATCATTTCTTTGACCGGGTCGATGTTTTCGTATTTAAGGCAAAGCTCGCGAACAAAGGGCAGCTTGGTGTCGATCAATTTTTCGCCGAGATGGCGAAGATCCAGGTGCACGTAGTCGCCATAGGGGCCGTGCAAGGTGCGGCCCTTTTCCATTTCCTTGACGAAGCACTGGGACAAGCGATCGCGCGGACCGAGTTCCATGGAACGCAGCACCGGCTTGGGCTCCGGCTTGCCAAGGTTGTAGTCCTGCAGGTAGCGATAGCCGTCTTTGTTAACGAGGTAGCCGCCTTCGGCGCGCGTGGCTTCGGTGATGAGGATGCCGGTGAAGGGAAGGCCTGTCGGATGGTACTGAATGAACTCCATGTCCTTGAGGAACGCCCCTGCCCGATAGGCAAGGGCCATGCCGTCGCCGGTTTTGATGTTGGCATTGGTGGTGAAGGGAAAGACCCGGCCGCAGCCCCCGGTGCAAAGAATGACGGCTTTCGCAAGGATGGCGGCGATTCTGCCGGACATCAATTCGATGGCCACGACGCCCTGGATGCGGCCTTCGTCCACCAGCAAACGCGTGACGAACCACTCGTCGTAGCGCTCGACGGTGGTGTACTTCATCGAAGTCTGGAAGAGCGTGTGCAACATGTGAAAGCCGGTTTTGTCCGCGGCAAACCACGTGCGCATTTTCTTCATGCCACCGAAGGCGCGGACGGCGATGTGGCCATCGTCCTGGCGACTCCAGGGGCAGCCCCAGCGTTCCAGGCGCAAGAGTTCCTGCGGCGCTTCCTTGACGAAGGCCTCGACGGCGTCCTGATCGCAGAGCCAGTCGCCGCCGGAGATGGTGTCGTAAGCGTGCTCGTCGAGCGAATCGTCGGCCTTGGCCACGCCCGCGGCTCCGCCTTCGGCGGAAACGGTGTGGCTGCGCATAGGATAGACCTTGGAGATGACCGCGATTTTGAGGTCGGGATTAACTTCGGCTGCAGCGATCGCGGCGCGCAGACCTGCGCCTCCACCGCCTACCAGCAGGATATCGTGAGGAAAAATATCCATCGCCCACCCTGGGACTGAAACGAACCGAGCGTTGCGCTTGCCGAAAGGGGCCGGGAAACGCTGGGAATCTATCCGCAGGACAGGGCGGGTGTCAAGCACGGGAATTCTGCAGCATTTGAAAACACGGGAAGAATTTAGAACGATGGAGGGAATGGTGCCCGGAAGAGGACTCGAACCTCCACGACCGTGAGGCCACTAGCTCCTGAAGCTAGCGCGTCTGCCAGTTCCGCCATCCGGGCACAGCTGCGGGAAAAACAGGCAAGTCTTATTTTGGAGTGGGCAGGGGTGTTTGTCAACGAAACGCAGAAGCCCGCCGGGCCTACCGAGGCGATAAAAATGTAGATCGGCTTGGTTGTGTGAGCTTCAGCGGGCGCCGGCGCCGGCGGGACCAGGCATGGGATGCCAATGGCCGATGGAACGAGGGCCGTTGGTCATGGCCGAGGTGCTATCAGCCGAGCGCGAAGCCTTTTCGTGACGGTGGTGCCGTTCTTTTTTGGCCTTGGGTGGTTTGCTGCTGGCGCTGTTGTCGGTGGAATCCTTATGGTGACGATGCCACCAACTGGCGCGAGCCGAAGGCACCGAGACGAGGCTGCTCAAGAGCAATGCGAGACACAGGCTGCGAACGAATCTTTTCATCGCACACCCCTCATTTCTAACTTTTCTAGCACGCGCTCCGGAAAAGGGGATACTGTACGAAAGGGCAAGTTTTCCGAGCAGAAACTTGCGCAATAAGAACATTGGAGGGTTCTGCGAAAGGTCGAAGTTAACGCACAGATAGCGGATTGAGGAAAGGAAAAAGCAATTCCTCAGGGGTTAAGACCCTTCTTCCTGTCGTGTCGGAGCTAGCTGCGACCTCCGGTGCCAAACACGTTTTCCGCCGGGTCTGCTAAAGAAGACCGCCGGAGACGCGAATGACCTCGCCGGTTAAATATTTGGAGTCGGAAGAGGCAAGGTAGACCGCAGTGCAGTTCAGGCCACCTGAGTACGCTAAAAATGGGCTATTTCGCGGGCCTGACCGAGTTCACCCTCTCGCCACCGAGGCACTAGTATTCCTTAGCCAGAGTGCTATACTCCGCCTGAAAAGCGACGCCTGCTCAGGGGTGGGGGTCGCCGAGGGGTTTCAACGGAGGTTGCCATGGAGGAGGCTTTTCAGGGGCCGCTGTTGTATCTTCTGATCGTCTGGGGGGTCGTTACCGCCATATTCCTGGTTTTGATTGCTTGGCGGAGCGTGCTCTCCAGCCATGAAGACGACCAGATCTTCATTGACGCGGCGCAAGAACACATGGCCAAGGAGCAGCGCGAGCTGATTCAGAGAATTGAATCGCTGGGGAAGCCGTTGATGATGAGCGGGATCACGTCAGGCGTGCTGCTGCTGGTGATCGCTGGGATGTTCGTATACCACGGGTTAAAGAATTTCTGACCGCGAGCGGCGGCGAAGAAGAGGCCCCCCTCGGGTTCAGGGCTTTGTGGGTGTTGCCGCAGGCGGCTGAGTGGCAGGTGTTCCCGTCTGGGAAGCTTGCACCAAGGAAGTGTGGTTGTGCACGATCAACCAGACTCCGTTGCGTTTTTCGAAGACCAACGTAGTATGACCGAAGGCTGAAACCGGAGTTCCATCCACCACGGCAGTAAATTCCCATTGATAACAGGCCCAAGCGGTGTTGCCTTCCGGCGTAATACGGATGAGGGTGTTGCTGCGATCGAGGCGGACCTGCTGCGAGCGGGCGCGCTGCGATTGGTAGCTGGTGAGATAGGTTGGCCACCCAACGACGGGTGGCGCCCACATGCCGTTGACGACGTCCACGTCGTCGGCGTAGTGCGCGTGGAGCTTTTCGATGTCGCCGAGTTGCCAGGCGCCGAGCATCTCGCCAATGGCGACGTCGATTTTCTGTTCGTCGGGAGGCTGCGCGGCGGCGGGGGGCGGAGTAGAGTTATCATCTTTTTTCTTTTTCTTCTGCGCGCAGGCAGTGGAGGCGAGAGCGAGGCTGAGAAGGACGAGTAGAGAAAAATAAAATGCGCGATGGAGAAAAGCCATGCGCGGCGCGCGGTTAGAAAGTTTCATGCTGGATCCGCTCCCCAAGATTTAGGCGCGCTTCGACTCGGGGCGAGAGGGAAGCGCGAAATATTGCTGCAACAGGACAAACAGAGCATAGCGCAGAGCGAGGCGCGTGCGGACGCGTGTGCTTAGTTGGTTTACGGCAAATGCAGGGACGGCCTCGACAGATTGGGCAGGCAGGCGAGCCCTAGATTGCCTGCTGGATGCCGGCGCTACCGGGTCTGTTGCGAGGCAGAGAGGAGGTTGACGAAAAGGCGGTAGGCGCCGGGGATTCCTTCTGGAAGCTCGCGGAAGAAGGCGAGGCCGGTGTAAATGTAGGCGCCTTTGCCGTACGAGGTGTAGACGAGGCCGCCGGTGAGATCCTGTTCGCCGGGATCGTGCATGGAAAGCAGCGGGGTGTACTTGGAGTCGAAATCGCTCCAGTAGTAGAGGCCGCGCTCCTGGACCCAGTTTTTGAAGTCCTCCTGGGTGATTTTGTTGGGCCAGTTGAGTAGGCGGTCGTCGGGCTTGAGGAATTTCACTTCGGCGTTTTCGTCGGTGATGCGCGGCGTGGGATTGCCGATGGTGGCAGGATAAGGTGCGGGGAGGAACTTGTTCCATATGAAGTCGCGGTTGTATTGCACGATGAGCGTGCCGCCGTTT
>DATFSI010000141.1:0-15765 GCA_035262705.1 Candidatus Acidiferrum sp. | reverse complement strand
GAATACGGCGCGACGGCCTGGTGGACCACGGAGTTCTACCTGGACGGGCAGACCACCTTTGGCGACAGCACCGTGTTCACGGGGTTTCGCTGGGAGAACCGCGTGCGGCCGCTCAACAAAGAGCACTGGATCAATCCCGTGCTGTACATGGAATTTGAGGACATCAACGGCGCGGACAAAATCCTGAAAGAAGTAGAAGGGCACGACGTGGAGTCCGACTTTCTGGCTCCCAATGCCGAGGCGCGCCGCGAGCGGAATCGCGAGATGGAGTTGAAGCTGATCCTTTCCAGCAACTACAAGGACTGGAACTTCACGGAGAACACTCTTGCGGTCAAGAATCTTTCGAACGATCCCTGGGAATTTGGCTACGCGCTGGGAGCGAGCCGTCCGCTGGCTGTGAAAGGAGCGACTCGCAAATGCAATCTCTGCCTGCAACACTTTATCGCCGGGGTGGAGATGTACGGCGGCCTGGGCGACCGCTACAGCTTTGGCTTGCACCACACCTCGCATTACGTGGCGCCAGCCCTGGCCTGGAATCTGCCATCAGGATGGACGTTTAAGATTGAACCGAGCTTTGGACTCAACGACATGAGCCACCAGTTTTTGCTTCGTTGGGGAGCTTCCTACGAGATTTCAGGATTTGGGCGCAAGGTGGCAGATCTGTTCAGGGGGAAGCAGGAATGAGAATCGGGACACTGGCGGGAACGACTGGATTACTGTTCGCGGGTTTGGCGGTGCTGGGCGCGGTGTCGGCAAAGACGGAAACGCCGGAGCAGGAATCGGTGTATGCGGAGCTCGGCAAAGCCCCGGAGAAATACCGAAACAGAGTCAATCCGTTGGCAAACGATCCCGACGCGGCGGCCGCCGGACGCGTGCTGTTTGAAGAGCATTGCGAGGACTGTCATGGCCAGCAAGCTACCGGCGGGAAAAAGGCTCCGAGCCTGCGCGCAAAAGAAGTCCAGGAGGCCACTCCGGGGACGATCTTCTGGATCCTGACGAACGGCGTGGTGCGCAAGAAGATGCCGGTGTGGTCGAAATTGCCAGAGCCGCAACGCTGGCAACTGGTGAGCTACATCAAGTCGCTGGGTCCGCTGGAGGCGGCGGGAAACAAGAGCGCGGAAAAGCGCTAATTTGAAGCCTCGAGGGATTTCACTGCTTCGTTCAAGAGCAGCGCTAGACGAATACCCGCTTGAGCAATACGTTTTTCCACGATGGGCGCGGCGACTTCCTGGTAGTGCGCATCGGCAACAAAATGCAGGTTGAGCAATCGCCCGCCAACGTTGTTGTCGTCAGTGCAAGCATGCACAGCCGCGGGGGTCTCGACCGGATCTTTGGGAGTGAGTTGCCCATACGCATAAGTTTCCGCAAGTTCGTGGCTTTCCCAGGCCCAGTCTTCGATGTCGACTCCGGCCTTCTTCCAACCGGGTAGTTCGTCGCGGAATGAATCCTCGAGAAACTCCGCATATTCCGCGGGATCGGCTCCTTCCATGTCGCGTTCCAGGATTGTAGTGTCCCAAAGGGCATGCAGATTTGGAACGTAGGAGTGATTGCGCTCGTGAGGCTTGCGGCGGAAATACTGCACGGGAACGCAGTTGCCACCCTCGTCGTTGTTGGTTGAAGCGTGCAGCGGCATGTGCAGGTCGCCCACGAAGTGCACCAGGTAGCGGACGGCATCGGCGCGCTTGTGCGGGTCTGCGTGCCCATCTTTCAAGGTAGCCAACTGTGCGGCGATGGCTTGCGTGATACAACCCGACTCTCCGCAAAAAGAGGCAAGCGGGGCGCGCGCCGAGCGGCGAGGGATGTCAATGTAGTGCCAACTGCCGTTACGGGCGGTATTGCGGATGTCATCGGGCCAGGTGGCGCCGTCGGCCAACAGGCTGCTGGAATAGTTGCCACAGAAGCGCTTTAACTGGGGATCGATTGCATTGTCGTTCAGCAGCTTGTCGAGAAATTGCCGGGCTTCGGGGGTCAGATGTTTTTCGGCAATCAGAGCAACAGTCTGGTGCCCTTTGCATCCCCACGCGAAGGCGGAGGTTGTGAAGAATGGCAACGCGAGAATAGTAAGGACCGCAAGCTTCAGCAGATTGCAGCGGATTTCCATGCGAGGTTCCCAGGATTACGGCATAGGAAAGGCTAGGCGCTGAGCCAGCGCGCCACGGGTTTCCAAGATTCGGTGTGGTCGCAGATGACGCGAAGCGCCGCGGTCAAGGGAATGGCGAGAATCAGGCCCATGCCGCCCCACACCCAGCCCCAGAAGAGCAAGGCTACGGTAATGGCCACGGCATTGAGGCGCACCTGACGCCCGACCAACTGAGGCGCGATCAGGTTTTGCGCAATCACATGGATGCCAGTGAGCACGGCGGCGATAATCCAGAAATGGCTGACGGATTTCCATTTGATGATGGCGAGCATGAACCCGGGAATCCAGGCAAGGACAGCGCCCAAATACGGGACCATATTCAGCAGGCCGGAAGTGACACCAGCCATGACGGGGTAATCGAGACCGAGAATCAGGAAAAAGATGCTACTGAGGGCGACCACCACCAGGGTTACCACGCACATGCCGATCAGGTAGTCGCGGAGCACGTCGCGCAAGTCCTCAAGCGTCTCTTTCACCTGCGTGCGGCGGCTGACCGGAAACAGTTGCAGCGTGCCGTGCCAGACCTCACGCTTTTCTGCCAGCATGAAGAAAACCAGGAAGGGTACGAAGGTGGCCTCGAGCACCAATGCGTAGAGCGAGCCGATGCCGCGGAGCAGCAGATTATGAACCGCGTTGCTTTCGCCAGTGGGCGCGGCCGCTTTTGGCGGCGGGCCGGAACTGGTCAGTTCGTTGACGCTGCCCTCAAAGCCGCTGATCTGCTTTTGCACGTTGCCGGTGGCCGTGCGCAGGATGTCGCGATACTTTGGCCAATCGGCGGCAAACTCCGAGGTGCGCAGCCACACCGTGTAACTGACGGCAACGAGCACAAGAATCAGGAGCACCACCAGAACGAGTGCGCCGAGGGTGCGCGGCACGCGAAGACGCTCCAGAAATTCCACCGCCGGATCCAGAAAATAGGCGATCAGTACGGAAAGCATGATGGTGATGACCACGCCCGCGGCGTAATAGAAGAATAAAAGCAGAATAGCCGCGGCGATCAGTCGCAGGCTGAACGTGGAGCCGGAGATGCGGAAGACGGTGGTTGTTGGCTGCGTTTCCGTCGTGGACAAGCGACACCTCTATGAGCACCAAATTAGCACAAATGGGGAAATTCCCAAGGCTCTGGCGAGGCAAAGCCGCGAAATACTAACGAAAATTAACCGTGAAACGCGTGTTTCGAGTACTGGCCGCGTGTGAGCAAAGCGCTGATCGGGTGTGCTAGACTCTGCTGGAAGCAACACGAAAATTATGGCGAAAGAACTTTTTGGTACCGATGGAATGCGCGGCATCCCCGGCACACCGCCTCTGGATGATCAGACCCTTTATGCTACCGGACGGGCCATCGGCGCTTATCTCAAGAAGGAACTCGGCGCGGCTCATGTTTTGATTGGGATGGACACACGCGAATCGGGGCCGCACATCGCGCAGCTCCTGACCGCCGGATTGCAAGCAGCGGGCGCAAGCGCGGAATTCGCCGCAGTGATCACCACGCCAGGTGTAGCATGCCTGGTGCGCGAAAACGATTTCCAGGCCGGCGTGGTGATTTCCGCTTCGCACAATCCTTATCACGATAACGGCGTGAAGCTGTTTTCGCACGAGGGAATGAAATTTCCCGATGCGATGGAAGAAGAACTGGAGGCGGAAATCATCCGGCAGCGCGGGGGACCGGCGCCCGCAAAGCTCCCCGCACTCGAGGCGAGACACCAGTTGCATGTGGAGTATCTGGAGTTCCTGCGCAGCCGGGTAATCCCGGGGGCGAAATTGTCCGGGATGCGCATGGTGCTGGACTGCGCAAACGGCGCCGCTTACCAGTTGGGGCCGGAACTGTTTCGCAGCCTGGGCGCGGATGTTGTGGCCATTGCCGTGGAGCCAGATGGGCGCAATATCAACGCGGGATGCGGCTCACTGCATCCGGAAGGATTGCAGAAGCGGGTGCTGGCGGAAGGCGCGCAATTCGGCGTGGCGTTTGACGGAGATGCAGACCGCGCGCTTTTTGTTGCCGGCAGCGGCCACGTTGTGAACGGGGATGGCGTGATGTTGTTGGCGGGCCGCTATCTGAAATCGCAGAACCAGCTGAAAGGCAATCGCGTGGTGGCGACCTCCATGTCCAATCTTGGATTGGAGCGTGCTCTTGAGCGCGACGAAATCTCCCTGGCACGCGCCGCCGTGGGCGACCGCTACGTTCTCGAGGAGATGTTAAAGTCGGGAAACAGTCTTGGTGGCGAACAGTCCGGGCACATTATCTTCCTGGACGATAGTCCGGCGGGAGACGGCTTGTTGACGGCAGTGAAGGTGGCGTCGTTGGTGTCGTTGCGCGGACCGCTAGAGGCACTGGCGGCTGGATTGAAGGATTATCCGCAAGTCATCGTGAACATAAAGGTGAAGTCCAAGCCTGTGCTCGAGTCCCTGCCGGATGTGTCCAAGGCTCTGTTGGAAGCCCAAGAAGCGCTGGGAGCCAACGGGCGCGTGGTGGTGCGTTATTCGGGAACCGAGCCGCTGGCGCGTGTGATGGTCGAGGCGGAGCACCAGGAGGACGTGAAACGGTATTCCGAGTCTATCGCCAGCGCCCTGCGAGCCGCCATCGGCGCTTGATGCTCACCTGAAAACCCCTGCAAGAGATTCGTCGGCCTCCGTTCTAAAGGGGAAGGCATTGGAGGCCATCCATGAAAACCACGTTTCCTTCCCTTGACGGCTGGTTTCAAAAGTTATCTTCCACCAAGCGAATGCTCCTGACCATTCTCGGACTGAGCACCGGACTATTGTTTCTTTCGTGGATGGCACGAACGCCGCACAATCTTCCAAAACCGCCCGGATCACGCGGCAGTTCGACGAATTCGATGCTGCAAGAGCGGATAGACGCAGACAGGAAGGCACAGTGGGAACGAATCCGGCAAAATTCCAAAAGCATGGCGCCCATGTCATCGTCAGTGGCAGGGGGAAAGGTTTCTGATTCGCTGGCCGACCCGGAAGGCTACGCGACACCGCTCATTGCGCATGCGGCAGAGTTGGCGGTGGCCACGAAACAATTCGCGCATTCGCAAAACTCTCTCGAAGAGATCCTCGACCGGCACCATGGGTATGTAGCGAAACTTCGCATGGTGAGCCAGCCCTCCGCGAGCTTGTTGACCGCAACGCTGCGCGTTCCCTCCACGGAGTTTGCGGCCACCGTGACTGATTTGAAGACCCTCGGGAATGTCGAAGGCGAAGAGCAGACAGCGGACGAGATTACCCAGCAACGCGCCGATTTGGAAGCCCGGCTGACGAATGCGCAGAACTCGCTTGCGCGATTGCAGGGGATTCTGGCCAAGGGCGGCAAAGTAATGGATCAGGCAAAGGTGCAAAGGGAACTTGCCAGCGTCAGTGCAGAAATCGCTCGCCTCGAAGGGGAGCGGATGACCGCTGAACATCGCGTCACTTTTGCGCAGGTGTTGTTTTCGTTGCGGGAAGAGGTGCCTGCGCCGGCCGAAGGCATCGCCGTGCAGTTTCGAAACGCGGCGTTGACCGGATTTTCCGACGCCCTGGGCAGTCTTT
Source organism: Candidatus Acidiferrum sp. (assembly GCA_035262705.1). GTDB lineage: Bacteria > Acidobacteriota > Terriglobia > Acidiferrales > UBA7541 > Acidiferrum. The sequence goes on along the minus strand of DATFSI010000141.1, from coordinate 10,094 downwards.
CGGCGATCGCGATCTTCGCTGTCGGCCGAGGCCCGGTCATTTTGCTGTGGGCACTGTTGATTGGCTTGCCGGCGCGCTGGGCCTGGAGGAAGTGGCGCCCGGCACCTCAAACCGGCGAGGTCATGGCGCAAGGATAAGAAAGGAAAACGAAGACTCCCGGTTGTGGAATTCCAAAACTCTGTAGGAACCGGGATGGACTCTGTGAGAATTTGTAGATTTCCGTTAAGTGGATCGGCCGTCGTCAAGAGAAGAATTCCATTAACTTCCAATGTTTGAATCAATTAGGCAAATGCGTCGAATCGGGCAGTTGGTGGCAAGAAGCTTGCACTATGACGGGTAATTCATGAGATTGGCTTCCCGGGGTGGCTGGACCTCAACCTCGACTGAGCGTCCGGTTATTGGGGGGTCGAATCAATAGAAGGGGGCTTGCACCGGCCCCCTTTTTTATTTTCCTGCTCCACACTACCCCAAAAGTACCACCGGGAAGTACTGGCCCGATTGAATCCCCTGGCCTACAGACACTCTCTTTTCTAACCTGCAAAATCGCATTTGCAGTTGGGAGATAGGTTCGGGTTCCGGGTGGGCGGGATGATCATAACGATCTTGCTCCTGTGCGTTGTTCTGCTGCTGGCGAGCGCAGTGGAACAACCGGCCCCTCCGAAATCCCGAGATCGATCTGCCAGCTGAGTAACCCTCCATCCCCCACGCCAGAGCGGCCGGAACCCCCACCGGCCGCTCACCTTTTTGTGATAGCGGTGACATCGGCAAAACCCAAATTCTGCTGAAGTAGCAAAAAGCGCCAAAGTCGACGGTTGGCGAGCCGGTAAGGTATTCTCTTCTGACCATGCATGATCTGAGCTATTTCCGGGAACATTTCGATTTATTTGCAGACATGGCCAAGCGGCGCAACACGACGCTGGATCTTGACGGCTTCCGCGCGCTCGATAAGGAGCGCCGGGAACTCATCACTGCGAACGAACAGCGCAAGGCGCAACGCAATAAAGCCAGCGACGAAATCGCGCGCTTGAAGAAAGAAAAGAAAAACGCCGACGCACTGATCGCAGAGATGAAGCAGGTCTCGGAGACCATCAAGCAGACCGACGTTCGGGTGGATGAGCTGGACGCACGTCAGCGGGAGTTGCTGCTGACGATCCCCAATATTCCGCATTCGAGCGTCCCTTATGGCAAGGGAGCCGAGGACAATCAGGAGGTGCGGCGTTGGGGCATGCCGCCGAAATTCGATTTCGAGCCCAAGCCGCATTGGGAAGTGGGAGAGCGGGCAGGAATTCTGGACCTGGAAGCGGCAGCGCGCATCACGGGGGCGCGGTTCGCCGTATACAAAAGCTGGGGTGCTCGCCTGGAGCGTGCGCTGGCGAATTTCTTTCTGGATGTGCACACGCGGGAACACGGCTACACGGAGATTTTGCCGCCGTTCTTGGTCAACACGGCTTCGTTGATGAGCGCGGGCCAGTTGCCGAAGTTTGCGGCCGACCTGTTCAAGCTGGAGGGCACGGATTTTTGGCTTACGCCGACCTCGGAAGTGGAACTGCATAACCTGCATCGCGACGCGACGCTGACCGAAGACCAACTGCCCATTCACGTGACCGCCTGGACGGCATGCTTCCGCTCCGAGGCAGGCGCGGCGGGCAAAGATACGCGAGGCATCCTGCGCCAGCACCAGTTCCAGAAGGTGGAACTCTTCAAGTTCACTCACCCGGACAAGAGCTACGAGGAACACGAAGCGCTGGTGCGCCACGCGGAGACCATCCTGCAAAAGTTGGGCCTGCACTATCGCACCGTCCTTTTATGCACCGGAGATATGGGATTCGCTTCGGCGAAAACCTATGACCTGGAAGTGTGGCTGCCATCCAGCAATGAATTCCGTGAGATTTCCTCGTGTTCCAATTGCGAAGCGTTTCAGGCGCGGCGCGCGGGCATTCGTTTCAAGCCGCAAGGCGGAGGGAAAAGCGAGTTTGTGCACACCTTAAATGGCTCCGGACTGGCCGTGGGCCGCACTTGGATTGCGGTAGTGGAAAACTACCAGCAAGCCGACGGATCGATCCTGGTCCCGGAAGTATTGAGGCCGTACCTGGGGATCGAGCGGATTCCCGCAGTGAACTAGAGCACAACTCCCGGGGCAGTCCGTCTGGGTAATTTATTGATAACAAATATACTTATTACAATTTTAGGGATGTTTCCGGTGCCGAAAACCGGCGCCTTTCCGCGACGCAACCTCTTGAAACTACACATTTTCGTTTGACGCCCAGTTTATCCCTGCATACACTCGCCTCAATGCCGATTTCCAGCTGGCTAGACGTCTAAGCATGAGGTTGCATTTCGAGAACTATGGCTTTTATTGTGCGCCTTGTTCGGTTTCTCTTCTGGGTGGTGATCGTTTCCTGGAGCGTTTCGCTGCTGCGCCGCCTGGTGGCCAGCATGGGCGGAGCAACTAGGAACAGCAATGACCCTCTGGAGGTGCCCAGCGATGCGGTGGCGCGAAGACTGGTGCGCGACCCGGTGTGCGGCATGCACCTGGCCGAGAATCTGGCCATCGCGGAGCGGAGCAGCGGCCGGCCGGTGTACTTCTGCTCCGAGGAGTGCCGTAACAAGTTTATGGGTGAGCCAAGAAAGTATGTGGCGAACGCCTGAAAGAAGATAAAGCAAGCGTAGTTCGGCCCGGAAACACGCACTTGAATCAAACTCGAGCAGAGGAAAGGACCGAAGCTGATGGCCACGGTCGCAAAACCCCCCGTTCCAACCCGTCCCACGGGCGCTCCACCAATGGTGCCGCGGATAGCTCCGCGGGAGGAATTGAATCCCTTTCGCATCGCGCAAATCCAGTTTGATATGGCGGCGGAAATTTTGAAGCTGGATCCCGGCCTGCGGCAGGTGCTGCGCACGCCGAAGCGCATCCTGGAAGTGTCCCTGCCCACGAAGATGGACAACGGGCAAGTGAAAGTGATGACCGGATTCCGCGTGCAGCACAACGTTTCGCGCGGCCCTGGCAAGGGCGGGATCCGTTACCACCCCGGCGTTACGCTGGACGAAGTGAAGGCGCTCGCGGCGTGGATGACGTGGAAAACGGCGGTGGTGAATGTGCCGTTCGGCGGGGCGAAGGGCGGCATCATTTGCGACCCCAAGCGCATGTCCAAGGGCGAGCTGGAGCGCATGACACGCCGCTTCGCCAGCGAGATCCTGCCGCTAATCGGGCCGGACCAGGACATTCCCGCGCCCGACGTGTATACCGATTCGCAGACCATGGCTTGGATCATGGATACCTATTCCATGATGGTGGGTCACACAGTAACCGGCGTGGTTACCGGGAAACCGATTTCCATCGGCGGTTCGCTGGGGCGGGGCGAAGCTACCGCGCAGGGTTTGGTCTACGTGGTGGAAGAGGCCTGCAAAGTGAAAAAGATTTCCTTGCGCGGCGCCACCGTGGCGATTCAGGGCTTTGGAAATGCCGGCGCAACGGCTGCACGGCTTTTGGCGGAGAAAAAGGCCAAAATTATCGCGTTGAGCGATACGCGCGGTGGAGTGACCAACTCGCGCGGCATCGACCCCATGAAGGCCATCCGTTACAAGGAACGCTCCGGCACCGTGGTGGGCATGCCCGGGGCTTCGCGCATTTCGAACGACGATTTGCTGACTATGAAGTGCGACATCCTGGTCCCGGCTGCGCTCGAAAACATGATTACTTTGCAGAACGCCGAAGCGGTAAAGGCGCGCATCGTGGCCGAAGCCGCCAACGGACCCACGACGCCGCATGCGGATGAGATTCTTGCGCGCCGCGGCATCACCGTGCTGCCGGACATTTTGGCGAACGCGGGCGGCGTGACGGTGAGCTATTTCGAATGGGTGCAGAACCAGGAAGGCCTGCTCTGGGCCTCCGACGAAGTGAATGTGCGCCTGCAGAAAATCATGGTGCGCGGCTTCCATGACATGCTGGAAGCCATGCGCAAGCATCACGTGCCGCCGCGCGCCGCGGCTATGACCGTAGCCGTGGGCCGGGTTGCGGAAGCCACGCTCGTGCGGGGACTTTTCCCATAGGAACGGCTGGTGCGGAGCCAAAAATGGGGCGACGGCCGCTTGATGGGGAAGTTTTTTGAGTTTGGTGGCGTTTCTGTTTTCCCGTTCTTCTTGCAATCTAAGCGATCAGGCCATCACGGAAGGTTCGTGGCGAAGATCTGACCTCGGTAAGGAGCGAGCTTTTGATTCTGGCTGGGGACTCTTTGACTGCCGGGCTTGACCTGTGCGACCTTCGCGGGTTTCGTGGCCGCTGCCCTCGGGCAAATTCGAGCCCGAGACACCGTTGCCATGGGCGGGCGAAACGATTTACTTGGTGAGTACATTATTATTTTCGGCTGCCTATCCAAGTGCAAGCTCGAGGTAACTAGATTTAACCCTTAAATCCGCGGTTAGTAAGGTAAACCCATGAACAAGAAGCGTACGCCGAGCGCGATGGTTGTTGTGTTTTTGCTGGCGGGCACGATGACGCGCTTTGCTGGCGCACAGGGATCCCCAGCAAAGAAATCCACAAAAAAAGCCGAAACAAGAGAGGCTCTCGCGGAAAAGAACCTCGCGGCGGCGCGGCAGAATCCCTTGCAACTGCGTCATTTCCTGCTCGGCTTTCCCAAAGGCGCGGACCTGCACTATCACCTGAGCGGCGGGATTTACGCGGAAACGTTTATTAAGGACGCCGCCGAAGACGGGCTATGCCTGAATGTGAAGGAAGCCGCATTCACGGCATGTCTCGCAGGCATGGTGAATGAAGAAGATTGCCCGGAAAAATGGAGGACCGACGAAATCGTGCCCGCAAAGGCGGCGCTCTGCCGGCAGGGGCTCTATGACGCGCTGGTGGATTCGTTTTCCATGCGCGGGTTCGTTCCTTATGGAAGCTTCACAGCGCATGATCATTTTTTCGATAGCTTCGCTAAGTTTTCCGGGATCGATTCCAAACACCACGCGGAGTGGGTCGACGAAGCCGCGAGGCGCGCTGGGGCACAAAACGAACAGTACATGGAGTTAATGCAGACTCCGGACTATCAACCGGCGGCCAATATCGCGAAGATTGTTCCTTGGAACGACGACTTCGCCTTGATGCGGGAAGGTTTCCTGGCCCACGGCCTGGCAAAGAACGTGGCCAGCGTGGTAGAAGGATTTCGGGATACGGAAAAGAAACGCCGGGAAATGGAGCATTGCAAGCGACCCGAAGCCGCAGCTGAGGCGTGCAACGTGGACGTGCGTTTCATCTGGCAGGTATTGCGCGGAAAAGCGAAGGAGATCGTGTTCGCCCAGGCGCTGCTGGCGTTCGAATCGGCACAAGCGGCTCCCGAAACCATCGTCGGCATCAATTTCGTCATGCCGGAAGACGGATACATCTCCCGGCGGGATTATGCCCTACACATGAAGATGGTGAAGTATTTGCACGAGGTTTATCCCCAAGTGCATATCGCCCTGCATGCCGGAGAGATTACCTACGGGCAAGTGCCACCGGCGGATCTCTGTTGCCACATCCGGCTGGCGGTGGAAGCCGGGGCGGAGCGGATTGGTCACGGGGTTGACGTGTTGTACGAGAACCATCCGTACGAATTGCTGCGGGAGATGGCGGGAAGACACGTGATGGTGGAAATCAACCTCTCGAGCAACCATTTGATCCTGGGCGTAAGCGGAAAGGATCATCCTCTGCCGTTTTACCGGCAGTTTGGCGTACCCGTGGCTCTCTCGACGGACGATGAAGGAGTCTCGCGGATTGATTTGACGAATGAGTATGTGCGGGCGGTCGAGACCTACGGGCTTTCCTACGCGGACTTGAAGAAAATGGTGCGGACGGGAATGGAACATGCCTTCTTGCCGGGAGAAAGCTTGTGGGCGCAGAGCGACAGTTTTTTAAAAACGGCGAACTCCTGCGCCAAGGACACTTTGGGCGCGGAGAAAATGTCGAAAGGCTGCGAAGAGTTTTTGCGAGCAAACGAAAAAGCCAGCGCGCAATGGAAGCTGGAGCAGAGGTTTTTGAAGTTTGAGGCGGGTTTATAAAGGAAAACAGGGAGAAGAGTTAACGAAGATCCCCGGTAGCGCTACGGAAGATGGCTGAAAATTTCCTTGCGCGGAAAATTGAGTGCGCGTACATTCGCAGATGCCGGCCGTTTTTCCGGGCGAAGCAGGAAGACTTCGTACTAGGAACTCGTAGCCGGCTATTTTCTTCGCTGAGCGAGGCGAAAACAGACGAATATGAGCCATCTCCACGGTCAGGGAATTGCTGCGCCACCGGTTCTGCTGACAATCGCTGGATTTGACCCGAGTTGCGGAGCGGGTGTCGGGGCGGATTTGAAGACTTTCGCGGCCCACGGATGTTACGGGGTGGCGGCGATTACTTCGCTGACGGTGCAGAGCACGCAAAGTGTGGAAGCGGTGCATAACACCCCCAGCGCGGAGGTACGCGAGCAACTCGACGTGCTGGCGAAGGATTGCGACATTGCCGCCGTGAAGATCGGCATGCTGGGCAACCGCGGTAATGCCGTGGCGGTGGGCGAGTTTCTGGATGCGCACAAGTTCGCGCACGTGGTGCACGACCCGGTAATGAAGTCTTCGGGCGGTACGGAACTGCTGGACGCGAGTGGCATCAAGTATTTATCGACGGAATTCCTGAAGCGCTCTAGCGTGATCACGCCCAATGTTCCGGAGGCCGAAGTGCTGACTGGCCTGACGATCAAGGATGTCGCGGGCATGGAAGAGGCGGCGCGCAGGATTGTTGAGATGGGCGCGCGCGCGGTGATCGTGAAGGGCGGGCACATGGAGAAGGCCGTGGACATTCTGTTCGACGGCAAAGACATGCACCACCTGGGCGGCGACCGCGTGAAGGTGGAGCACACGCACGGCACGGGATGCACGTTCGCGTCGGCCATAGCCGCGCAGCTGGCGGCCGGGCGACCGCTACTCGAGGCTACCACTTTGGCTAAGGCCTACGTGATGAAGGCCATGGAAAAGGCTTATCCGGTGGGCAAGGGCCGGGTGCCACTGGATCATTTCTACCGCATGAAGATCGAGCCGTTGGCACGCGGAACGCACGAAGTCCCGCAACACGGCTTGCATCCGGCCGCGGAGCCCGCCGCCCACTGAGATTGATTAACTAAAACCGTGACCCTCCCAGCCGATCAAGGTAAGGGGGTAACGATGCAGAAGATCTTTCGATGCAAGGAGTGCCAACGGGGCATGCGCATCGTGGGTTCGACTGGATTGGCCAAGGAAGTCTCGCGCAGGGTGATTTGCCCTTATTGCAAGAGGAAAAACAAGGTCACCTGGCCGCGAGGCGACAAGTTCAACGTACAGCGCGTCGGGACACGATAGAAACCCAGCCTGGCGCAAATAGCGGTACTACCATCCGCCACCTCCGCCTCCTCCTCCACCGCCCCCGGAACCGCCGCTCCCGCCTCCACCTCCCGAACCCGGCGCGGTCGATGCGGACGAAATCGCGCTCGTCAGTGAACTTCCGAACGATGAGGCGAATCCGGCCCCATCGAACCTGTTCCACGAAGAGCCAGAATAGAAAGAAGGAGTGTAGCCGGAGTTGCCGCTGTTTGGAGCGGTGGCTGCCGCAGCGAGAATCGAGGAAAATTTTTGCGACCAGTCCTGCTCTACGTCCAGCGCCAGCGCGTACGGCAGGAATTTTTCGAATGTTTGCGGCGTTTGCTCCGGGGGCATGCAGCGGTTCAGGCGGTCGCCGTCCACGGCACCTAGAAACATCTTGAATCCTTCCACTTGATCCATCAGGCGGCGCCCGGCAAAGGTCGGTGCTTTCATCAGATGCACGAACACACCGTGCAGAATGCCGGTGGCGAGCAGGAATAGCCCAAACGACAGCGAAGTGAATTTGGCGAGGATGAACAATCCCAGTACCTCGCCGGCAAGGATCGGAACCGCGATTGCCGTCAGCGATACGGCTTTGGCAAAGCCGATAAGCGAAGCGCTTCCGTGACGCAGCACGTCGCGCCACGCGGCTACCACACGCAGGACGTGGGACGAAAGGGCAATCGTCCAGAACGTCACCCAGAAGCACAGCATCAAGGCAGGAGAATTTTTGGGAGCATTCAGGGAGGCGAAATAGGCAAATCCGACGATTAGCGAAATGAGGATGGCCGGAATGAGGTAGCGCGAATTGGTTACGAAATAGACGCGCTCCTCCGCGGACTTCAGCCATCTTTTTGCCAAAACGATAGCCGCGTGAATTACGGAGTGATTGGTTTGTTTCAACACAATTTCCGTCTGGAATCCGAAAAGTGCCGTGGCGATCTGTTTTTCGTCAGCGGTGAGCACCTGCTCGCTTTTGCCGGTGCGGGTCAAAGTGTAGGTTCCGAGATTTTCGGAGATTTTCAGATAACCGCGCACGGCCATGTCGAGAATCGCCGCGGCAAAGGTCTTGTTGTCGAAGCCCATGCGCATCAGATAGCGAATCGCGGATGGGGAAAGATTGGCTGGCGGGGAGTACAGCGCCATGATAACGCCGCGCGCCGGGTCGCGGCCGACAGCCGACCAGGCGATGAGGTAGTAGAGAAGGGTGACCAGGAAGCCCGAGAAGAGCAGCAGCGCGTCGCGATTGTCGCGAAAGAAAAACTCCATTTTCTGCGCAAAGGTTGCTTCGACGATAAGGCCTTTGGGCCACTCCAGCAGAGCGGTGAGTCCTTGATGCGCGGGAAGCGCATGTTGAGTTTCGAACTGGAAGCCGGAGTCTTGTACGGAGGACGTAAGATCGGATTGACGTGAACCTTGCGGACCGGTGAAGCCGGAAAGCGTCACTTCACCGGCGGGAATATTTACGGGCAGATGGACGGTGGCCGTCGCGTGGTCGATGGAAAAATCCCAGCCGTTGCCGGTAACGTTCCAGAAGAGCTCGTCATGGTCCTTGTAAAAGCCGATTTGACGGGTGGTGATGTAGGTGATGATGTAAACGTGGCGGCCGCGGGGAACCAAAGCGCTGGGATTTCCCAGATAGATGCGCTTGCCGTTGAACTGGTCCTGCACGCGAAAGGTTTCGGGGCGCGAATCGCGAGTGGCGGAAAGCACGGTAAAGCCGACAACGGTGCGGTTGTTGAATCGATCGGTGTAGCTTGTCGGGAAATCGCGATAGATACCATGGCGTATGCGCCCGTTGGCGGCAAAAACCGTGATGGTTTCGGTGACCCGGAGAGTGGAGTCCTCTTCGAGAGTGACATCGCTGTGAAAATCGAAGATGTGCTCGGATTGCGCCGCCCCGGATGTGGGAAACAACAGAAGGATGCTCGATAGCAAGCAAAGCAACGCTGCGGGGGGGAGCAAGGGTTGGCGAATCATTTGTTTCTCTGTTTTCAGTCTAAGGGATAGGTGCGGCTGCCGGCTGCGGATGGCGCAAGATGGTTACCACCATTCGGAAAACGGCCGCCGCCCTCCTAAAATCGAAGCGTCGTCCGTCCTCAAGTCATCATCGCGCCTCGTCGGTGCGAGACACGTACATCGGCTGCGAATCGGAGTCTGTGGGATGAGTTCATTGTCGGTGCGGGACCGCATCCGGCTTTGGGGAAAACGCCTGATGTTTCCGGGCCTGGATTTGCACACTCGCTGCCGTTACCGCAGGCTGCCGAAGTTTTTCGCGAAGGGGCAATTGTCACGCTGGATGCCGGCTGCGGCAACGCAGCACTCTGCTACACCGCCTACCAGCGGGGCAATCCCAAAGGGTCGATTTCTCTCTCTCGGCAGCTGCTAACGACCCGGCGAATCAAGCACGATAAGCGAACTTGCCAGCGACGATGGTGGCCACCGGGCCTCCTTTGAAGGCGTGGCCATCGAAGGGCGAGTTGCGGGACTTGCTGGCGGATTGCTTTACGTTGTAGGTCCAGGGTCGCTCCAACGAAAAAATCGTGAAGTCGGCAGCTTCGCCGGTGGCGAGTTTGCGTTCTTTGCCCAGCACGCGCGCCGGGCCAGTGGTAAACAGTTCGACCATCCGCATCAACGGGATGCGATTGGTGTGCACCAGTTGTTCGAGAGTGAGGCCAATGGCGGTCTCAAAGCCCAAGATGCCGAACGGCGCCTTGTCGAATTCCACATCCTTGATGGCCGGCTCG
>DATFSI010000140.1:0-13997 GCA_035262705.1 Candidatus Acidiferrum sp. | reverse complement strand
TGCTCATCCCTAAGTTCAGGGAGTGGAGCCGCGCGACATTAGGCGTGTGCCTCTCCACTCTTTTAGCTCTTCCCAACCCGTCGCTCGGCCGGCCCAACGACCATCACAAGACCGACACGCCCATTAAGCATGTCATCGTCCTGATTGGCGAAAACCGCTCGTTTGATAACCTTTTTGCGACCTATGTCCCGAAGAGCCGCGATTCTGTCTCCAACCTGCTCTCCAAAGGAATCGTCAACGCGGACGGCACTCCCGGCCCGCACTTCAAAAAGGCTCAACAATTTCAGGCCGTCGCCCCGTTTCGCACCGAGTATTACATCAGTCTGAATGACAATGAGAAGGCGCCCTATGACACTCTGCCCTCACCGACCCTGAACTTCTCCCCCAGCCCGGACGCCTCGATCATCGGCTTTGCCACGGAGCCGCCTCCTTTTCCAGCCGCCACGCCGCAAGCGGTCCTGGCGGCCATCGAGCCTTCCTTAGAAGCCCAGGATCTACACTTGTTGACCACGGGCGCCTCCGGACAAAACAATACGTTTGTTCTTACTCCCGTCCCGGACTTCGATACCCGCATTGCGAACTTCAACAATCTGCCCAACGGTCCATTTCCTCTCGAGGGTGCGAATCTCCCCTACGACTCCTATACGGGCGATACCACTCACCGGCTTTTCGAAATGTGGCAACAATCCGATTGCGACATCAAAAACGCCACCCGGCATAATCCTTCAGGCTGCCTCAGCGATCTCTACCCCTTCGTAATCACTAACTACACCAACCAGATCGACCCCTTCGATACGCCTCCTGCAATCGATGACAACGGCGGCGGGAATTCTATGGCCTTCTATAACATGCAGAATGGCGACGTCCCTGTTTTGAAGCAACTCGCTGACGAATATTCCATGAGCGACAATTTCCACCAGTCCTTCATGGGCGGCACCGGCGCCAACCACTTCATGCTGGGCACCGGCGACGGCATCTTCTGGTCCGACGGGGCCGGCACACCCACTACCCCTCCCTCGCATATTGCCAATCCGAATCCCTTGCCCGGCACCAACGACGTTTACACCGTCGACCTTTTCTTCGAGGGCGACTTCGCTGAATGTGCGGATCCCACGCAGCCGGGCATCAAGCCCATTCAGGATTATTTGGCATCTTTGCCTTATCACCCCAGGCCCAATTGCGAGGCGAGCCACTTTTATATGGTCAACAACGTCAACCCGGGCTTCCTCCCTGACGGCACCGTTGACACCAAGGGCATCGGCAAGGGCAGTACCGTTCCGCCGACCAACATTCGCACCATTGGCGAATCCCTCAACGATAAAGGCATCTCCTGGGCCTACTATGGTGGAGCCTACAACGCTGCCGTGGCTTTGCAGCACAATCCGGGAAGCAAGGATCCCGCGGTTCAGGTGGGCGCGGCTTACTGCAACATCTGTAACTTCGAATCCTACGCCACCGCCATCATGGGCGACCCCGTGCAGCGCGCCGCTCACATCAAGGACGCCACCGATTTCTTCAATGCCGTCGACAACGGCACTTTGCCCGAGGTTTCCTTCTTGAAGCCGGATGCTCTGCTCGACGGGCACCCGGCGAGCTCAAAGGAAGACCTCTTTGAAGCCATGACCCGCAAAATCATGGATCATCTCACCGCCAACAAGGAGCTCTTCGCCTCCACCGTTTTGTTCATCACCATGGACGAGGGCGGCGGCTACTACGACTCCGGCTACATCCAGCCGCTGGACTTCTTCGGCGACGGCCCGCGCATTCCCCTGATTGCGGTTTCTCCCTTTACGCGCGGCGGCCATATCAGCCACACCTATACCGACCATGTGTCCATCCTCAAGTTCATCGAACGCAACTGGGATTTGAAGCCTTTGACCGCTCGCAGCCGTGACAACTTCCCGAATCCTGTTGCCGATGACGACAATCCTTATGTGCCGCTCAATTCCCCGGCTATCGGCGATCTCTTCGACCTCTTCCACTTCGGCCACGGCAATCAGGACCGGGACCACAACTAACTCCGGCCATCCGACGCACAACCAAACGAAGAGGGGCAGCTTCCAACCTGCCCCTCTTTCTTTTTTCTTTGCCCCTGAGAATCGCCCAATAGGTACGCCCCAACAGCTCTATGGACAGGACACATAAAGACGCAAGGCCGAATCAGCCGGCGCACCCGTCTTGTCGAAGGTCTGAACCTGCACATCGTTGGGCGTGCCATTCAGCGTCCCGCCGGTCACGGTGACAAAAGCCGGAGTGGAAGCTGAAGCCTTGCCAACGTCGCCTATCGTCGAGGTGTACGCCCTGAAGCCGAGCGGGCTTCTGTTTGTGGGAAAAGCAGAAAACGTCAGCGTAATGAGCAGCCTATTCAGGCTGTGCGATCGTGGAGCGAACGTCTATACGAAGATTGGGCGATTCCACCAACAACCGTCGTCAGTGCCGTAATCCCCAAAAGCTACTAACACCGCATTCGAATTTGAAAGACAGGAATTCCGAACAGGAAAGGTCTGATTAACGCAGGGTCGCAGATCGTGGCAAATCGGAGATGGCGTTCATGCCGGGATGGCTGATTGAAAAGGGCTGGGTTCGATTCGGCAGCCAAGTCCGCGGAGTGTTTGGATCATTTTTGGGTGCGCTTTTGTTTGGACCCTTTGTTGGCGTTTGGGCCTCGTTCTTCGTACTGGATTCCTTGGCGTAATATCTTCCAAACCAGCCGGCAAAGTTTGTGAGCATATTCCAATGGTTTGATTGTGTCCTAGACGCGGCACTTGGTGCGCAACGCGGGGCTAGACCTGCGCGGTGTCAAAGCGCGCAAAGACTCTGCGACCTTGACCCGGTCATCCCAGTTTTTCTCTGTCGACCTCGCTTAATTCCCGTAACCGAGCATAAATTGGAAGCTAGCGGCCCACATATCCGGTGAGCCTACTTGCCGGGCACCCTCTTTGCTCAGACCCATTTCTTGATTAACGGAGTCTCTCACAATGGTACTAAACACGCGCGCTTTGCAAAGGCAGGCCGATCCGCCGCAACAAATCCTGAAAAGGCGTCTCGGACCGCAACGCGTCCATCCCCGGATCGAGGTGCAGATACATCAGCCAGTGCGAATGATCTTCGTAGGCTTTCTCGAGGTGCTCCATTGCGCGGTCGGGCTGTCCCAACCCTACATAAATTCCCGCCAAAAAGTATGGCGAAACGTACTTTTGTTTCGCCAGCGTTGTCAGTTCCTCCAGAATTCGCAGGGCCTGCTCTCTTCTGCCTGCGGTGGCCAGCGTTTGCGCCAGCGCCGCGCGCATCACGGGACTGCCAACGGAGAGCTTCACGCCCTTGTCTCCCTCCTCGATGGCCTGTTCAAAATGGCCCATCTTGCGCAGCAGCAACCCCAGAATCCAGCAGGTCATCGGATAGTTCGGTTCCAGCTCCACGCTGCGCCGGAACTGTTCCAGCGACTCCTCGTATCGCCTCCCCATATAAAGCGCCCATCCAATCGCCACACTAATAATCAGCGACAGCGGATCGAGCTCCTGGCTCTTTTTCATCCCGGCGATCACCTCATCGAGGCGTCCCATGGTCATCAGATATTCGGAGTACCAATGGTTGGCGGTGGGATACGCCGGATTCAGTTCCAAGCTTCGCCTGAATTCCGCCCGCGCCTCTTGCCACTTCCATTCGTAAAGCCACAGCACTGCTGCCAGCGGCGCGTGAGCTTCGCCGAGATCCGGGTCGAGCCGCAAGGCGCGCATCGCGGCCATTTTTGCTTTCGGGAACGCTTCCTTGGGTAGCAAATAGCAGTTCCATCCCAGAAGCACATACGAATCGGCGATGCCTGCATGCGCGAGGGCATAGGCGGGGTCCTTATCGACGGCTTGCTGAAAATATTCGATGGCTTTGTAGAATCCATCTTCGGTCCAGCGGTCCCAGTGATGGCGGCCCTTCAAGTAAAGTCGATAGGCGTCGGCATCGTCGGTCTGGCGCTTGGTCATCCGCTTTTTTTCCGCGCGGGTAAGCTTCAAGCGCAATTTTTCGGAGATTTCATTGGAAATGTCGTCTTGAACGGAGAAGATATCACCGGGTTTGCGATCGTATTGCGCACCCCACAAGCGAGATCCGGTAGGTACGTCCACCAGCTCGGCGCCGATGCGCAAAGAGTCGCCGCTTTGCATGATCCTTCCGGTGAGGACAGCGCGCACGTTGAGCTCGCGGCCGGCGGTTTGCGGATCAATCCCCCGGCCTCGATAACGAACTACCGTGCTCTGCGCCATCACGCGGAGCTTGGGTAGGTTTGCAAGCGTGTTGATCAGGCTGCCCGCGATTCCGTCGCTCAGGTACTCGTGATCCGGGTCGCGGCTGGCGTTTTCGAAAGGCAAAACGGCAAGCGAATCGATAACCTTCGAGACGCGCTCCGTCCGTGGGCCGCTCGACTGCGCTGCAGCTGTTCGCGCTCCCGTTTCGCTCGCCGCGATTCGCTGTGAATCCTGCTGCGCCGCCCAATGCCCGGAATCCGCACCCCGTTGCAGCCGCTGCAAATCCGCGCGGAGCTCGGCCGCGTGCTGATAGCGTTGCTCTCTATCCTTGTGCAGCGCCTTGTTGATGATTTCTTCCAGCGCGGCCGGAACCTCGGGATTGATGCTTCGCGCCGAAGCAGGCGACCGCGTCAGCACCGCCTCGATAATTACCCCGCTCGTTTTCCCGCTGAACGCCTGCTGCCCCGTCGTCATCTCGTAAAGCAGCAAACCGAGCGAAAACAAATCCGTCCGCTGATCCAGATTGTCTCCGCGGACCTGCTCCGGCGACATATAGGCAGGCGTGCCACTGATCATGCCCACAATCGAAGTGGCTTCCGCAGCTTCCTCGCCGGAATCACCCGCAATTCGCCCAACCCCTTTGGGCACAAGTTTCGCAAGGCCAAAATCGAGCACCTTCGCTTGTCCGCGCCGGGTAACAAACACATTCGCGGGTTTGATGTCGCGGTGGATGATGCCTTCGGTGTGCGCGGCATCCAGAGCGTCGGCCAACTGAATTCCCAATCTCAGTATTTCTTCAAGAGGCAGCACTTTCCCGTGGATGTGGTTGCGCAGCGTTTCGCCGTCCATGAACTCCATGGCGATAAAATGGCGGCCATCTTGCTCCCCGATATCGTAAATCGTGCAAATGCCCGGATGATTCAGGGCGGACGCAGCTCGCGCCTCACGCTGGAAGCGCTCCAGCGCCGGCGAGTCCGGCGCCACATCGGGCAGGAATTTCAGGGCCACAAAACGTTGCAGCCGGGTGTCTTCGGCCTTGTACACGACACCCATCCCTCCGGCGCCAAGTTTTTCGAGGATGCGGTAGTGAGAGATGGTCTGGTCAATCATCGCCGGTCAACGCTTTAGAGGCGGCGCCCCGCGTTATAGCGTCTGGTCGTTCATCGCGGCATCCTCGTCAATTTTGCGCCGCACATCTTTGGGGGGCTTGGGTGCTCCCAGCATGTTCAGAGAGCGGGCGCCTTCGCCGTACGCGCCTAGGTCAGACTGGTGCTCCAATTCAAAAGAAACGCTTTTGTTGCACACCGTGCAGACCAGCGAGCCGTACGCTGTTCCGTTCTTCTGCATGAACACGTTGAAGCGCATCACGCGCTCGCAACATACCGGAATCCACAGGTTGGCGGTCTTCGTGGGATCCAAGTGTAACCCGCTCCAAGGGTTTGGCCGGGATTATACACTGAAAGGATGCGCCGCGTGGCAAGCTCCCACCACCCACATTCCTTAATAAATCGACCACACGCCCGGTGTGGCCAATTCCAGCAGATGGCGGTCAGGATCCCGAAAGTAAAGGCTCCAGCCGCCCCGCTCCCACTCCTTCTTTTCTTCCACCGCAATGCCTTTCGTTTGCAGCCACGATTCCCAATGCGCCAATTCCGCCGCCGCGATTGCGAACGCGATATGCAATTCCCCGTCTCCGTCGTGCGGTGATTGAATGGTGCGCGAATCTCCCTTCTTAAAGAGCAGCAGCACCTGCCGCTCGCCCGCCTGCATTGCGCAACCCCGTTCGCCGAACTCGTTGACGACTCGAAATCCGAAAATCTCTTCGTAGAACCACACTGAGCGTGGCAAATCGCTCACGTACAAAGACGATTCCAGGATCCCTTCACTTTTCGGATGCATCTGTCCCTCCCAACCATTCGACCGTACCACAGGCTCTTCGCATCCAATAAGCGTTGCCGCCTCACATCGAGTCCGGCGAAATCAAAACCTGTGTTTCGGAATCACGGAGAGAGACGAAAATGAAGATCGAGCATGTTGCTTCGTGGGTGTCCGATCTCGAGCGAACCTGTTCGTTTTACGAACGATGGTTCCAGGCTACGAAGGGGCCCAGGTATTCGAGCGCGAAGCGCCCTTTCCACTCTTACTTTCTTTCGCTTGATTCCGGCGCTCGTTTGGAACTCATGGCGAGTCCCGACGAAGCCCCGCGCATTGCCCACATTGCTGTTTCCGTCGGCTCGCGCGAGGCCGTGGATCGCATGTTCAAGGAAATGAAGGCCGCTGGAGTGCGCACCATCAGCGAACCGCGGCTAACCGGCGACGGCTACTACGAAGCCGTGGTGGCCGATCCCGACGGTAATTTGGTCGAGATCACATCATAACTCTGTCTCACCTCGCTGCTAAACCACAAGGTGAGGCAGGTCCCTGCGAAGACCAAGCGCGTAGGAAGGAAAAGAGAAGCCGGCTCTAACTCCACGAGACGGGCGCTCGCTGCTCAACTGTTTCCCCCTTCTCCAGGAGAGCCTGCAACCACGTCAGCATTCTTGGCCAGCCCCGATACGCCTGAGCAAGTTCCGGATGGGCCGCAAACCCGCTATGACGAATCCTCACGAGGGTCCCGTTTTCAGATACTTCGAGTTCCCATCGCACCTTGGTTTTTGCGCCGCCGGTCCAGGTTGCGACCCAAGTGGAAGACAAAATGCGGGGCGGGTCGAGCTCCAAGTATTCACCCTTTACTTCGAACTGGCGCCCGTTGCCACCAACTCCGATGCTCTTCCACGCACCGCCGACCCGCAGGTCACTCTCGAATTTCGTGCACCGGTAGATCCCGGCATGCCCCCACCATTGCACGACTTGTGACGGCTCAACCAGCGCCTGAAAAACGCGCTCTGGCGGAGCAGCAATGCGGATTTCGCTAACAATCTCGTCTGCGCTGGCAGTTTGTTGTCGCGCTACCATGTTTACCTCCGAGATGCTTTCCATTTCTGTCTTTGTCGTCTTGGCTGGACCTTTTCTTCGCCTCCGCCACTCAAGTTCCTTGGCTCCATTTAATGCGTAACCGCTAGGTTACGCCTAATATGTAACCTTACGGTATCGCATTCGCCAGGTCAAGTGGCTCACAAGCTGATTGCAATTCCCTATTTCCATTCTCGCCCCGTGCTGGTGTTTCATTTTAGTTTTGTCCGGCGCAAAATGTGCTAGCGTGGCCACAACAGGCCAAGGGTTATGCGTAACATCCATCACAAGCTCTCCGTCGCGCGTGGCGAACGGCGCGCCCAACTGGTATTCAAAAATGGCCGCGTCGTTAACGTCTTCAGCGGCGAAATCCACAAGACGAACGTCGCGGTCGAGGACGGGCGGGTCATTGGCTTCGGCGACTACGGCGCGAAGACGACGATTGATCTCGACGGCGCGTATCTGGCACCCAGTTTGATTGACGGACATTTTCACGTCGAAAGCTCTATGCTCACCGCTCCGGAATTCGTGCGCGCTGTCGTCCCTCACGGAACAGGCGCTGTAGTGATTGATCCTCACGAGTACGCCAATGTCCTCGGCCTCGACGGCATTCGCTACGTCCTCGAATCCACTAAGAATCTTGCCGTGGACTTTTTCATCATGCTCCCGAGCTGCGTCCCCGCCACGCATCTTGAAACCTCCGGCGCAAAGCTCACCGCCGACGATCTGAAATTGATGATGCATGACGAAAGAATCGCTGGTGTGGCCGAATTGATGAACTTTACCGGCGTGTTTCTCAGCTCCAAAAGCGAGTTGGCGAAAATTGCCGCGGGCAAAGGCAAAGCCATTGACGGCCACGCGCCCGGCTTGCGAGGGAAAAATCTGAACGCATACGCCCTGGCGGGAGTGCGCTCCGACCACGAATCCGTTGCCGTGGAAGAGGCGCGTGAAAAGCTGCGCCTTGGCATGCATGTCCTGTTGCGCGAAGGCAGCACGGAGCGGAATCTTGAGCATCTCCTGCCGCTCCTCAACGTGCACAATTCGCAGAACTGTTCCTTCGTCACCGACGACAAACTTGCGGGCGACCTCGTAAACGAAGGCCATGTGGATTACGCCGTGCGCAAAGCCATCCGGTGCGGCGTGCCGCCTATCACCGCCATCCAGATGGCAACGATCAATACGGCCGGGCACTACCGCCTGAAAAATCTCGGAGCGATCGCGCCGCGTTATTGGGCCGATTTCATTGTGCTCGATGACCTGAAAAACTTCCGTGTGCGGCAGACCTGGAAGAAAGGCGTGCTCGTTGCCAAAGATGGAGGATTCTTCGGCAAATCTCCCACCAAGGTTCCGCTGCCACGCAGCACGATGAATCTGCGCTATTTCCCAAACGATTTCATCGTGAAGGCAAATGGCAAAAAGAAGATCCGCGTCATTGAAATCGTTCCCAACCAGATTGTAACGAAGGAAGTCGCTCTGCCCCCGAAAATTGAGGGCGGCGAAGTAGTGGCCGACACCGTGCGCGATATCCTGAAAATGGCGGTCGTCGAACGCCATCACGCGACGGGGAATGTGGGCGTCGGTTTCGTTCGGGGTTTCAAATTAAAGCGCGGCGCGATTGCTTCCACCGTCGCCCACGACGCGCACAACGTTGTTGTCGCCGGGGTGAACGACAAGGACATTTTATTCGCCATTCAGGAATTGGAACGCCTGCGAGGCGGACAAATCGCCGTCGCCGACGGAAAAGTCCTGGCCGAGTTACCGTTGCCCATTGCCGGTCTCGTTACCGACCAGCCCCTGCCGAAGGCGGTAAAACTGATTGCCGGCTTGAACGCCGCCGCACACGCGCTCGGCTGTGACCTGGACGCGCCGTTCATGACCATGTCGTTTCTTGCGCTCTCGCCGATTCCCGCGCTGAAACTTACAGATCAAGGTTTAATTGACGCAACAAAGCTGGAAAAGACCACACTCTTCGTTTGAACCAACTCACCGACAGATTCACTCTGCGCTCCTGCGCTACCCATGCTTCCCCATTCCGGTGCAAAATACGCGTGTCTGGGAGGAGCGTTCTTTCAGCATGCGCATCGCAAAATCTGGTGCCCCTTGGTCCGTTATTCTTGTCGCTCTCAAGCTACTCACTTGCCCGCTTGTTTTTGCGCAGAACCGCTCGGCTTCGACTCCTCTCGCCGAAACTAGCGCGGGAAAGCTCCGCGGCGAAACCCAACCCGGCCTATCCGTGTTTCGCGGCATTCGCTACGCGCGGGCGCCCATCGGCAATTTGCGTTTTCATCCCGCGCAGCCCGTCGCGCCGTGGAAAGGCATTCGTGACGCTCTTGACTTTGCCCCCGCCTGCCCGCAGCTTGTGGACATCGACCCCACCGAAAACAACAACTCCGTCATGGATGAAGATTGTCTCGCCCTGAACGTCTGGACGCCCGGCGTTTCCAGCGTCGCCAACCTTCCGGTGATGGTATTTATCCACGGAGGCGCCTTCATCGACGGCAGCACCCGCAATACCTGGTATAACGGTGCTTCGCTCGCCCGCCGCGGAAAAGTTGTTGTGGTGTCGCTGCAGTATCGCCTGGGCGCCTGGGGCTTCCTGGAACTCGCGGAAATCGGAGGTAAGGAATTCGCCGAGAGCGGAAATCTGGGAATTCTCGATCAAGTTGCCGCTTTGCGCTGGATCCACGAGAACATCGCCGCATTCGGCGGCGATCCGCAAAGCGTAACGGTCTTTGGCGAGTCGATGGGCGGGGCCAGCCTCAACAATCTTTTGTCCATGACCGCGGCCCAGGGCCTCATCCACAAAGCCATTCTGGAAAGCAGCTCCGCGCAACGCGTTGGCAAGTCGGTCGCGCAGGCCACCGAACTCGCGCGCGCCTACATGAAAATCGCCGGCGTTACCTCCGTTGCCGAACTCCAAAAACTCAGTATGGTTGAGATGCGGACTGCCCAGGCCAAACTCTTTGACACCTGGTTTGGCGACTCCTCTTTTGGCCCCACCTGGGGCGACACCGTTTTACCGCAACCTGCGCTGCAACTCTGGCAGCAAGGCCAAATCCCGCACATTCCTCTGCTGCTCGGCACGAACCTTGATGAAATCCACTTCTGGACGCAAGTCGAAGACCTTCCCATCGCCTCGAAACCACCTGCGCTGCTTCTTAAACAGGTCTCCTCCATTGCCGGCGATCGCGCGCCTTCCATCATCCAAACGTACCGTGCATCATTTCCCGATTACGGTGAGGCCGTAGTCCATCTCGCCACCGACGTCCTCTTTCGCCTCCCCGCCATCCGTATGGCCGAATCCGCCGCCCGCCAGCAGCCAACCTATATGTATCTCTTCACTTACCGGCCCACTTCCGCCGCGCGCGATTACGGAGCCATGCATTCCATGGAGATTCCGTTTGTCTTCGGAGTCCTGGGCCAGCAGGACGTCATCGCGGTCACCGGCCGTTCTTCCGGCCTGCAAAAAATTCAGGACCGCATGCAGAATGCCTGGATCCGTTTCGCGCGCACCGGCAATCCCAACTCGCCCGGTCTGCCCCCGTGGCCCCGCTATGACGAAACCCGCCGCGCCACCATGCAACTCGGTCTCGACTGTCGCGTCGTCGACGATCCCTATTCCACAGAACGCGGCTCCTGGACCGGCATCCCCTTCGACGGCATTACTCCCTCGGTCGCCCAAGTCTCCGCCCTTCTCGCCGAGAATCGCTAGCAGAATTCTCCCAAGTGGTTTTCGGGAGCGCACCGCTTTAGAGGCTGCGGAAAAGGTCTTCTCTTTTAGGAGGCCCGGGCTCAGCCCCGCATAATCGCTTTGTTATGAGCCGGGCTTTGGCCCCTGAAGCGCAAACAAGGCCATTTTTGACCCCTGAGGTGGCGCGGCGTCGGGGCCAAACCACAGCCACTCCGATCCTATCTGGCGCGGGCCACAACCAGCGCAATCAGAGCGATCGCAGAGAGTACTGCTCGCAGGACGTGGGAGTATTCCCGTTGATTTCGAAACTTTCTCCGATCTTCCTCGCTTTGCTCAGCCGCCCCGCCGCACTTCATCAGATCGGAGGAAAAAATTCCAGGCAAAACGATTCAGATTCTGGTCCTTGATCCAGAACTTGTTCACCTAATGAGTAGCGATCCCAAAGACCGCGTGCATGGCCAGCAGCGCAACAAGTCCCACGCACCAGAATTCGGGACTTCTCTTGGGAGTAAGCAAAAGGAGTATGGCAATAGCCATCATGCTCAGCCCCTCGCTCATTCCCCCCTAGGCGAATCCCGGATAGTAAATGGTCTGCGCGGCGATGTAGTTTTCCCGGCCCAGGCGCATTTTTGCCGGGCAGTTCAAGAGCATGAGCCACGGCCATGCTTATGGCGATTGCCACCAGGAACACAGTGACGACTTGAAAGATCAGAAACATGATGTTCTCCCTTCTCGAAGACCACCTGTGACTGAGCCCACAACCGTCAGCATAAATTCTCCTCCGGTGCGGAATCTGTCGCGATCTAAACCTCGGCGCGGAATGTTCTACCCAACTCGGTTTCCGCCAGGCGGTAATAATGTCGAAAGTTGTAGATGAGCGGCGACCATTTGGCCGGATTGACGTAGTGGTCTTTCACCACCAGGTCGCTGGCCACGTGTACTCGCAGGATTTCCACTTCCGCGGCCACTCCTCCGCCGAGTTCCTGTAGCTTCTCGCCGTGCAGAAAATGTACCGCCCTCACCCGTGCTTCCATCTGCACCGGACATTCTTTCACCCGCGCTGGGCGCACCAGTTCGCTTGGCATTGGAGTCAGAGAAGCGGCGTCAAACTTCTCGCGCCGGTAATGAAATTGTTTGACCTTCTTTTCCGGCACGGGATTCTTCCCCGTGAGTGGCGCCAGCCTTTCCACCTGGGGCCACATCTCCGGATTCGGCAGGTTAATGACGCACTCCGGATGCCGCCGGATGTTCTCCGCGGTCTTGATCTGCTCCGCGAGTCCCAGCGGTCCATCCCAGCGCCCAAAACGAGGAAATCGGCGCCAGGTTTGTTTCCCCATCCTCATTCAGCGAACTGATCAGCGCCACTGGTGTCCCGAAATAAAGTATTTTTGGTGCGATCGTGCAAAACGTACTTTCCTGCATTTCCTTGCTCCCGGGTGGTCTCTTTCGTTACATCTCCACCCTAGCGCCCAGCGCGCATCGATAGTTCATCCATGGATGAACTGTGGATTCCTTTCAGGCGCTACACTGATAGCATGAACACTACGTACCCGCTCGCCGCCGTCGGCGAACTCATCGGGGAACCCGCGCGCGCCACTATTCTCGTTTCTCTATTGGATGGACGCGCGCGAACGGCCGGAGAATTGGCCTTCATCGCCAACATTTCCGCCCAGTCCGCGAGCGCGCATCTCTCGAAACTTGTGGACGGCGGTCTCCTCTTTGTACGCAGTTCCGGAAGACACCGCTACTACTACCTCACTGGACCCGAAGTGGCCCACGCGCTCGAAGCACTTGGAGCAATCTCCACCAAGCCACGCACTCCCGATGCGCGCCGCTTCCTCCCTGGCGAAGAAATGTACGCCGCGCGTTCCTGCTACGACCATCTCGCCGGTCGTGTTGCCGTCGAACTCGCTCATTGCCTGGAGGAACGCAAAATCATCCGCCCGCAGGGCGCATGCGATTACGAATTGGGAAGCCACGGCCGCGATTGGTTCCCGCGCTTCGGCATCGACCTGGATCAGGTTCGACGGTTGCGCCGCCACTTCGCCCGCAAATGCATTGATTGGACCGAACGCCGCCCGCATATCGCCGGCGCCCTGGGAGCAGCTTTGTGCTCTCGCCTGATCTCGCTGGGCTGGATCGTTCGCCGCCGCAACACCCGCGCTCTGCGCATCACCCACGAAGGCGCCCGTAAACTCCGCACTCGCTTCGGCCTAACCCTGTAGACCCGTTAGCACCTGAGGCCGTCTGCACCGCGCTACCGGGCTTCAGATCGGCGGCGGAGAAGTTTCCGCTTTGGTCCGAAGTCACCATCAACGGTAGCGCAAGGTTCTCTCCGGTAATCTCAATCCTCGCGCCCGCCACCGGCAAACCCGATGGATCCTTTACTGTCCCGGAGAGCGCGTCCACACGCCACCTCGGACCACTCCAGGCACAGAACCAAAAAGACCGCACTGATAAGGAACGGATGATGACGGCCCAGAATGATTCCGGAACGCTGTACTCCATCGGGAAAGGAAAGCCATTCCTAGAAGTGCTTCATAGGCGCCCGAGACTCTAAGAGAGTGGCCTGCTTGCTTGGACGCCATCACCTTACACCTAAGGATTCGCGTTTGAGAAGAAATGACTGGCTGCACAAATGAAGAAGGGAAGGAGAAAGAAAAAGGGCCCCAGCGTAAGGCGGCCCTTTGTTCGTATTAGTTCTCGCCCTTAGACAACTGAGATCGATCTACCAGAACCTGTCCGTCCCTTCGGGCGTGAGCCTTCAGGGTTAAGCGTAATTTGAGTCTAGCGATTCACGGACCCGTGAGAGTCGCGATTCGCGTGGAGACCATCCTCCGCACACCATAGCGGAGTAGATCTCTGTCTATTTAGAAAGGAGGTGATCCAGCCGCAGGTTCTCCTACGGCTACCTTGTTACGACTTCACCCCAATCATGAGTCATACCTTGGGCGCTTGCCTCCTTGCGGTTGGCGTGGCGACTTCTAGTACAACTCACTTTCGTGATGTGACGGGCGGTGTGTACAAGGCCCGGGAACGTATTCACGGCGTCGATCTGATACGCCATTACTAGCGATTCCGGCTTCATGCAGTCGAGTTGCAGACTGCAATCCGAA
>DATFSI010000139.1:0-56076 GCA_035262705.1 Candidatus Acidiferrum sp. | reverse complement strand
GGTTTAAGATAGCGGCCGCTTGTGGCGGTCCTGGCCATCTGATCCA
Source organism: Candidatus Acidiferrum sp. (assembly GCA_035262705.1). GTDB lineage: Bacteria > Acidobacteriota > Terriglobia > Acidiferrales > UBA7541 > Acidiferrum. The sequence continues at coordinate 56,030 of DATFSI010000139.1, read as the reverse complement.
TCCCAACATTCTTGTCGCCGCGAACCCCACCAAACCAGAGGGCGAATCGAGAACCTGAGCTCATCGAACCGACGATGTAATTGGAGATGCCAAGCGCGATGTAGGCGTCCGCGGCATCCGGGTGCTGAGCCAATAGTCGCTTTGCGTATTTATTCGCTTCTTTCATGCGCTTCAACGCTTCAAGGTGCTTCTTCTCCAAGATGGCCAGCGCGTCTGATTCCATGCCGTCGGCTAAAGTGAGCGCGAAAAGAGCTTCGGCGTCGTTCGGGTCGACCTCTTGTCGCTTGTGGGCAAGTTCCCGGGCTCTCTTCAGACTTTCGCGAAAGCATTTCATCCGCTCGCGACTCGGGCTGCCGTCAATCCCGCGGAGGAATCTCTTCTCGTTCAGAAAGAAGTCACTGGTTAAGACCTTCTGCTCATGAAACTCCTCAAACAGACAGCTGGCAGCGACAGCGGCTTCTCCAAAGGGTTCCTCCGGATTCCGAGATTTCCAGTTTGCAAGCAAATCTCGCGATTCTGCAAACCTCTGGTTGTAGAGCAGGTCGAAAGCGGAGCGGAGTTCGGGGACGGTTGTGAAGGCCGGCGAATCGGCCTTCGGTTGCTCTCGCGCATAAGCGAAGGAGGGGCTCAATATCAGAAATATTGAGCCCCAGAACAGCGTCGAGCAAATCCGATTCATCATAGCGAACTCTGCTGGCTGGCGTTCTCAACACCTGAGAGTCTTGGCGAAATCCCGCGTTGCGGGGCTGTACGCTAAGAGACGCGTAGCTTTGTGGTTTCACCCACGGTCACTGCGACGCGCTGATGATAGAACGTCTCGCCATCGGGACTGCGCAAGCTGATCTCATGGTTACCGGGTCGAAGGGCAAACTTCTTCGGCTTTGTAATTGTTGCCGCATAGCCCCCGTCGATATACACCTCGGCAGTCTGGTGATGCATATCGATCTTGACCTCGCCGTAGTTGGCGGCTACATAGTAGGGCGCGTAAGGATAGGGATAAACATAGTAGGGAAAAAACGGATTAAATCGTTGCACAATGATGACCCGCTTCGTCCCTTGAGCCAAGCCCACCGATGGCCCAACGCCTAGCAGTAGCCCCCCGATCAACAGAACAGGAAGTAGGTTTGAAAAACGTCCGATTGTTCGGAGCATGGTATTAGCCTCCTAATCTAAACAACACTCGGCTGCCAGAAATCTCTCCGGAATTTGCAAGGGTACTGGAACGACCTGCAACCTTGTGAAATTAAACGTACTTTTCATGCGCAATATGGGCCTGCTGCGCCGTCTTAGGCCGCGTAAACTAGCCCTAGCCGTTAATCCTTTCTCGGCTTTGGCGGAGGCGGCTGCTGGCGTTGCTGCATTTGCTGTTGTTCTTGAGCATGTCTTTGCTCCATCTGTTGCGTCTGGTGCTGGTGCTGCTGCTCCACCTGCTGCTTGCGCGCCTCGTTAGCCTGCTGTTTTTCCAACCGCTGGTGCTCCTGATCTTGTTTTTGCTGAAGTTTCTGATGTTCCTGCTCCTGCTTGGCGCGGAGCTTGTCCTGTTCCTGCTGATACGTTTTGTCCAGCTTCGAGTTCCCGGTGTTGGGGGCTTCCGAGCGCGCATGCGGGGGAAGCTCGCTCGGGTGGATTGCGGTGTTCGGAGTGGCAGGGCGTGAGCTGCTGGCTGGGGGCGGATTCGACGGGTTATTCGACGGGTTTGCTCGGGAAGCTTTTCTTTCGTTCGGGGGAGGCGGATTGTAACGCCCTCCTTCTTTTGCCGGAACGACCCCACCGCCGGAAAAAGTTGCCGGACGTGCCGTTGCGGCAATGGGCGGCTTGCCGTGGTTTTGCGAGGCGCGCAACGACGAATCGGTGCGAGCTGCTTGCACGTTTTGTGTTTGAGCCGCTACCGGTGGAACATGCCGCTGTCCGGCCGCGGCTTGCTCCTGAGCCGTCGGGCGCGCGTTGAGTCCGCCGCTACCTCCGTTGTAGCTAACTCGCGTGTTATTATTGGTGACTACGGTCGTGTTGTAGACGTTGTGGATCTCCGTTACGTTGATGCGGTTCACGGTGGTGTTGTAGTAGAAGTGACCGCTTTCCCAGCGGCCTCCCTCGTAACCGTGGCCGAAGTATCCGTAGCCATAATTGACTCCGCCGTAGAATCCCACCACTGGGCCCCAATATCCTTCATAGAAAACAAAGCCGCTACCACCCCAGGCCCAATAGCCAGGAGTCCAGAAGAAACCGGCTTCCGGAGGCAGAATCCAAGTTCCGGGTACCCAATAATAGTCGTCGTCGTCATCGTCCCAGGCCCAGTAGCCGGGCGTCCAGAAATAGCCGTCTGCTGGACAAATCGGTTGCTCATACACCGGCAATTCCGGTGGGCCGAAGCTGACCACTATGCCAACCTGAGCTGGGGATCGCTCCCCGAGGTTTGTTTCCCCTAGTTTTGTTGCCACTGGGTTTCTTGCCGTTGTGGCAGTTCCGCAAACGAGCAGGCCTGCCGTCGCGATAAGGCAGCACTTTATGTATGTCATTATCTGTTGCGCCTCCTTAGGCGCTGGTGCCGGGTTGGCAAACTGAGCTCCCCGTACTAAGTGTCCCGATTAGGAATCGGGCAAGCGTTGCTCCAAACAAGGCTCGAACTCACTAACTAGCTTAGAATTCAAGCGAATAGAACTAGGGGGGACGACTCCAACGACGTTTTCCTGCCCAGTATCAGTACTTGTAGAATTTTCCGGTTGAGCGTCGTAAGCCTCAAAACTCCTACTGGTCCTCTCTGGTCTTTGATGGTCGAAACTGCGTCGCAGGGTCGCTTCGGATAGGAGCTTCTTCGGAAGTCAAAGAAGCTGTTTATGCCGAGGTGAAAGCAGATTTTACGCCGGGCCATTATATTGATCGAACGCAGCTTATTCAATTCGCGTTGACGCCGCGTCCGCGGGCTCCTAGACTGAAAATTGGAAGCAGAATTTTCGTTTTGTTAGGACGGCCCAGCCCATGTGGAGTATTCGGTCAGTTGTTCTGTGCGCGCTCGCTGTATGCACGGTCCCCGTTCTTGCGCAACCCGCAAATCTTGAGCCTGTACAAGCCCCTGCGGGAACCATTCTGACTTTTTACCTGCAGACCCGGTTGAATCCAACGGCAGTCAACGCGCTGGATGAGTTACCCAAAGGCACTGCCCTGCGTGTGCGGCTTCTCAACTCCATCGATTCAAAGGTTGACCGCGATGGCGCATCGTTTCGCGCGGTGTTAGTGTCTCCGGTGGTTGCTGCGAACAACGAGGTCATCGTTCACGCCGACGCCGAGGTTCGAGGTTTGTTCGTGCTCCTTCGCAGCAGAAATCATCCGGAAGGTTTTCGCTATGAGCTCCTGCTCATCAGCGTAATGGAGAACGGTAAGCCTTACGACTTAACTGCATCTTTGAATCCTTCCTTTTGGGACACGCAGAAGCCCGCAAATGCTACCGACACAGTCAGTGTTTCAAAGGCGGAGACACCGATTTCGCCCAAGACAGTTGATCCATTACCCAAATAAATCGCCTATTTTGCATTTCGCATTGCTCCATACAACGCGATAGAGGGAGCCATATTTAAACGGACGGGCCGACCGGAAGAAACGCCCTGCTCGACGGAAGAGTTTTCCGGTCCCAGTACCTAAGATGCTTCCTTCTTGAGCATCCGCAGGGTTCTTAACTGCCCTGTTTTTGTGCACATATCACAAATCCCCGCCAATCCTTAATTTATGGACCCGCTTATGCATGGTGCTTCGTACCAGCACTGGATCCCGAGGAGGCTTCAGCAATGAAGAAATATAGGCGAATTGGTGTGTCGGCGCTTGGAGGTCTAGCCGTCGCTTGTATGCTTTGCGCGTTGCCGTCGCACGCGCAGAACAACAACCCGGCTACACACTCGCAAACCACGGCGACGCGCTCCGTATCCGGAAAAGTAACATCGATCGGTAAAAGTTCATTTACCTTGTCGCTGGCGTCCGAGAAGGCATCGTTCTCGACCCACAGCCAAACCATGGCGAAGTCTATGACCTTCCAAGTCGACAACAACACAACGATTGATGGCAAACTGCAAGTTGGCGCGAATGCCGACGTGACCTATCGCGAAGAGAGCGGCAACAACATCGCCATCAGCGTTCGGGTAACTCCGTAAGGCTGAGTTAACCGGCGGGTTTTAACGAGGGCCCTTCGAGATCAAGTTTCTCGAAGGGCTCTTGTTTTTTTGTACTTCTTCTTTCTCAGCTAACGCCGGCTATCCTCCGGCGAAAAGGAAGTTGTTTCCGGTGCCCGCTGATTGATGGCGTAAAGAGCCAGCTCCAGGCGCGTGGAAACTCCGAGCTTGTTAAAGATGCGGAAGAGATAATTGCGGACGGTATGCTCGCTTAATTTGAGCTCCTGGGAAATGTCTCGATTTGTGCGGCCTTCGGCAACCAGCTGGACAAGCCTCAATTCACGTTCCGTTAGCAGGGTAGCGCCTTTCGCGTCCGTGATCGGGGGCGGAGAGTTGTCCAGAAGTGATTCCAGTAGGAATGAAAGCTGCTGGCTGTTGGCCCATACCTGCCCTTCGTAAACTTTTTGCACACATTTTTGCAGCAAATCAAACGGATCGTCCCGCGATAGAATTCCGCGGGCGCCGGAACGAAACGCCTCCACCACCAGCGCACGCTCCGGGGCGTCTAAAAGCATAACGATGGGAGCGGATCGGTTGATTTCAAGCACCTCGCGTGCCACGCGAAATCCGGCGGTAGGGCCGTCCTTGAGCGCGCTGCTGATGATGCATATGTCGGGACTCACGGACCTGTAAGCCTCGGTAAGTTCCGCGGATTCGACGACGGAGGCAGCGACGGTTATTTGGCGAGATCGACGAAGTGCGGTCTCCATAAGCTGGCAACCCATGCGGGAATGCTCCGCCACAAGTAGTGAGATCGGGGACTCTTGCTCAATACGGTCGTGCATTGGTTCCACCTCAGATTGGGTTCGGCCGGGCAGGGCTGGTAACTTGAATGCTGCGGTACGCATAAACTCTCAGAACGTGCGGGCTGTCGAGTGACCTCCATTTCGAACAAAACAAATTGGCTGGGGGGAAGTGCAACATGGGAGGCGAAAGGGGGCGTGGGAGAGTCAAATCCGTACCTCTCTTCGTTTGTTCGTTTCATGCCAGGAAAAATGGCATTCAATGACATGTCGAAACGCAACGGAGTATGAAAAAAACTCCCTCCTCTGTTCTTCCTAAGTCCCATGTTCTTAAGCACTGCGAGCTTATGCCTCTCCCTTCACAGACAGGTGTGAGTGCAATGAGGATGCCATTCACGAGACTTTGCTGACCCTCATTGGGTACGTTTGTCCCTATTCATCACGAAAATTCGCCGACAGACGAGGATAAATGTTCATATCCTTCCCACCATCAATTCCTATCCATGCTGGTAAAACTTTCGCAACACTTGAGTCTCTCCTCTCATGAATTGATTCAGGAAACAAAGGCTTCCTTTGCGGAAAACGTTCGGCTTCTTGTCAGGAAATAATTTCGCCCTTACCATTCGCGGGTCATGAGATTTCATTTTTCCGGCCGCGACTCGACCAAGCCATCAGCGTCGCAAAGGTCGCGGCCGGGCGGTGAGAGGTCGGCCGCGCTCCGGCGAAAGCAGATGCGCTATCCAGTCCGTGCTTCCATCAGCTTCTGGTGGCGCGATCCGGATGGCGCAAACCGGCAAGGCAAAGGCCGGACGCGTAACGTCAGCGAGGAGGGAGCGTTGATTTCAACGCCCCATTGTCCGGCCCCCGGGGACCAGGTGGACCTGGTGCTTCAGATTCCGGCGGGACGCCCGCCCATTCCGCTCTCTACATTCCGGATGGACATGAAAGCTGAGGTCGTGCGGCTCTTGCTGGACTCCACGGGAAAAAAGATATGCGGATTTGCGGTCAGAAAACGCGATCAGGATCTGCTGGCCGAATTGAATTCCGTTGAGTTCGCCCTGGCGCAGGGTGACCTGGCGAGCCTGCGGGAGAACTAATTTCGTCGCTGCAGTCGTTTGGCGGTTCTCAGAAAGTGGCAAGTGAGTCGCAAAAAACAGAAATAATGCGTGGCTTACGGGGCGGAATAGGCCGATGTGAGTCAAATGGCGAAGCTATGTATACAGAAGAACTCGAAAGGACGGGTACCCTTGCTGTGGATACCTGCGAGTGGTGCGCCGTGCACACACGCTATCAACACGAGCAGTTGGTGAATGATCTCCTGGCGGCAAAAGGTTTCGAAACCTTCTTTCCGACGTTTGAAAAGGTGCACGCCTGGAAGGATCGAAAAAAGACGATTTCGCATGCTTTGTTTCCCGGATATCTCTTCCTGGCGAATATGGGAGACGGCCGATTGCAGATTGTTTCGACTCCCGGCGTTTGCGGGGTGGTTTCCATTGGCGGAGTTCCGGCCACCGTACCCAACGATGAAATTGAGGCCATCCGGCGGGCCGTGTCGAGCCAGTATGCCGTCAGCCCGCACCCCTACTTGAAAAGAGGAGACTCTGTGCGGGTTTGCCAGGGTCCACTTACTGGCATACGTGGAATTCTGGTCCGAACCGAAAAACTACCCCGGCTCGTCCTAACCATCGAATTGCTGGGCAGAGCCGTGGCCGTCGAGATAGAAAGTTCCTCTGTTGAGCCAGTACGAACGCCGGCGCCGCCGGAATAGCATTCCTGACCGAATCGGCAACTCAACCAGTCAACGGTTCTATCGAGAGTTATTTCACATGCCAACCGCTGAATACACCGAAAAGGCCGCGGGTCAAGCTGCCATCTTCGAGTTTTTCGCTTTGCGCGAGCAGCCTTTTGGGGTAACGCCTGACCCGCGTTTCCTGTATTTGACCGCATCGCATCGGGAGGCCCTTGCCTCGCTCATTTACGGGGTCGAATCAAAGCGGGGTTTCTCGGCACTCATTGCTGAGCCGGGAATGGGCAAAACAACCCTGTTGTTTTATTTGCTGGACAAGCTCAAATCAACGGCGAGAACGGCATTTCTTTTTCGCCCTGACAGCAACACCAAAGAGCTGCTGCAAAGTCTCTTGCTGGATCTTGGGCTGGAAACAAATCCGGAAGACGTTCCGCAAATGCACGAAACCCTCAAGTCGGCGCTTCTGGACGATCTGCGGCAAGGCCGGCACTTTGTGTGGGTGATCGATGAGGCGCAGGACCTGGATTCCGAGGTGCTGGAGTCCATCCGCTTGCTCTCCAACTTCGAAACTCCGGCTTCGAAACTCATGCACATTCTGCTGGCGGGACAACCGGCGTTGTCGGAGAAGCTCGCCAGCCAGGAACTCCTTCAACTGCGACAACGCATTTCGATCATGGCACAGCTTTCGCCGCTTTCCATGACGGAGGCGTCAGAGTACGCTCGCTTTCGGATCCGGCGGGCCGGGGGCAAAGACGGAACCCTATTTTCCCCCGAATCCCTCTCTCTCATTGCCCGGGCGAGTCAAGGCATCCCACGAAATATCAATCATCTCTGTTTTTCCTGCCTGTCCTTAGGTTTTGTCGAAAAGCAAAGAACGATCCAACCGGAAATTGTGCGGCAGGTTTTGGCCGAGAAAGCGGAAAATGAGAGCGCCGACAGGAGCGAAGCTACGATGCCCCCGCCTCCCAGTCTCCCGCCAGGAGATTTTGAAAATTTCCCCGTTTTGCCGAATCTTGTTCATCCGGTGCCGCGGCGCACATCCCTGTGGCTTGGTTCCTTTGTGATTCTTTTTTTTGTGATTCCAATTTTTCTCGTGGCCGTGGAGACCAATTCCAGGCTTGCCGATGTGCTTGCTCGCACCGCCGGCTATGAAACACAAATCCCGGATCTTCCAGACGTCCTACCGGCCGCCCTGCAACCGCCAAAGCCGCCTGTGCCCCTACCGGATTCGGAGCGCCGTCTCCCGGCAACAACTTCACCAACCGACATGACTACCACGCCCGAGACAGGTTACCTTGTTTCCAAAGAACACCCTTCGCAGACAAATGATTTGCTTGCCGAAAAGAAACCCCAAAGCGGAGCAACCCGCGTCATTTTCGCCCGCGGAGGCGACACTTTAACCGGACTAGCCTACAGATACTATGGGAAATCAAACGATTTGATCGTAGCCAAAATTCGTTCTCACAATCCGCAAATCAAAAGCACCTATACCGTTCTTTTAAAGAACCAGCCGGTTGTACTCCCCGATCTGGCCCCGGAATTTCCCTGGAAAGGCAGTTCACTTCGGGCGGGACGCTGAAAATTTCCCGCTGTGAGGCACGTCCAATGAAATCGCATTTATTCAAATATGGAATCCTGCTTTCCTGTATTGGAGTAGGCTCCTGCCCAATTCACGGTCAATCGAAGCCCGCGCCCGCCCAGGCTCCACAGGCTGCCGCTTCGCCAGGGCAGTCCGCAAACACTTCGGATTCAACTGACCCGGCGCACCCCAAACTTAAGCAGAGGAATCCCCGCTACCGCATTCAGGCCGACGACGTTCTCGAACTCTCCTTCCGCTACACGCCGGAGTTTGATCAGGAAGTGACCGTGCAGCCCGATGGTTTCGTTGAACTGAAGGGTCTTCAGAACGACCTGCACATCCAGGGACTCACAGTTCCCGAAGTCATTGAGGCGCTGAAGCATGCCTACGTCGACGTCCTGCATGATCCCGTGATCAGTGTCGTTCTACGTGATTTCGAAAAGCCGTATTTTGTTGCCGGAGGGCAAGTCGGAAAACCCGGTAAATATGATCTCCGCGGAGCAACATCGGCCACCCAAGCAATCGCAATTGCAGGCGGGTTTGTGGACTTTGCAAAAAACAAGCAGGTTCTGTTGTTTCGCCGGTACTCAGACGACATGGTCGAAGTGAAGGTACTCAATCTTAAGCGTGTGCTGAAAAATAAGGATCCTCGCGAGGACCTGATGTTGCAGCCGGGCGATATGTTGTATGTGCCAAAAACCGCCATGGCCGCGATTGACCGCTTCCTGCCGCGTACCTCAATGGGAACGTACTTCAGCCCAGCCTTGTTGTGAGCTTTATTTCTGAGGGAAATATTATGAATGAGAATCAAATTGTGCTTGTTGATCGAAGGAGCGCTGTCCCCGCTCCCATGACCGCGCGGGAGTTCGTGGAAATCGGGTACAGACGACGCGGCACATTTGCGCTCTGTTTTGCAGTCGTCTTTCTCGGCGCCATCGTCGCCGCCGCTATCCTGCCAAAGCGCTACGAGTCCGAACTGAAGATTTTGGTCCACCGGGAAAGAGCGGATCCCCTGGTGACCGCTCAGCAAACTGCGGCGATGGAACAAAATCTGCCCAGCCTGACCGAGGAGGACATCAATTCTGAAGTAGCGCTGCTGCGCAGCCAGGATCTTCTGGAAAATGTGGTAGCCAGTTGCGGGCTGCAGAACAGAAAAACCGATTCATTGCTCGACAGTCTGCTCTCCCTGGTTTTGCCCCAGAGGCCCCTCGAGGACGAGCATACCCGAATCAGTAAGGCGGCAATCAAGCTGGGAAAAGACCTGCGCATCGAACCGGTGAAGAAGTCCTTCATTATTTCGGTGACCTATCCGTCTTCGGACCCGAAGTTTGCCGCTCAGGTGCTCAATGCCCTGGGAAATCTCTACTTGGCCAAACATGCCGCCGTCCATCGGCCCTCGAATGCCAGCGATTTATTTGACCGCGAGGCCGAACAGTACCGGAAAACGTTGGAGACCGCGGAAGGCAAGCTGGCTGACTTCAACCGGGATTCCGGGCTCGTTACCGCGCAATCGGAAAAGGACTCCTCCGTTCCCAAACTAGCGGAATTTGAATTGGATTTGCGGCAAACCCAAGCGGCTATTCCAGCGGCTCAAGAACACGTCCGTTCGCTGGAAACGCTGCTGACCAGGACGCCGCAAAGGATCACCACGCAACTGCACACCGCCGACAACGGCGCCCTGATGCAGCAACTTCGTTCTTCACTGGTCACCCTGGAACAGCAGCGCGTGGATATGACCACCAAATATGCGCCCGGGGACCGCATGGTCCGTGAGGTGGACACGCAGATCGCGCAAGTGAAAGCAGCTATTGAAGCGCAGCAACAGGCGCCTCTCCGCGAGGAAACTACGGATCAGAATCCAACCTACGAATTCGTTCGCCAGGAACTCGCAAAGGCCAATGCGGATCTGGCTGCGCTCCGGGCTAAAGCGTCATCGTCCGCGAGGGTAGATCAGTCCTACCGGCAGGCGCTCGTGGACCGCGATCAAAAGCAGTTGCAACAGGAGGCATTACTGCGCGATGTAAAAGCGGCGGAAGCCAACTATCTTTTGTATCTGAATAAAAAAGAAGAAGCGCACATTTCGGATGCCTTCGACAAATATCGGATTCTGAACGTATCCATCGCCCAACCGGCGACCGTGCCGATTCTCCCTTCGAACCCCGTGCCGTTAACGCTCATCCTGGGCTGGCTGGTGGCCTGTTTGTTCAGCATGGCTGTCGTTTTTGTGCAGGATCGGTTGGATCCGCAGGTTCGCGGCCCGCAGCAAATCGAGCGATTCCTGGAAGTTCCCGTCCTTGCCCAGCTACAGAGTCATGAGTCCATGCACGATGTGGGTATGACTCGGCAAATATAAGGTTCCTCGCGCACATCAGGTTTTCCAAAATGAGCAGAAACTTCGAATTACTAAGGCAAGCCGGCTGGCGGCAGGATTATTTTGAAGGCCTGCCATCATCTCCTGTTACGGAGGAGTCCGTTCATCGCCCCCTAGCTCGATCAAAACCGTTCCCGATGAAAAGCGACCAGATTTCCATACTCGTGCGAAAGATATTTCTGGATCCACGCAATTCGCACGTTTGCACGGTTATGTTTTCGGGAACCGCAAGAGGAGTGGGATGTACATGGACCTGCGCAAATGCCGCAAAAGCCCTGGCCAACTCGGTTGACCGCAACATCTGCGCTGTTGACGCCAATTTCCTGGCGCCGTCGTTGCATACATACTTTAGGGGCGAGCTTTCTCCCGGGCTTTCCGACGCAATGTTCGATTCGGCTCCCCCAAAAAAATTCGCAAGGCAGTTTGAGGATACAAATTTATGGTTTTTGCCGGCTGGCAGCCGGTGTAAACGCGCACTGACGCATGCAAACAGGTCGCCACTCGAGTCTCATCTTCGAGAGTTGCGTGGCGAATTTAATTATTTGCTGGTGGATGTGCCGGCCGTTGCCTGGGGTTCTTTTGCTGCCTCGGTTGGCCAAGCGGTAGACGGGGCGGTCCTCGTGCTGGAGTCATCCGGTGTTGCTCCTAGCGTGCTGCGGCAGGCTCGCAGGCATCTGGATAGAGCCCGCGTGCAGCTTTTTGGGGTGGTGCTAAATCAACGAGCGCCAGTTCTTCCTTCCGTGCTCGATCGGTTGATGAAATGAACACGAAGCGATTCGGCTCAAACAGGCCGGCGGCCGAGACCATCTCGCCCGTTGCCACTGGCATCCCCTTCCCCGCCGAACACCGACGGGGATCCTCCGCGGCGGAGGTCAGCAACTGGAAGCCCTCAGGGTTGGTTCTGCTAGCCGAAATTGTGCTGGCTGGGTTTTCCTTTCTGCTTACCTCCTGGATCCTTTACGACGCTGCGACGCGCAGCGATCTGCCGCTGGTTGCCGATTTGTTTATCGTCCTTGCGTCGAGATCTGCTTTTCTGTACTTGCTTGGCCCTTTCAAAAGCTCACTCCGCCATGCGGGTGTGCACGAACTCCTGGGAATAACAAAGGCCATTTCACTCAGCAGTTTGCTGATCGCCCTGTTTGTAAGCCGCCTGGAAATCGGCGGGCCGGAAACGCTTGCCCTGATTGTGCTCGATTGGTCCCTTTGCCAGCTCTTCCTCGGGGGACTTCACTTCGCGCCGCGCATCTACCAGTCGCAGTCGATGCTTTGGCGCAAGCCGCTGAAAAGAGTTGCTGTGGTGGGGGCGGGTGACGCGGGTATGACGTTAGTAAAGGAATTAGCGTCCGATCCTGAATCGCGCTGCCGTCCCACCGCCATTTTTGACGATAATCCCCGAACTCATGGAACCACGATTTGTGGCGTGCCGGTAATTGGTCCGACGGATCTTCTCGCCCAGGCAGCGCTTTCCAAATCCGTGGACGAAGTGTTGATTTGCATCCCCAGCGCCACGCCTTCTGAGATGAGCCGGCTTTTTACCGTTTGCTGTCAGTCCGGATTGCCGATGCGCACTCTTCCGACACTTGCCGAGCTCGTGGATGGAACGGTTTCCCAGCGTGACTTACGCAATCTCCGGATCGAAGACCTTTTGCAGCGCGAGGAATTGCGGCTTGATCCCGCAGAAGTTGCCGAGATCGTGTCCAACCGGGTGGTATTGATCACCGGGGCAGGCGGAAGTATCGGCTCCGAATTGTGCAGGCAAATCGCGGCCGCCAGGCCCAGAAAACTCCTGTTGCTCGACAAAACGGAAAATAGCCTGTTCTATGTCGACCGGGAAATGCGCGAGAAATATACCGGATTACCGATTGTGCCTTTGCTGGTGGACGTCACCCAGAGGCTTCGCGTCGAGGAGGTGCTCGCAACGTACCGCCCCTCGATCGTATTTCACGCGGCTGCGCATAAGCATGTGGGCCTGCTCGAGCTTCATCCCACCGAAGCGATTCGAAACAACGTGCTGGGAACGCGGAATGTCGCCCTTGCCGCCTGTGAATACGGCGTCGACCGTTTTGTGAATATTTCCACCGATAAAGCCGTCAACCCGGAAAACTATATGGGCCTTTCCAAGAAACTGACCGAGCTCTGCATCCAGCATCTCGCTTCGCAAAGAGGCGTCAGGTTTATGAATGTGCGCTTTGGAAATGTGGCGGGAAGTACTGGAAGCGTTTTGCGACTCTTTTGGGATCACATCCAGAAAGGCGAACCGCTGCATGTCACCGATCCCCGCGCAAATCGCTTTTTTATGTCAATTCCCGAAGCGGTGCATTTGATCCTGCGAGCCGCCAGGCAGGGACGGGGAGGAGAAACCTTTGTTTTGGAGATGGGCGCGCCAATCAATATCTACGAACTGGCGAAAAGCATGAGCCTGCTTGCGGGTTTCGCGCCGGGAAAAGAACTTCCCATTCATTTTGTAGGGTTGCGCGAAGGGGAGAAGGTCACGGAAGAGTTGTGGACAGAGTGGGAACAACCTGCGCCAAGCGCTCAAAAGGGCATCTACGTGATTGAGCGTCAAGATCCGCTCGCCGGGAACATCCTACGTGAGATTGACATGCTTGAGCGGGAAGTGAACGCAAATGACGCGAGCGGAATTACCGCGCGCCTCAACGTGATTTTTCCGTCTTTCGCTGCGAAACGCGGCAATTCGCCACCCGCGCGCGAGTTTCAGACGGTCTGACGGAACCTGGAGAACATGGACATGAGAGTGCCGCTATCAGTACCGGACATCGGACAACTGGAAATCCGCAATGTGATGGACGTTTTGCGCTCGCAGCGTTTGAGCCTCGGCCCCAAAGTGATCGAATTCGAAGAAAAGTTCGCCGAGTATGTGGGATTGCGATACGCCGTCGCCGCAAACAGCGGAACAAGCGCATTGCATCTGGCAATTCGCGCGCATGGCATCGGTCCGGACGACGAAGTCATCACCACTCCCTTCAGTTTTGTAGCTTCGACAAACTGCATTTTGTATGAAGGCGCGCATCCTGTCTTCATCGACATGGATCCCTCCACGATGAATATGGACACCCGGCAACTAGAACGTTTTTTGGAAGATAGTTGCCAGTTTGACGCGCGCGTCGGCGCTCTTTTCAACAAGGCGACCGGACGAACAATCAAAGCCATTTTGCCGGTTCATGTTTTCGGGCTCCCATGCAGGATGGACGTAATTCTGAATCTTGCAAACAAATACCGGCTCTGCGTCATTGAAGACGCCTGTGAAGCGCTAGGCGCGGAATTTCACGGGCGGCGAGCGGGCACATTTGGCGACACGGCTGTTTTTGGATTTTATCCCAACAAACAGATGACCACGGGTGAGGGAGGCATGCTCGTAACCAACAATCAGGAGATCGCAATATCGTGCCGCAGCATGCGCAATCAGGGCCGCGACGAATCGTCCGCCTGGTTAAGCCACGTCCGGCTCGGGTATAACTACCGGCTAAGTGAACTACACTCCGCGCTAGGCTTGGCGCAACTCCAGCGCCTCCCCGAATTGCTGCATAGACGCCGGCTGGTGGCGGAAGTCTACGCGAAGACGCTTTCCTCCATCCCCCACCTGATTCTCCCCGCGGAATTCGATGGCTTCAAGCGAAGTTGGTTCGTCTATGTGGTACAGCTGGATCTGCCGAATCCCAAAGCCGCGCGAGACCGTGCAATCCGGAAACTCCGCACAAACGGGGTCGAATGCCAGGCCTATTTCCCATCCATTCATAAGCAGCCACATATCGCCGCGGTTGCAACGATCCCGCCGGGAGCTTTGCACAACTCCGAAACTGCTTCGGATCGTTCCTTTGCCATTCCATTTTTCCCCTCGGCAACCTCCGAGCAGGTCGAATACGTAAGCGAAACGCTCCGGCGAGTTGTTAGTGAAGAGGCGGCCACGGAACAATCGGCCTTGATTGCAAGCGCAAGGTAATCAAAGACAGAAGCTCGAGGCGCAAGCGAAAATGAATCCTAGGATGGTAGTTGGTGTTCACAACGGCCACAACGCGGCCGCCGCCGTCGTGCGCGATGGCCAATTGGTGTTTGCTCTTCAAGAAGAGCGGCTCACCCGGATAAAGAATCAGGGAGGTCTCCCCACCCAGACACTCAAAACAATCCAGTCGGCCTATGCCCCACCAAATGGCGCTGAAAGGGCGCTGGCAATTGCGTTTGGAGGCAGGAATCTCACACAGTGTTATTGGCAACGCGACGCCATCCTGAACAGCTACGGCAAATCTTCCTCCGGACCGCTCGGCAAGCTCAAACGTCTGGCAAGAAAATCCTCAGCTGTCTCAGCTGCCATCAATCGCTTTAAATTCTGGCATCTCGAAGAAGAACTTGGGGCCAGCCTGGAAGGAAAGGAACCTCACGCGACGGGGTTCGATCACCATTTGTGCCACGCCGCGAGCGCCTATTTCGGCTGGGGCAGATTGAACGAGGACGTACTTGTACTTACCTGCGATGGCGCCGGCGATTGTGTGTGCTCGACGGTGAATATCGGGAAAGACGGCGAGTTGCGAACCATTGCCAGAACGGAAGAGAGCCACTCGATCGGCGCCTTTTTCGGGAAAATTACTTACCTGCTGGGTATGGTCCCCCTGGAACACGAATACAAGGTAATGGGCCTGGCCTCGTATGCGGAAAAGTCTTCAGAGACACAGCGCATGGCCGACGAGTTCTGGCAATTGTTCGAATTCGATCCGCACAACCCCATGATCTGGAGGCGCCGCAATGGCAGCCCTCCCATGCAGTTTGCTTCCGATTATCTTTCCCGTTTAGTCCGTAGAAGGCGGTTCGACCATGTTGCAGGTGGCGCACAACTGTTCATCGAGCAGTTCCTGGCAAAGTGGGTGCAGAACTGCGTTCGGGCCACAGGTATCTCCAAAGTTGCGCTCGGCGGTGGCGTGTTCATGAACGTGAAAGCGAACAAAAGAATCCTGGAACTCCCGGAAGTAGAAGAGCTGTTCGTGTTCCCGTCGTGCGGCGATGAAACCAATGCCATCGGGTCGGCTTGGCTGCTGTATCGCCAGCAGTTCCAGGACATACCGCAACCTTTAACGCATCTCTACCTTGGGATCGACCACTCGGCGGATCAAATTTCCGCCGCTATTCGTGATTTCCGATTCACCCATCAAGTAAGAACCGAAGAAGTGGCCGACATCGAGCGCCGGGTTGCCGAGTTGCTTAGCCAGGGCAAGATCGCCGCCAGGTACAAGGGGCGCTGCGAATTTGGGGCTAGAGCTTTGGGGAATCGCTCGATTCTGGCGAACGCTTCACGGCAGGATGCGGTTCGCACCATCAACGAGATGATCAAATGCCGCGACTTCTGGATGCCGTTTGCCCCTTCCGTTCTCGCGGAGCGGAGCAACGACTACTTTTATAAGCCGAAACCTATGCCGGCTCCCCACATGATCATGACTTTCGATACTCGCGAGGAGAAACGCGGCGCCTTGGCAGCTGCGGTTCATCCCTATGACTTTACCGGCAGGCCCCAGGAGGTTACTGAAAACGCCAACCCGGACTATTTCCGCCTCTTGAAATATTTTGAAGAGCTGACCGGCGAAGGAATCATTCTGAATACCTCCTTCAATCTCCATGGCGAGCCGGTTGTGTGCAGCCCGGACGATGCGCTGCGCGTCTTCGATTTATCGGGACTCGAACACCTGGCGCTTGGCCACGTTCTTTTGACAAAGCTTTAAAAAGGCGCACTGGTTCCAGGCAAGTTTCGTTCCAGCGATTTCATGACTACCGAACTGATAAAAACACAACCCGCCGCTACTTCGTGCCCAAACGCCTTGCCCGCGGATACTTCCGCGATCCTGCGCATTTTCGGTAGAAACACTTTGTGGCTCTGGCTGGACCTTGGGGCCCTGCGCATCGGCACGATGCTCGCCGGCTTGTTTCTGATCCGCTACTTTGGGCCCCTAAACTTCGGCATTTATAGCAGCGCGATTGCATTCGGATGGGTAGCGAACGCCGTGATTGACCTTGGGCTGACACGCTATGCCGCGCGCGCGGTGGCGGCAACCCCCGACGAAGCACGACCGATCCTTTCCCTCAGTCTGCTCAGCACGGTAGCTTCGGCCCTTGTAACCCTGGCGTTTCTATGGATTGTGCTCCGTTCCGGGCACACGCAATGGGCATGCATCGCCGCGGGATTCATTCTCTGCAATCTGGAGGGGACATCCAGTCTGTGCTCGAGTATGTTGACCGCGGAGTTGCGCTCCAAGGATATCCTGCCGGGCTCCATCCTCGGCGCTTGCGGTCTGATAAGCCTCACCTTCCTTACGATTTGGCTGCATCTTACCGTGCTCGAATTGCTCGTTGGCCTGTCCATAAAATCCTTGCTCGTTTTGACTCTGCGGCTTTGGCAATTGCGCTCAAGTTGGCCGAGAGCGATCCATTGGTCGTTGGCGCAACTAAAGGGTGTGGCGGGCCGCGCCTGGGAATTCTTTGCCAACAATCTTACACAGGTCGGCTATGGAAAGGTTGCCATCCTCAGCCTGGGCGCCGTTGCTCCTCAGGCCCAGGTTGGATGGTTTGCTGCCGCGTACACAATTTCCGACGTCATTCCCCAATGGAGTTACGCGCTGAGCGGTGCTTTGCTTCCGGTGTGGACCCGTCTATTCGAAAGCGGGCGCACGGAGCAGATGCTCGCTCTGCGCCGGCGCTTGCTGGACGGCATTCTTTTGGCAACGATTCCGATCTGGATTTGCCTGGCCTCATTTGCCAGACCGCTTTGCGGCTTGCTGGGTCCCGAATATGTCCCCAGTGCAGCAGTGCTGCAAATCGTTGCCGTTCGATCGGTACTTTCGGTGCTGGATGGATTTTTGGGGCACGGCTTCCTGGTGGCGGCAAATCAGGTGAGCGAGCGGCAAAGAGCCCTGGCACGTTGCTTGGTGCTTTTGGTCGCAATGAGTTTAGCCTTCGGATATCTGTGGGGAGCGGTCGGCGTGGGCCTGGCTCTTCTAATCTCTGACGGCTGTTTGATCCTCCAATACCTCTGGATCAACTCCCGAATCGGTCTGAAGATCGAATGGCCATCTATGGCCCCTAGCCTGGCCGCGATACTGCTCATGGGGGCATGTGTATGGCTGCTGCCAGGTGAGTTCCACTTTACCCTGCGGGCTTTGGCTTCCATCGCGGTTTATTTTTCCGCCTTGTTCGTTTTTTCAAAGGATCGGCTGTTGGATCTCGGGCAGACTCTTCGCGAGTGCATGGCCCGATAGCGATTTCACTCAGCACAAGAGAATTACATCCTCAACGAAAAATCATGTCGAATCTCACTCATCCGTCGGACCGGTCCTGGGAAGTGCAAACATGGCCGCTGGGTCCCCTTCGCGCCGCTGGTTTAGGCCTCCTGTTCATTTTCGGCTTCGGCGTCGCTCTGGTCGTTGAACTGGTTCACAGGGTGGAGACGCAAGGGCTCCAGTTCATTGCCAATAAGGGGATTCCCGAAGCATTTGTCTTTCTGGCGCTTGGTTTGCTGGCCGCCGTTCTTCTTATTCGGCATGCCGAGATCGCGCTTGCATTGTTCTTTCTCGTCGGACTTGTAAAAGGAGACCCGAGTCTCGCCTCCACTCCGGTGGACTTGACGCTTCTGATAGGTGCGATTGTACAGGTAGGCGTCTGCTATCGCATGGTTGTTCGAAGACAGTCATTACGTCTGCCCCAGGAATATTTCCTGTATCTTCCACTGCTGCTCATGATGGTTCTCAGTCTTACGTATGCTCCCGATTTCGCAGGCGGAATGGACAAACTGCTCCGCTTTGTCTGCCTAACGAGCATCGGAATCATCGCTCCCTTTGTGCTTTTTGACGATTTCCGGAAGCTGGGCCGGTTTTTCGTCGTTTTGATCCTGGGCGGCATCGCGCTGGCTATCAATTCACTGACCATGCTGGGCGGCGAAGAACGCATGGTATCCCCCAGCGGATTGAATACGGAACTTGGCGCCGCATCGGCCGTCGCGTTGATCCTCATCTGGGGCGTGGTGTTCCCGAGGCTTTCGCTTGGAAGAAGGATTCTTCTCTACCCCGTGCTTGGCCTTCTGGGGGTGGCTCTTATTGGCTCCGGTGGACGATTTGCCAACGTGTCTGCAGTGATTTGTCTTTTCATCGGTGCGCTTCTTTGCCGAAAGCTTTTTACGGACATTCTCCTGGTCGGAGGCCTTGGAATACTGGCTTTGCCGTTTTTCTGGATTCCGCAAGCCTCGTTTGATTACCTTCGTTCGGTCCTCCATCCGTCGCAGGCCATGGGCACTAGAAACGACCTGATGTGGCTCGGCGTGAGAATGTTTTCCGAACATCCGATTTTTGGGGTGGGAGCGCAGGGTTTCCGCTACCTTTCTCCGAATCCTCTCACCTACAACTATCCGCACAATCTTTTTCTCGAGTTGGGCTCGGAAATGGGCATTGTCGCTGCGCTTGCGTTTCTAGCCCTGACCTTTTTTGCCTTTCGGGAAATCATCAGGCAAATGCGGGAACCTTCATCGTTCAATTCTCTGCCGCCCACGGTGTTTCTTCTGTTGATTTACGTTTTCCTGGACGCCATGGTCTCCGGCGATATGAACGACCTGCGATTCATGTGGTTTGTTTTCGGACTCCCGTATGTGCTTCGGAACCTGGCGGCTGCGTCCCCTCTTCTTTCCCTGGAGCACTATTCCTTTTTGCGGCCGTCTACCCGCGCCGGTATTTCCTCCCACGGTCTGGAGCAGTGCCCGAAGTAGTCTTTACTTCGCAAGTTATGCGCCTGTGGAGGTAAGTCTTTTATGAGCGCAAGCAATTTGGTTTTTCAATCAACGGAGCAGGATGTTCCTCCAATCGAGATGGGATGGAACTCCAGAAGGGCGCAACTTGCTGCACGCATGCAGGGCGTGCGCGTTTGCCACCTGAGTTCAACTCAGAGGATGAGAGACGAGCGTGCGTTTTCGAGGGAGTCCGTACCGAGCGTGGCTTACGGTTTGCGCCCGGTCATTGTCGGACCTCATTCCCTTGAAGGTTCCAGCGGGCAAGTGCAGTTCATCCCAGTCCCAAAGAGCCGAAACAGAATGCTGCGAATCCTGCTGGCCATTCGCATGGTCCGCTGGGCGCTGCGGCAAAATGCCGATATTTACCACGTCCATGGGCCCGAACTCATTCCTGCTGGTCTGGTGCTAAAACATGTGTTCCGAAAGAAAGTCATTTATGACACCCGTGAGGATTTCCCGGCCATGATGCTGACCAAGAGTTATCTTCCAAAGCACTGGCGGGGTTTGTTCAGCCGTGCGGTGTCCTTCATGGAAAAGCTCACGGCCCGGAGTGTGAACGCCGTTGTTACAGCGGACTCGGGGTCGCTTCGTCCTCTTGCAAGGACCGGCAAGAGCCGAAAGCTCGTCTTGTACAACTTTCCGAATCTTCAGTATTTTCCCGCAATCGGGAGGACAGAGAAATCCTTCGATCTCGTCTATCGCGGAGGCCTGTCGGAGCGTGCGGGAACTTTCGTATTGCTGCAGGCTCTTCGGTTATTGCTTGAACGAGGAATCAGCGCCCGATTGCTCCTTTTCGGGTATGCAGATGGCGCTCAGGTCGAGCAAAGCATTCGCGATTCGTTGATCTCTCTGGGCATCGAACACCTGGTCACGCTGCGCGGGGTGATTCCACACGACGCCATGGCGTTCACCTTGAGTCAGGCGCGCATCGCTGTTTGTCCTTTGCAGAAAATCCCAAAATTCATGAACAACATCCCCGTGAAGGTATTCGAATCCTGGGCGTGCGGTCTGCCGGTGATTGCCACCGATCTTCCGCCCATCCGCCCTTTCTTCGGGGCTCGCGGCCTCGGTCTCCTCGTGAAACCCGGCGATCCGCAGGAACTGGCTAAGGCGATTCGCCGCTTGCTCGATGCACCTGAGTTGGCTGAAGAGTACGGGCGCCGGGCGCGCCAGATGGTTTTGACCAGATATAACGCCGCAATGGAAATTCACAAACTGGTCGCACTCTACGGAGAGGTATTGGCATGTTAGCAGCGCGCGCAACCGGGCTGCCGGGATCGCATAAGAACAACCATCTTGCCACCGTTGTTGCCGACAGCGGGCCCAGCGCGAAGCGTTTGATCGTGAACGCAGATGATTTGGGACTTAGCCACGGCATTACGGAAGCGATTCTGCACTGCCACCTAAATGGAATTGTTACGAGTGCATCCTTGATGGTCAATCAACCGGGCACGGAATATGCCGTTGAGTGGATCAAGAAGACGCCGACTTTGGATGTAGGAATTCACTTGAACCTTTGCCAAGGCAGGCCCGTGCTGCCGCCGCGAATGGTTGGCTCGCTGGTTGGAAGCGACGGTAAGTTTCTGCACCCTTCCGAAATGGGAAAGAGGCTCATCAATTGGAAGGTATCGCCGATGGAAATCGAGGCGGAGTTTTGCGCTCAGATCGACCGCATGATCTCCTATGGCCTGATACCATCACACGCGGATTCGCACCACCGGTTTCACATTTACCCGGCGGCGGCTGTCGTATTTGGAAATGCCGTTCGCTCCCGGGGAATCTATCGGGCCAGGTCCGCCAGAAAACAGACGTGGCCCGCCAACGGCATCGGCGGAGCGCATGCCGGGACGGCGTACAGGCGCTTTGCGGTGGGAATCTATAACCGCTTTCTACAACTCGCCCTTTTTCGTGGATTGAAAACTCCGGATGCTGGTGTGGCATTGCATCCGAGGTTTCGCGGAAATCTTGGCGCTTTGTCTGACGCATGGTGTTTTGCCATGAGCAACATGCCGGCCGGGACCTTCGAAATCTGGTGTCACCCGGGTTTTCCGCAAAAAGGTTTCTCAGAAAACGATGCACTCTCCCTGCAGCGTCGCCTGGAAACAGCGATGCTGACGGACACGCGGCTGTGCGAAACCGTGGCGCGCGCGGGAATTCAACTAATCGATTTTCGGTCGCTTTGATTGCTTCGAGTCACACCCAGCCGCTAGGACCACAAATTTCGGCCGCAACTTTCCGAAACAAAAGGAGGCTTTGCAGAATGCGAATCTTCATCGCCGGTGTGGATGGCTATCTGGGGTGGTCCTTGGCGCAACACCTGGTAAGACGTGGGCACGTTGTGGCCGGGGCGGACATTATGTTCCGTCGAGACTGGGTGGAAGAGATGGGTTCCTGGAGCGCAACTCCCATCTGCTCGATGGAGGAGAGGCTCGAGGCGTTTCGCGAACGGTACAAGACACCTTTGCAGTTCTGGCAGGGCGATCTTCGCGACTATGACTTTGTCGCGAATATCTTCCGTGAGTTTAAGCCCGATAGCATCGTTCACTTTGGCGAATGCCCATCGGCTCCCTATTCGATGATCGACGTGCACCATTCTGTTTTTGTGCAAACCAACAACATCACCAGCACCTTTAACTTGCTCTATGCCATGCGCGACATCTGTCCCGGGGCCCATCTCGTCAAGCTTGGAACCATGGGCGAGTATGGGACTCCCGACGTTGATATCCCCGAGGGATTTTTCGAAATTGAATACCGCGGGCGCCGCGCCAAGCTGCCGTTTCCGCGACTGGCGGGTTCCTGGTATCACTGGTCCAAAGTACATGGATCAAATAACATCATGTTTGCCTGCAAGATCTGGGGATTGCGCGCCAGCGACATCATGCAGGGTGTGGTTTTCGGCACAAGAATCGACGGCATGGAGCAAGACCGCCGCCTGCTCACGCGCGTTGATTTTGATCAGGCGTTCGGCACCGCGATCAACCGTTTCTGTTGCCAGGCGGTAATAGGCCATCCGCTAACGCCCTTTGGAAAAGGCTTGCAGCGCCGCGGATTTCTACCCCTGAGAGATTCCATGCAGTGCCTCACTCTGGCGCTCGAAAACCCGGCGCATGAGGGCGAATACCGCGTGTTCAACCAATTCCAGGAGGTCTTTGACATTACCCAGCTTGCCCTGAAAGTGCGCAAGGTTGCGCGCGACATGGGGCTGCCTGCGGAGATCGCTCATTTGGAAAACCCCCGCTACGAATCCGAAGACCATTACTACAAGGCCGATCACCAACTGCTTTTCGACCTTGGCTACACCCCGTCTCACCCTATCGAGACCGAAATCAAGATCATGCTGGAGGACCTGCTTCCTTTCCGCGAACGGATTTTGAAGAAGCAGGCCTCTTTGATTCCTGATATCCGCTGGGATGGCAGAAAAAGCAAAGCCCGCTTTTTGCAGGGGCCTCCCGCGGCTACCGTTACTTCGGCTGC
The DNA here is from genome assembly GCA_035262705.1 of Candidatus Acidiferrum sp. Classification (GTDB taxonomy): domain Bacteria; phylum Acidobacteriota; class Terriglobia; order Acidiferrales; family UBA7541; genus Acidiferrum. The sequence goes on along the minus strand of DATFSI010000139.1, from coordinate 33,186 downwards.
CGTTTCGGCCGCGTAATTTGCCAAGAGCCGTTTGCTTAGAAAACCTCAACGACAAACCATCGTCGGAACGGCCCTTAGAGAACATCTTCGGACAAACATTAGGCACTAGGGAGGATGCGATGCTGGAGTCAGCATTTAGAGCAAATATGCAGCGGCTGTATGGTCTTTATCATTCCATGCCATACCCGGTGCAGAACGCCCTGACGAGCGCGCGCGGCTTACTGCTTGCGAAACACCGCTATGCAAACAGTACGCTCCGCTATCTGCGCGAACTTCAGTCCCACGAAAAGTGGGCTCCGGATCCGATCGCTGACTATCAACGAGCATCTTTGCAGCGAATTCTCGATCACGCACGAACCGAGGTCCCCTACTATTGGGACTATCCAGACTTGACCCTGACGTCGCCCGGCGACATCGCGAAACTCCCGGTGTTACATAGAGAAGTGGTGCGTGCGAATCCCAACTGGTTCGTGGTGCGCGGACAACCCGGGAGTGATTGCATCCGCGTCGGAACCACCGGGACCACGGGCGCCAGCCTCCAGGTCAGTTATTCCGAGGGGGTCGCGCGCCGGAACTGGGCATTTCACATGCGCCGCTGGGCATGGGCAGGAATAAAACCGCGAAGCCCCCGCGTAACCTTTTTCGGCAGCCGCGTCGTTCCTCCCGACCGGAGAATTCCTCCTTTCTGGACACACAACTATGCGGAACGTCAGGCTCTTGCCAGCATCTTCCATCTCTCGGAATCGAACGCCCCTCACTACATGGATTTTCTTCGTCAGCAGGCGCACAAGGTGCTAGAAGGATTTCCTTCGGTGCTGGCTATTCTGGCCGATTTTATTTTGAAGACCGGCCGCCCGATTCCCATGCGCGTGGTGTTCACCGATGGCGAGCCTCTCTATCCGAGGTTGCGCGAATCCATCGAAGAGGCTTTCGCAACTCGCGTCTTCGATCTCTATGGCAACACGGAACTCTGCGGCCTTATCCACGAATGTGAGGCTCATAGATTGCACGTAATGCCGGACTATTCCTATCTCGAGATTCTCGATGAGCGTGACCGGCCCGTTGCACCAGGAGTGGAGGGCTTCTTGGTTTGGACCGGATTCATTAACGACACCATGCCCCTGATTCGCTACCGCATCGGAGATCGCGGCTGTTGGGATCCCGATCCTTCTTGTACTTGCGGCAGGGCGTTTCGCTGCGTAACTCCAACGATTACCAGAGAGAGTGATTTGCTCCGGTGTCCGGACGGGCGGATCTTCTCGCCGCGCGCACTGAATCAGGCATTAAAAGGAGCTAAAACCCTGCGCTTTTGCCAGATCATTCAGGAGCATCCAGGCCAGGTTCTGGTTCGCGGCGTGGCCAGCGATCTTGAGGCTTCCGACGATCTGATGACCATCCGAAAGAATCTCCAGGAAATCCTGGGAAAGAACGTCTCGGTTTCCGCAATGCTTGCCGATACACCCATCGTTCGCCCCGGCGGGAAAATCCCCCTGATCGTACAATCCAGCCCCGCTGTGGATTCCGCCGAAACTGTTTCTTCCTCCGGGAGTTCCGGAGCGTACCGATAGCACGACCTGTGCCATGAGAGAAAAACCAGGGAACTCGGTGGCCACATGCTGATTACCTTTTGGATCTGCGCGGGTCTCATTATTTATGTCTATGTGGGCTATCCCTTGCTTCTTGCCAGCGGATTGCTGGGCAGGAAAAGACCGGTTCGCACCGACGGCGGGATTCAGCCTTCTCTCAGCGTCCTCATTCCCGCGCATAACGAAGAGAAGGCCATTCGTTCAAAATTGGTGAACATATTGTCGCAGAGCTATCCCCTGGAAAAACTGCAGATCATCGTCGGTGACGACGGCTCTAGCGACGCCACCGCCCAGATTGTCTCTGAATTCGCGCCCTGTGGCGTTCAGTTGGTGCGCGGCAACTCTCCGCAGGGAAAAAGCCTCATCCAGAACGCGCTGGTTTCCCTCGCTAGGGGAGAAATCCTTGTATTTACGGATGCGGATTGCTTTTTACCGGTCAACGCTTTGCGAACTCTCGCCCAGAATTTTGCCGATCCCGAGATAGGCCTGGTAACCAACTGCGCGTCAATTCAAAACCAGGATGAAACCTCCACGGTGGAAGGCGAAGGGTTGTACTGGCGCTACGAGCGCTGGCTTCGCATGCAAGAAAGCGAGCGCGGTCTGCTGGCCATGGCCAGCGGTTCGCTGTTTGCCATGCGACGCGCGCTGTGGGCGCCCTTGAACGCTAATGTTGGGGATGATTTTGCTTTGCCGCTTCGCGTGGCAAAAGCAGGATATCGAAACATTCTGGACACCCGAGTCTCCGCGATTACAGTGCTCACACAGAATCAGCCGGGCTCCATGTTCCGGATGAAGATGCGGATTATCAGCAAAGATCTGCGAGGCCTGCTTCGCTCTCCCGCCTGCCTGAATCCGTTTCGTGTAGGCAGGGTCGCGGTCGGCCTCTGGTCTCATAAGCTGCTGCGCTGGGCCATTCCGTACTTTCTAATCGGCCTGCTGTTGAGCAGTGTTTCCCTTGCCAGCATGCGTTTCTACTCGCTGGCGCTTTCCATGCAACTTGCTTTTTATGCGATTTCAGCCGTCGGGCTTTTGCTGGAGAGTAGACGCATCCGATCTCCCCTGGCGGCGATCTCCTCGTTTTGTCTCGTAAATTTGGCGGCTTTGTGCGGCACCTTGCATTGCTGCACCCTGCAACCGGCTGGCCGCTGGAAGCCAGTTCGTTGAGCGGTTCGTTTTTCTCACTGCATCACGAGTGAACAGCCCTGTTTCTATTCCACGGAAGGATTACCGATGAGTTGGTTTCCAACGCCCCTGCACTTCTATGGATGGTTCAACGGTTCGGTCGCTTTTCTCCTATGCGTGCTTTTTCTTCCCGTGGTTTTGCGCTTGGCACACCGATGGCAATTGCATGATCTGCCGGGAGAGTTAAAGCCTCATTCGCTGCCCACGCCGCGCCTAGGTGGATTGGCAATGGGGTGCGCGCTTGTCGCCGGAATTTCGCTGGGTGGCGCAGGACTTTTTGCTCCCGCCCTCCTTGTTTTTCTAGCTTTGTTACTCGTATGGCTCACCGGCCTGATCGACGATCTAACAGGCTTGTCCCCCGCCATTCGCCTGGCGACGCAGTGCCTTGCTGGACTACTCGTTGCGCAAACCCAATGGTGCCTGATGGTATCGGGCCATGACTGGCTGGACGCCCTGCTGACCTGTGTATTTATCGTACTGTTTGTCAACGCGTTCAATTTCTTTGATGGTGCCGACGGCCTGGCCGCCGGAGTCGTTGCCGTGGTGAGTTTTGGATATGTAGTGGTGTATTCGACGCGCGCTCCGTCCGTCGGGGCGGCTATTTCCTGGAGCTTGCTGGGCGCCAGCCTGGGTTTTCTGCTCTTTAATTTCCCTCCCGCGAAGATATTCATGGGCGATTCGGGAAGCACCGTGCTTGGATTCCTGGTTGCGTTCCTGGGCCTGGACTTCTATCGAGTGCACCACACGATTGGAACGCACTGGCTACTCCCTCTTACTTTCGCTGGTCTCCCTCTTTTGGATTTGTGCCTTGCAATCGTGCGTAGAATTCGAAGACGTGCCTCTCCTTTCCTGGGGGACCGCGAGCACCTCTACGATCTGTTGCAAAAGCAAGGCTGGTCGGCGCGCCCGATCGCGTTTGGCTCTTATCTTGCTACCGCCGGACTCGTCATGCTCGGCTGGCTATCCAACCACCTGAATCCCGGTATCGCTTTTCTTGTCATTGGCATTGCTTTTGTATCGTTGATTGTCACCGCCGTACGCCTGGGATCTCTTCGCTGACCCCGCGGATCTTTCGAAAGGAGTGTTTGCCATGCTGGTCTGGCAAAATGAAAAATCCATTCCCGTCTGCAAGGTGGCCCTCGCCGGCGACTTCTTGCCTGCATCCGGCCTGCAACTCCCCGCCAACCACACGTGGAACGATGTCGCGTCCGGCTTCCATAGCTATTTTGACAAGACAGACGTGGCGATTATGAATCTGGAGTGTTGCGTCGACGTCCGAGACGCGGAAGTTCAGCCGAAGATGGGCCTGGGTGATTCCTTTTCAGCCGCACCGGACGTGCTCGATTTTCCGGTGCGGCTTGGCCTGACAGTTGTTGGACTGGCCAATAATCACATATCCGATTTCGGGGAGGAAGGCATTGCGAGGACACTGCAGGCACTCATTGCCCGAGGCCTCACGCCGCTCGGAATCGGCCGTACTCTTTCTGAGCCGCCCCCAACCTATCTGGCCAAAGGTCCCGCGGGTCAACGTATTGGCATTTGGGCCGCCGCGCGGCATCTTACCGATCTCGCGACGCGCAAGAAAACCGGGATCGAGCCCGCGACGCGCCGGCGCGCGGAAGAGGCGGTAGCCAAACTCAGAGAGCAAAAGGCCTGCCTGAAAATTGCCTACCTGCATGCAGGTTTGGAGCGCACAAACCGACCTGACCCTGACGACGTCGCGCTCATGGACGATCTCGCGAGGATGGGATTCGATGTCGTCACTGCTTGCCACTCGCATCGCATCAGCGGGTACAGACTCATCGCCCGCGGCGACGGCTCTTCGGCATTTTGTTTCTACGGGCTCGGAAGTATTTCCTCCGGCGTAATCTATTCGGCGCTCGAGCGGGAGGGATTAGTCATCAACCTGAGTCTGAGCGACGCGGGCGAGTTGGCGCGAATAGAGGTGCTTCCGGTCCGATTGGAAGAAAGCGGCTGGGGCCGCATCCCGCTGTCTGCCGACGCGTGCGTAACTTTGAACCGATTTGTCCAGCTGTCGGAAGAAATTGCTTCCGGCGCCTACAGGAAAAACTTCTACGCAGATTTGAGGAACGATTTTTTTGGAAAGTACTATCGCGACATCCAAGCGGCTTTCCAGAACGGCGGTATGCGCGGTCTGGCCAGCAAACTTGGCAGAATTCGCATGCGCCACCTGAATCGCGCTCTGCAAAGAGGCATAGGGTGATCCTGCGCGTCACCGGCGCTCACGGGCGTGTCAAGCTGTTGAAATAGAAAGGGGCTAACGTAGGTGTGCGGAATCGTCGGATCTTTACGGCCTGGTTTCTGCTTGGATGTGGCCACTTCGATAGCCATGAGGGATAGTCTGGCTCATCGCGGCCCAGACGATGCCGGCCTTTGGATGTCCCGTGCCGACGGCGTCACATTGGGGAGCCGCCGCCTCGCGATCCTTGACCTGTCGCCTCGCGGCCATCAACCCATGCAGGACGCCAGCGGCACATTGACAATCGTATTTAATGGGGAAATTTACAATTACGCAGAACTTCGCAAAGAGCTTCAGGTCGCTTACCCGTTTCAATCGCGTTCCGATACCGAGGTCCTTTTGGCGGCATATTCCTGCTGGGGACCGGACTTCGTTCATCGGCTCAACGGTATGTTTGCCTTTGCAATTTGGGACAGCAAACGCCGGCATCTGTTCGCCGCCCGCGATCGTTTTGGAGAGAAGCCTTTTTACTGCTACCGCCGCCCTTCGCTGTTTCTTTTCGCCTCTGAAATCAAGGCCATTCTGGCCTCCGGAATGGTGGTTCCCGAGCCTCATCTCCAGTCCATCTACAAATTTCTCGCCTACCGGGAAACGGATACATCGCAGGAAACCTTCTTTAAGAACATCCTGGCTTTGCCACCGGCACACACCCTTCTCTATTCACCATCAGCAGACGCACTGAAAATTACGCGCTATTGGGATGTGGATCCTTCCCTGGAGGTCCGCTACTCCGATAAGCGAAACTACGCCGACCACCTGCTGGAGCTCCTCCGCAACAGCGTCAAAATTCGCTTGCGCTCCGATGTTCAGGTGGGTTCCTGCTTGTCGGGAGGCCTCGACTCTTCTTCAATTGTCAGCTTGGTAGCCGCGCAGCGGAACGGGAACCGCCAATGTACCTTTTCAGCCCGCTTTGCCGACCGCAACTGTGATGAAGGCACATTCATCGAGCCGGTTACGCAGCGTTTTCTTACCGCCAACTACGGCGTTTACCCGGACCCACACCGCATGGTTGAGGAAGTAGATCAACTGGCGTGGCGGCAAGAACATCCCTTCACTGGTCCCAGCATATATGCCCAATGGTGCGTGATGCGCCTGGCTGCCGATTACGGGGTGACCGTGCTGCTCGACGGTCAGGGCGCGGATGAAATCCTTGCGGGATACCTGGCCAGCCGGAGCTTTCACTACTGGGATTTGCTTCGCCAGCTCCGATGGATTTCTTTCGCGAAATCCGCCTGGGAACAGATGAAAAGCAACGGAATAAAGAGCATCACGGGAATGACGCCGCAGTCGTTGCTGACAGAGTCTAAGTGGTTGCCCGGCTCTTTTCTGGAGCCATTGTCGCTCACTCCGGAATTCTCAAAAATCGCCGGTTGCCCGCCGACAACGGTTCCCGAGAAGTTCAAAAGCTCCCTGCACAACGAGCTCTATCGGCAGCTGACCTGTTCGATGCTGCCCAAATTGCTCCGTTTTGCGGATCGCAGCTCCATGGCATTTTCGCGAGAGGTGCGTCTTCCGTATCTCGATCACCGGGTAGTGGAATATCTGTTCGCCATTCCGGAGAGTCAAAAGATTCAGGGGGGGGCAACAAAATTCGTCCTCCGTGAGGCCATGCGAGGCAGGTTACCCGACAAGGTGCTCCGGCGAACGGATAAGAAAGGCTTCGATACACCCCAGAGCGCCTGGCTGCAGGGGGCGATGCGCCCTTGGGTGGAGGACATTCTTCGATCGAACTCGTTCCGCCAAAGAGGATGGATCGATCATGCGGCAGCGGTGAAAGTGTGGAAACGATTTCGCACCCATCCGGTCAGAAATCAGGCGCTGCTTTTCCGGTGGCTTTCCCTCGAAATGTGGGCGCGAACGTTTCTCAAGCCTTCGACCGCTTTCCAGTTCCGGCTGAATCCCTCAATAGAAACTACTCTGCCGCTGGAGGCCAATACCCGCGTACTCGTCCAAGATTCTGAAATGTGACGGAGAACTACGATGGACACCCTTAAACCTGGAGAATCCGCTTCATGCATGAAGATCGGCCCATTTTTAATTCGCAGGAAATTCCTTCGTTCGACGAAGGTCGCAGCCTTGGTCCAATTGGACGCGTTTACAAGTTCCATCACACCCGCAGATTTGAGTGGCTCAGGAGGAAAATCGCTGCAATCCAGAAGCAGAAGATTTCCGTGCTCGAATTGGGCTGCAATGACGCCAGATCCGTCAGTTACATTCCCGTCCCCATCGAAAGATATGTTGGTTTTGACGCCGGATGGCGAAGCGGATGGAAAAATGGCAAGGCCTACGGTTTCGAAGCCGCATGCCAGAGATTTCGGGACGTTCCGCGATTCGAATTTCGCCGTTCGCAGCATTTCCGGGACCTCGAAGACGTGCAGGGGGCATTTGACGTTGCCATCGTGCTTGAAACGTTTGAATACCTGGAACCCGCAAAGCTCGAGGCCTATGTAACTTTGCTTTCCAGAAAGCTAAAGAGCGGAGGACACATTTTCTCGACCATGCCGAATGAGAAAGGCTTGCCATTGTTGCTCAAGGTAATCGGTTCCAAATTGTCTGGTGTTCCGCGCAGCGAGTACACCGCATCACAATTCTGGAGCGCCGTGCTCGGGCGAATGGAGAAAGTCCCGCGCGGCGTTCACGGGCGCAAGGGTTTCGATTACGCTGCGGTGGCAAGATTGATTGGTCGTTATTTTTCTCGCATTCAGCTTGAGTCTGTCGAACCCACGAACGTGCCTTTGTGGATGGGCCTCAATGTCGGCCTGGTGGCCTATAAAGACCCGTGCCCCGGAACCTGAACTGTAAGCATCCTCTCCGCGAACCGGTGTTTTATGCAATTTCCCAAGACCGTGATGTTGCTGTACTTTTCGTTGGCTGTTGCATTGCTCTCTCTTGCCAATGTCAGCCGGGCCCAGGAATCGCAGCGGCAAAAGCAGGAACAAAACACGCAGCAAAACCAATACCGCGACCAGGCCCAGACCACACAGATCGACCAGGCTCAGCGGAACTCGGAATCGTACGTCGGGAAGGTCTCCGAAAAATACGGGAAGTTTTACCTCGAAGTGGCCCACACCCGCTCATCCTACATGCTCGACGGCTTTTCGCAAACAAAGCGATTCGTGAACAAAAAGGTTCGCGTGACGGGATCCCTGGATACCGACAAAAACATTCTCCATGCCGTTTCCATTTCGCTTGCTCCCTGAAGCCAACCCGGCTGGGCGCCACTCATGGCTCAGGAGGCCTTACCGATGCCCTTTAAAACATTCTTTTTTGGCGCATTCCTCGCCCTTACGCCCGCTTCCCTGTGGTCTGCTCCCACCACCTACTACGTAGACTCCACCAGGGGTGACGATCACAACGCCGGCACTTCCGCGAATTCGCCTTGGCGAACGCTTGCCAAAGTCAGCGCTTCCAGATTTTCCCCGGGTGATGCTGTTCTGCTTCGTCGTGGAAGTGTATGGCACGAACAGCTGAATTTCCCATCCTCTGGCGCCGCGGAAGCTCTCATCACAATCGATGCCTACGGAGTTGGCGAGCTTCCGGTAATTAGCGGGGCAGATCCCGTGAACGCAAGTTCCTGGACATCATCTACCGGTTCGAGCGCAAATGTGTGGCAAGCCGCGGTCGCGCCGCAGCCCAATGTCGTCCTTTTCGACGGCGCTAAGGGGCATAAGAAATCTTCCGTCACGGACTTAACCGGCCCTCTTGACTGGTTCTGGCTTTCCGGCACGCTCTACGTTTTCTCCCAAGATAATCCATCCAATTCGTACGCGCATCCCGGAATCGAAACCGGGGCGCGTCCCAGCGGTCTCAATCTGACCGGGATCTCTTATATCTCGGTGACCAACGTTGAAATAAGGGGAGCCAATGCGATTCCTTATGGAGAAGGAGCGGGGATTTGGGCGATCACGGTGCATCTGGAGGGCCCGACACCGAGCAATCTGAATATTTCAAAAGTTACTGTTGTGAATGGTGCAGGCGACGGAATTCACATCGAAAACGCGGATCATTGCGTGATCGATTCAGCCCTGGTTCGCGATAACGATGGAGCGGGCATCGAGCTCTACCACAGCAATGGTAAGTTCCCGGTCACAACCGCAACGATCACGAATAACCAGGTTCATCACAACAGTTTCAACGGTATTTTCGTTGTGGGGTGCCCGCGAGCTGAGCGCTGTCGCTCCGTGGTTTATCCGGATGGCCTCACTGTGACCGGAGTCAAGATTCTTGGCAACACACTTCACGATAACGGGGCCGGCATTTATCTTCACGAAACGAATGATTCGCTAATCGCCAACAACACCGCTTATTCCAACAACAACACATCCCGGCGCGGCGAGGGGTATTGTGTGGGCCTGTCCGGCTCCAGCTCAAACATCGTGGAAAAAAACAATTGCTACCAGGCGCGGCTTTCCGGCATTGAGCTTTCCATTGACACCGGGAAGCCGCCCCTTGGGTCGAGCAACAACATAATCCGGTATAACTCTGTGCACGATGATGGGACACACGGAATCTTCACCAATTACATTCCGAGCCAGGGCAACAAAATTCTCTACAATCTTATTTACAATCACCCGCAGGGAAGCTGCATCATGGCCAATTACGTCGGCCATGAAATTGTCAACAACACTTGCTACAACAGCAGAATCGGAATTCATCTCTATATCAGCTCAACCACGCAACAAACCGGAAACATCTCCATCAGAAACAATCTCATCCTCCGCAGTTCGCAATATCATGTCCTCGTCGAAAAAGGTGTCGAAGGGCCATTCGAGGTCTCTAACAACCTGTATTCACCCGACGGCGAGGGAAGATTCAATTGGAAAGGATCTCCACTGAAATTCGGCGAGTGGCAGGCGCTGACGGGGTTAGACGGAAATTCTCTGCTTGCTGATCCGCATCTCGCCTCGCTAACGCCCAATACCCCTCGCGACTTCACTCCGTCGGCGAATTCTCAGGCCGTGGGCCACGGCACGGACCTGGGAGATGACAAACGCATGGCGCTTTCTCCGCTGTTACATTGGCCAGAAGTCGTCACATTGCTTCCTCAAGAACCCGGCCGGTGGGATATCGGAGCCTTCCGCCATTCTCCTTGACGCTTTTCTGCCTAAATATCGCCGAGTAAATTTCCGTCGAACAATTGCGGTCTTTACAGTAGCCCGCATCAAATTATCCGGTACGCCACTCTTTACGCCTCTGTGGAAGTTTTTACCTCCCGCAAATTTCCCAATCCGCCTAAACTCTTCTCTTCTCAGCGACAAAATAGTTGCGCTGGTGGAACTCCGTTTGCTCCCTACCTCCTGCAGCGTCAGTTACGTTCAACGGGATTCGCTCGATACTCCCTGTCAGCCCGAATCCATCCCAAATCTTTCGATGGAGGAAAAATGCAAGCTGAAAAAGAGCGGCACGCACGCAACCTTGAATCGTCACCCGACGTGCTAGGGGCTAACACGGCCAAAGACATCCAGAAGGAAGAACGAAAAGCCATACGGTGCGCACAACAAGGAGATCTGTGGGGATTTGAGCAGATTTACCGCCTGCATGCGAAGCGCGTATACGCCCAATGTTACCGAATGTTGGCCGATTCAGCGGAAGCGGAAGACATGACGCAAGAAGTCTTCCTGAAGTTGTTCCGCAAGATCAAAACGTTTCGTGGAGACTCGTTGTTGTCCACCTGGCTTTACCGCCTGACTTTCAACGCGGTGCTCATGCACATTCGGCGGAAGAAAGCTTCAATGGCGCTACTTGAACGATTCGAGCCTCCTCAATTGGCCGCCACCCTTTCCGGAGAGGAGCCCAAAGCCGCGGATAAATCGGACGCCGGCATCGCCGACCGGTTGTATCTTGAACGAGCGATCTCCCAATTACCCTGGACCTGGAGGCTCGTTTTTCTATTGCACGACGTGCACGGCTATAAACATCTGGAGATTGCGCAAATGATGCGCTGCTCGGTAAATACATCCAAGGGTATGCTGCATAAAGCGCACTTACGGCTGCGCGCCATCTTATTGCGGAACTACGAGAGCCTGGGTTTTATCCCCGGGCTGACTGTCAGACCCTGTTAGGACCCGTCCGTCTTTGACGGTAAATGAAGGAGGGCTGGCCGGACCGGAAGATTCTTCGAACGGTGGGAAGAAAATCGCCGGGAAATTTTTCCCGCCCGTGGCATATTCTTGCAATCCTTGCGCTTAGCTCAAAGGCAATTGGTCCGCGGAATGCCTTCTTCCTTATGACCAGTCACATTTACTCATGGGGTTTTTCCATGGGCGGCATTCGTGTGATTCCATGCCTCGTTTTATCGCTGACTCTCTCTGGTAGTGCGCCGATCCTCGCCCAGAATCCAGCTTCCCGCCAGCAACCATCTGCCCCGCAGCAACCAGTCCAATCACGATCTCCAGCAGGGAATCAGGCGCACGTCAAAACATTCGCCGGAAAGATTGCCAAGAGCAAAGGCAAATACGTCCTGCAGGATTTGAGCTCTGCCAACTCCTACGCCCTCGACGATCAAAAAACCGCCAGCAAATACGCCGGCAAAGTGGTGCTGGTGACCGGCGTTCTTGATTCCAATACCAATACCATCCGCGTCCAGAAGATCGATACAGCGGTTTGACCCCGCAGTCCCGGGACCCTCGCTAAGGAACGACAAACGCCCCGATATTCCACGCGGATGGCTGCGTTGCGGTACTGACTTTGGATGGCCAAATAGCGCTAGAAGTAAGGCCCAGGTCGAAAGACGAGCCCAGTTCAGCCCCGCGGCCCACGTCAGGTGAGCTGGACTGCAGGATGAAGTCCGTGGGGGCCACCGGCGTAGAAGAAGCAAATTCCGGATTTGCGCAAAAGGAGTGGGCATCAAACCCTGTGGCTGAGTGCCAGCCACTCAAGTTATGCGTCGTGTTAAACAACAGAAATTCGCCGGAAGCCCCGAAGCCATAATTGTTATTGTCCACCGCCAGCGTCGCAAGGCTTACGCCTTGTTCAATATGCACCGCTCGCACGATGCTGTCGCCGATAATGTTGTTCTTGATGGTGATGTGGCCGGTCAGTGGGGTCGAGCTTGAGGTGTATAGATCAATGCCGGTGGAATTATGCCAGCACACGTTGCCATAAAACGCGTGGCCAATTCCGTTTGCCAGGAAGCATTCACCGTTGGTCTGGTTCCAGACCAGGTTGTATTCGAAAAGATTGCTCTGTGTCGGGGCCGCGTCGGTGAACAGCCCGTGGCCCCTGTTGTCATGAACCGCATTGTAACGAACAACGTTGTAGGAAGCCCCCGTAAGCGTAGCCCCGGCGCCTGAGTCGTTGGAAAGCTCTATACCATTGACCCGGTTTTCATAAACCAGATTTCCCTGGATGGTGTTATCGCTGGAGGCCTCGAGTTCGATACCGCCACCCTCTGCGGCGGACATCGTGGTGTCCGTGTTGTGATACACAGTGTTCGAAGCAATGGACGAGTGGTTGGTCCACTCGAGATAGATGCCTTCACCGTTGTCATGAACGGTGTTTCCCGAAATCGCAATTCCGGAAAGGAAGATGCCGCTCGGAAAAATCATGCCCAGACAATCCCCGCCGATCGCACAGCCGTACGTTGCGATGCCATTATGACGGCTGTTGCTGACCGTATTTCCTATAACGGATGCACGGGTGACTGGGAATTCCGTATGCAGTGCGGCCAGGGAGACGCCATCGCTTCCCATGCCTGAGATTTTTGTTTCCTCGATCACACAGTTGTTGCAATCTTCGAAATGAACACCGTTCCCCGCTCCGTTGCTGAGCTGCAGATTGTTCAGCACCAGGTCGTGAGGAGGCACGCTATTCTGCGTGTGTGCGTAAACGATCCCGTTTGTCGGCAGCCCGTTTGCTCCTGTCAGCTCCAGATTCTGCAGAGTCACGTACGCCAGCGCGGACAGATCGACCACCACCGCCCGGTTTCCGGCTTCAACCCCCGGGCTCAGATAGTACGAGCCAGGGTTCAACGTGCACCAAACATACAGAACGTCTGAGGCCCAATACCAATCACCGGCTGTCGTCAGCGCGGAAATCCCTGTTTTCTGATTGCCATGCGCAGCGTTGAACATGACAACATTAGGGGGCGTCGAAACTGTGGCGTGCCAGACATTGTTCTGGCATCCGGAGCAAAGCGTCCACGCGCTTTGCGGCAGACGGTTCGCGCCTGTGAGAATCGGCGCAGGTCCGGTTCCGTAGGCGGCGATCACGATGGGATTGCCAGCTTCGCCGGAAGAATAAGGAGCAAGAAGCTCGCGCCAGGTATCCCCTCTTTTGAAAAGGATATGGTCACCCGGACCGAAACTTGTGGAATTAACCTTCGCAACGGTTCGCCACGGACTGGCGGGAGAGGTGCCGTTGTTGGTGTCGCTGCCCGCCACCGCATCGACGTAATAGGTCGTGTCAACAGTTGTTAAGCCGGTCGAGCGTCCAAAACACGGCGCTGAGGAAAGTAAACTAAGGGCAAAAAACACAAGTGCATGCAAACAGGGGGCTAGCTTGGACGTCATTTTCATATACCATGCCGGGTAGAGGAACCTGGTTTCTGGAGCCTGAGCTCGAGGACCGGCAGCTTTCTTTACGTGCTTTTTAGCAACTCGTGAGCCTGCAGCCTAGCTGGCCGCAAGTCCAAAAAAAGTTCAGGTCTGCATGCTGTTCTTGGACAAAAATGCAGACGTGGTTTGAGGCCGGTGGGTAGCGGTGGGTACGGAGATCGAATCCGACACTCTCTGCCACTTCTTAATTGTTTCGTGACAAAAAATTCCCTTGAGCCTTTCTCACGCTATTTTCCTGTTTTTGCGGGCGCTCTGGGCGGAGCCATGAACGCCCTGGCCGGCGGGGCAGCTTCGTGGCCTTCCCGGCGCTGCCGTTCACCGGGATGGCACCGGTTCCCGCAAATGCAACCCGCACGCTTTCGCTATGGGTTGGAACGACGGCGAGCGGCGGAGCGTATCGCAAGCGCCTGAAGATTCCGCGGCGTGTTCTTATTCCTTTGGTGATCATGAGCTTCGTCGGCGGGCTCGCGGGCGCGCTGTTGCTGATCAAGACGTCTGCGCAAACGTTTCTTCGTGTTATTCCCCGGCTGATGCTCGGCGCAACGCTGCTTTTTGCTTTCGGGCGGCATCTGACGGGGCGCATTTCCGCGAGAATTTCCCATGAAGCGAGCAACGGCGCAGTCGGGGGCGCTCCGTTCTTTGAATCACTGGTGGCCACCTACCCTGGCGCTGCTTGCGGCGTTGGGAATGACGGATATCCGCGAAATGAACGCGCTGAAGATCGTGCTGGTGGCGGCGATTAACGGCGCAGCGGCGGTCACTTCTATTGCTACGGGATCGATCGCGTGGACGCGGGCTGTGGTGATGATTGCCGGCGCGTGGTGTTATTCGGCGGCCCACTACGCGCAAAAGTCGCCGCAACAACTCATTCGGGCGATGGTCCCCCTGTTAGGGGTGACGATGACCGTTTATTTTCTGGTGAAGGCAGACGGGTAGCTAGCGCAAGGCTTCCAGCGGCAATCCGCAAATCGAAGCATCCAGCAGCTGAATCGTGTGCACCACGGGGACAGGATGCCCGGCTCTTGCCAGTGAGGACTGCAATTGTAGAATGCAGCCCGGATTTCCCGTGGCCACGATGTCGGCCTGCAGCGGCACGATATGTTTCGCTTTGCGGTCGCCCAGTTCGCGCGCGACGCCGGGTTGCACCAGGTTATAAATTCCCGCGGAGCCGCAGCAGATCGGCGCCTCAGGGATTTCCGCCAACTGCATGCCCGGGATATGCTGCAGGAGGCTTCTCGGCTGCGCGCGCACTCCCTGCGCGTGCTGCAAGTGGCAGGAATCGTAGAAGGCCACGCGGGCGTGGAGCGGTTTGCGTTCCGCGCGCGGAGAAAATTCCGCCAGGAATTCGCTGATGTCTTTGCACTGCGCGGAAAAGCGCCTGGCACGTTCGGCGTAAGCGGGATCGTCGCGCAACAGGTGGCCATAGTCTTTCATGCTTGAGCCGCAGCCTGCAGCGTTGATCACGACGGCCTCCACGTTGGCCTTTTCGAAGGCGTCGATGGTTTTGCGCGCAAGTTCCTGCGCTCGCGCTTCTGCGCCTGCGTGAACGAACAGCGCGCCGCAGCAGGATTGCCCCGGCGGCGCCACCACTTCGCAGCCCTCCGCGGCAAGAACCCGGACCGTGGCGGCGTTCACATGAGAGAAGAAGACCTGCTGAACGCAGCCGAGGAGAATCCCGACACGCTTGCGCTTTTCCCCTTTCGCGGGAGTGATCATGGCAATGTCTTCGGCGGGTTTCACGCTGGGAAGAAGCGAATCCAATGCCGCGACGCGCTTCGGCAACGCCTTGAAAACGCCAATTGCACGCAAAGCGGCCTGCAGACCGCTCTTTTGATATGCCAGAAGGGACAGCCGCAGGAGTTTCATGCGCTCAGGGTGTGCGAAAGCTTCAAAAAGGAATTTTCGATGCAGTTTGTCGTGGGCGGGGCGCGCGTAGTTGCGTTCGATCTGCGCGCGCGTCGCCTCGATCAATTTGCCGTAGTCAACGCCGGACGGGCACGCTGGCATGCAGGAGACGCAGCCGAGGCAGGAGTCGAAATGGCTCACCCATTTTTCGTTCATCTCGGCTTGGCCCTCAAGCGCGAGCTTCATCAGGTAGATGCGGCCACGCGGTGAATCCATCTCCTGGCCCCACAGCGTGTAGGTGGGGCAGGCGGGCAGGCAGAATCCGCAGTGCACGCACTTCTCGAGGAGTTCTAGCGCGGGCGGGTGGTGCGCGTCGAATGCACCGTTTTGTGGAGCGGCCGCCATCAGATGCCACCCACGAAACGACCGGGGTTGAGCGTATTTTGCGGATCCAGGCGGGATTTCACGGCGCGCATCAACGGCAACGCGTCGCCAGGATTTCCCCACGCGTCGAATGTGTAAAGAAAAGCCGGCCGGGGCGCAAGCACAAACGAGCCCGACGCGCGTTCGAACTGTTCGCGGACTGCGCGAAGCCCTTTGTCTAGCGAGGAAGCATCTACGTCGAAACGCAGCCAGCCAAGCCCCGTGGCTTGGATGACGGCATGCCACGACGAAGGTTCGCTGGAGAAAACGCCAGCAATCCATTGCATCGCCTTGGCGATATCGGATGGGAGAACGCTGAACTTTGCGATGACGGAATGTTCATTGAGCGAGGAGAAGAGAGTCTGTCGTGCCTGCCAGACTTGTGTCGAAGACGAATCGGTCACGGATGCGCTACCGAGGAGTCTTCGCAAATGCTCGGTTTGCGCCGCAAGCCCGGCTTCCGTGGCTTCAAAGAGAATGTCGGCTTGCGGCGGCGAGCCGGAAGCGGCGCGAATCTGAAACGCGGTGTGCGCCAGCTTGGAATCCTGGATGGAATGCAGCAATTTCTGCATTTCCTCCCAATTCGAAGGCGCAAAAGTTAGAGAGCTTGTCGTCGGACAGAGGGGATGCAGGCGAAACACGGCCTTGGTAATGACACCGAGCGTGCCGAGCGCGCCGGTGGCAAGTTTCGGAAGGTCATAGCCCGCAACATTCTTAACCACTTTGCCGCCGCTGGACGCCAGTGTGCCGTCAGAGAGAGCCAGCGTGACGCCAATGATGAGGTCGCGCAGCGCGCCGAAGCGCAGCCGCAAAGTGCCGCTGTCGTTGGTGGAAATCGCTCCGCCCACCGTGGCGCGTTCCGGCCACAGGACGTCGAGCGCCAGGCGCTGCCCATGCTGCCGGAGCGCGTCTTGTAGCGATTGCAAAGTACAACCGGCCTCAACGGTGACGGTAAGATCGGCCCAGGCGTGCTCGATGATGCGATTGAGTCGATCCATAGACAAAACCAGGTCCGCGCGCTTCGGCGGATTGCCCCAATCGAGTTTGCTGCCGCCGCCCCGTGGAATGACTCCAATGCCGGCCGAATTCGCCGCCGCAAGAACAGCCGCAACTTGTTGTTCGTTTCCCGGTTCGACCACCCAGCGAGGCGCAACTCCGCAAATGGCATCTCCAGCAATGGCTGGACGCAGGTTCTGCGCACCGACAATCGCCTGCAGTTCCTCTTGAATGGATTTCGTTCCGAGCATAACCGTGGAATGGGTAGTTTAGTTGTTCCTCGTCAGAATCTTTCCGCGATTCCCGCCTTTTCCAACGGGTGCGCCACATACTCACCGGGCTTTTCCCCGCACAGCCGCGGAGTAGGAAACACTTTCGTTGGATTCGAAAGCTGCAACGGATCGAACGCGCAACGCACTCGCTGCATGGTATCGAGGTCCGGCTCACTGAACATCTGCGACATCATGCGCTTCTTTTCTTCGCCGACACCGTGCTCGCCGGTGATGGATCCGCCGGCGGCGAGGCACAATTCCAGAATTTTGAATGACAGCGCCTCGGCGGCTCGTTCCTGTCCCACGATCTGGCGGTCGTAAAGAACTAATGGATGCAGGTTGCCGTCGCCGGCGTGAAAGACGTTCGCCACGCGAAGGCCGGTTTCGCGGCTCAGGCGCGCAATTTCGCTCATGATCTGCGGCAAGGCGGTGCGGGGAATCACTCCGTCCTGCACGATGTAGTTCGGCGAGATGCGCCCCATCGCCGCGAAGGCCGCCTTGCGCCCCTTCCAGACCAACATGCGCTCCTGATCGGTTTGTGCCAGGCGAATTTCCCACGCACCGTTCTTCCGGCAAAGTTCGTCAACGCTCTTCATCAGGGATTCGACTTCGGCGACCGGGCCGTCGAGTTCGACCAGCAACAGCCCACCGCAGTCCGGATAGTTCGGATGCACAGCGGCTTCGGCGGCCTGAATGGCGAGGTTGTCCATCATTTCGATGGCGGCTGGCAACATGCCGGCGGCGATGATGTCGCTCACCGCGGCGCCGGCTTCATTGGTGCCGGGAAACGCCGCCAACAGCGTTCGAATGCACTCGGGGCGTTTCACCACGCGCAGGGTCACCTTGGCAGCGACGCCCAGCGTGCCTTCCGAGCCGACAAACACGCCCAGCAGGTCGTATCCAGGTGCGTCCAGACATTTGCTGCCCAAATGGACGAGCGACCCATCCGGCAGAACGACCTCCAGCCCCAGAACATGCGTGGTGGTGAATCCATACTTTAGGCAGTGCGCGCCGCCGGAATTTTCCGCTACGTTGCCGCCGATGCTGCACACTGATTGCGACGATGGGTCCGGCGCATAGAAGTATTCCTGCGGCTGGACGCGGCCGGTGACGTCCAGGTTGATCACTCCGGGTTCCACGACCACGCGGGCATTCGGCAGATCCACTTCCAGAATGCGGTTCATGCGCGCCAGGCTGAGCACAACGCCGTTTTCGACGGGCAGTGCGCCGCCACTCAACCCAGTGCCCGAACCGCGCGCAACGAACGGAATCTTTTCGCGATGGCAGACACGCACGATGGATTGCACCTCTTGTGTATTAGCGGGCAGCAGCACGGCCAGCGGCATCACGCGAAAGTTCGTCAGGCCGTCGCATTCATACGTGCGCAGCTCTTCGGGCGAAGAGATCAAGCCACGTGGACCGACGATGGCGCGGAGTTCCTGAAGAACACGAGCGTACACAAGCGCCTTTCCGGGAGCGGCAAGAATTATCCCGCCGCGGCGGGGTGCCGTAAAGCAGCTTGCCGCATTAATGAATGAACGTCAAATTGTGCGGCACCAGGTTCGGGAAGACGTAGGCGTAGAGCATCACGATGATGCCGACAATCGCGGCGAGCGCAATCGAGTGCCAAACCACGAACCGGAAGATGATGCCCTCATTGCCCAGCTGGTTCGTCGCCGCGGTGGCCACGCAAATCGATTGTGCGTCCACCATCTTGCCCATCACGCCCCCGGCGCTGTTCGCTGAGGTCATCAGCACGGGGTCCAGGTGCAACTGTTCGGCGGTGATGCGCTGCAGACTTCCGAACAGCGCGTTCGATGAAGTATCGCTGCCGGTCAGGGCAACACCCAACCATCCCAAAAATGTTCCGAAGAACGGAAAGAACCATCCTGTATGCGTGAAGGCTAAGCCCAAAACGGCATCGGTTCCCGAGTATCTTGTGACAAATCCCAGGCCAAGCATGCCCGCGATGGCCACCACAGCAAAACGCATGCGATATAGTGTCTGCCCGAATATTTTGACGAGATTCCCCAGGGTCACCCCTCGAATCAATCCGCCAACAATCGCTGCCAGGAAGCAGCCCGTTCCCGTCGCCGAAAGCCAGATAAAAGCAAACTTCGCGCCTTCCGGAGTCGGCTTGGGAACCACGGGTTTGTCCCTGGAAATTACACGATGCAGAGGCGTGTTCCAACCGCCATTCGGCTTGCCGTCAGCCGTGACCCACGCCGGCGTGGTGTGAACGTTCATCCAGTCTTTCACCGGCTTGTAGCCCCACATAAAAACAAAGATCGAAAGAATCAGGAACGGAACCCAGGCTTTGAAGACCTGGCTATGTGTATAGGTATGCCCGGTTCCAGAGACTTCCGGGTCTTCGGCGAACCGCCAGATTCTCTTGGGCTTCCAGAACAGCAAGAACAGGACCGTGCAGAGCAAGGAAAAAAGCCCCGAGGTAATGTCCACCAAATTGCTATCCATATGGTTGGACCAGAAAAATTGCATCGAAGCAAAAGAGATGCCTACCACCAGAATTGCGGGCAGCACTTCAAAGGTTTCTTTCCACGGGACCATGGCGCGCACCAGCCAGAAAGGCACAATGATCGCGGTGATGGGAAGAATCCGCCCGATCATGGCGTTCATATCCGCTTCCGGAAGCGCGGTCACCGCCGCTAGCATGTGCACTGGTGTGCCGATAGCGCCCCAGGCTACGGGAGCGGTGTTGGCGATAAGATTCAGCGCGGCGGCATGAAACGGCCGGAATCCCAAACCAATCATGAACGCGCCGGCAATCGCCACCGGTGATCCGAACCCCGCGCATCCCTCGATAAACGCGCCAAAGCAGAATGCCACTAGCAGCAGTTGCAGCCTGCGATCAGAGGAGATTCCTCCAACCGAAGCCTTCATGATCTCGAAATCGCCGGTGCTCACGGAGATGTCATAGAGGTAGACCGCCGCAACGACAATCCAAATGATGTTCATCAGGCCGGTGGCCACGCCGTAAAGAAAGCTTTCGCCGGCAAGCATTGCCGGCATGCGAAAGACCGTAACCGCGACCAGGATCGCCGTTGCCGCCCCTGCCAGCGCTGACCAGTGCGGCTTCACGCGCAGGCCCGCCAGCAGCGTAAACAAAACAATGATGGGTAGCGCGGCCACCAGGGCGGAAAGCCACCAGTGGCCGAGAGGATCGTACACTTGCGTCCAAGTCATGAGCAGTCCTCCGAAGAGAGCGATCCCACACGTGCACGCTCGAAGTTGTCACACCCTTTAAACCAGGAGAGGTAAATCCCGACCAGAAGCCCTTACCTGACGTTCCGCACGGCATCCAATACCTTCTTACGGGGGCAAAGTCAAGGAAGGAGTCAAGCCGGCCGGGCGGTAATCAATCGCAACTTGCCACGCACACAACGAACGTCGTAAGTTGCAAGTATCGGCTAACACCGTGAAACCCTTTCGCCGTGATTCGCTCCTCATCGGGTTTCCCTCGGAGGTCGCCATGACCACACCTTCCCCATCTCTGAAAGGCGTCGAGATTCTGGCTCCGCCGCACGCCGGTCAGTCGCATGTGCTCACGCCCGAAGCGCTGAAATTTGTCGTGGATTTGCAGCGCCGCTTCAATGCCCGCCGCCTGGAACTCCTTGCCGCCCGCACCGCGCGGCAGAAAAGCCTGGATGCTGGCGAAAAGCCGGACTTTTTGCCGGAAACAACGTCGATTCGCGAGTCGGAATGGACGGTTGCGCCCATTCCCGCGGACCTGCAGGACCGCCGCGTGGAAATCACGGGCCCCGTGGATCGCAAGATGATCATCAACGCGCTGAACTCCGGCGCGAAGGTGTTCATGGCGGACTTCGAGGATTCGAACACGCCCACCTGGGCCAACCAGATGGACGGCCAAATCAACCTGATGGACGCCGTGCGGCGCACCATCACCTACACCGACCTGGCGACGGGCAAAGCATACAAACTGAACGAGCGCACTGCCGTTCTGTTGGTTCGCCCGCGCGGCTGGCACCTTGAGGAGCGCCACGTCCTGGTGGACACGCAACCGATGTCGGGCTCGCTCTTCGATTTTGGCTTGTATTTCTTGCACAACGCCAAGGAACTCTTGGCGTCCGGCACCGCGCCGTATTTCTATCTGCCGAAGATCGAGAACCATCTGGAAGCCCGGTTGTGGAACGACATTTTCTTTTATGCGCAAGAGAAGCTCGGCGTGCCGCGAGGGAGCATCCGCGCCACCGTGCTCATTGAGACCATCCTTGCCACGTTTGAGATGGACGAAATCCTTTATGAATTGCGCGAGCACTCTGCCGGGCTCAATTGCGGCCGCTGGGATTATATTTTCAGCTTTATCAAGAAATTCTCGAATGACCCGAAAGCGGTGCTGCCAGACCGCGCCCAGGTCACCATGACCACGCACTTTCTGCGCTCTTACAGCAAGCTACTGATTCGGATCTGTCACCGCCGGAATACCCATGCCATGGGAGGCATGGCCGCGTTTATCCCGATCAAGAATGACCCCGTGGCCAACGACAAAGCGATCGCCCAGGTGCGAGCGGACAAAGAACGCGAAGCCGGCGATGGGCATGACGGAACCTGGGTTGCTCACCCGGGCCTGGTGCCCGTAGCCATGGAGATTTTCAATCGCCTGATGCCTGCGCCCAATCAGATCGAGAAGAAGCTGGCCGATTTTCATGCCACGGCGGCCGATTTGCTGAAAGTTCCTAAGGGCGAGATTACCGAAGCGGGTTTGCGGCAGAACATTGCCGTGGGGCTCGGCTATCTGGAAGCCTGGCTGCGCGGCACTGGCTGCGTTCCGCTGTTTAATTTGATGGAAGACGCCGCGACGGCGGAAATCAGCCGCGCGCAGATCTGGCAGTGGATTCATCACGGCGCACAACTGAAGGATGGTCGCAAGATTGGCATCGCACTATGCGACGGTATGATCAGCGAGGAGCTGGCCAAGGCCAAGAAAGCAGGAGATGAGGCGCGCTACGCCGCTTACGAAAAGTCCGCGCAGTTGATGCGCGACCTGATCCGCGCACCGCAATTTGTAGAATTTCTGACCGTGCCGGCCTACCAGCGGATTCTTAGCGAAGGCCGTTAGTGTTCCCGTAGGTCTAGGGGCGGAGCATGCCCCCTACGATCGAGACTCAAGTTAGATGTGGCAACTGGCGGCGCCGCGCTTTTCCAGGTAGCGCTGATGATATTCCTCGGCGCGCCAGAACGTACCTGCTGGCGTGATTTCCGTGGCAATGGGCCGGCGGAGCTTACCGCTGGCTTCCAGCGCCTGCTTGGACTTCTTTGCCGCGGCTTCCTGCTCCTGTGTATGGAAAAAGATCGCGGTGCGGTATTGCTTGCCGTAATCGGGGCCTTGGCGGTTCAGCTGGGTTGGATCGTGAATGGTCCAGAAAACGTCCAGGAGCTGCTCATAGCTGACCTTCTGCGGATCAAATGTTACCTGCACGACCTCGGCATGCCCCGTGGTATCCGTGCAGACGTCACGATAGGTGGGATTCTCCGTGTGGCCGCCGCTATAGCCAACGGCGACTTCGAGCACGCCCGGCACTTTGCGAAACGCGGCTTCAATCCCCCAAAAACATCCTGCGCCAAACGTGGCGATTTCTGACATGTGGGTCTCCTTTTGCGGCCGCATCCGGCCGCTGTCGTGTGCGTATTTTCAAAGTATTAGAGTAAAAAATCCCCCAAAAGGTTTCGCTCCAAGTCCTTGATTAAGCGGGCTTTCTGGCGCCGGGTTTGGCGGCGATTCCTTTCAATCTGTCCTGTGCCGGGCCTTTGTACGGACTATCGACGGAGGCGGCTTCGGTGAAAGCCTGCCTAGCCTCGGCGCTTTTCTTCAGATTCAGGTAGGCGAAGCCCAGGCGGTACTGATTGCGCGCGTACATTGTATTGTTGCTTTTCAGAAATGGCGCGGCCTTGGTCAGGTGTTCGACGGCCGTAGTATTGGCCTTCTTTTGCAGGTCCACCTGGCCCAGCGCGCTAAACGCAAGCCCTTTTTGCAAATTGATCTGCTTTTTCCAGTCGTCATCGCTGACGTTTTCGGGCTTTTTTGCCGTGTCGCAAGCGGCCGCGGCCTTCTTGGCATACTCATCGGCCTTATCCAGATTTTCTCCCTTTTCACCGTAATCGTCGGCCAGCAGCAGCAACATGCCGAGATTTTCCGGGTCCTTGGCCAGGACGCTGTTCGCCGTCTCAATCATCTTGGGGCGGTTCTGAGCCTGCTGGTAAAGCAGCGCAGCGTTGCTGAGAGCTTGCACGGAATTGGGGGAATCCGGAAAAAAGTTTCCGACACGCACCAGCGTCGCGGCCTTGGTGGCGGCATCCTTCTGTTGGAACGCCACGCTCATCAGCGATTGTTCGATGTAGGCCTGGTTGTCCTTGATGGATTCCAGTTTTTGTTCCTGCTGCGCCTTCCAGGCCTCGGGCGAGGTACCGGCCGGGGCGGCTTGCGCCTTGAACCGTTGCAGGATGCCGGAGTCTTTTTCGCCGGCGGCAAACAGGCGGTTAGTGTCGCCGGCTTCGTTGGCCGCGCGCACCATGTTTACGGCATTTGAAAAATTGTCCGGGTCGAGGGCAAAGAGCTTGTCACCGTATTGGAAGGCTTTGTCGTATTGCTTGACGCCGATGTAGTAGTTCACGTACTGCTCGTTGATCAGGATTTGCGCGTCGGCATCCGGGTGCGCGGCGGAGAAGGCATCCAGCAATTTCAGCTTTTGCGCCGGATCGGCGGCATTGATTTCTGCGAGTTCGTGGTCCATCTCGGACCCCGCCGGAATGATGATGGTCTTTCCAAGTTGCGCGTGGAGCGGTGCTGCCAGGAAGAAAACGAAAGCCAATAAGATGGTGAGGTTGCGGACGCGAATCATGCGTACCTCCCGTGGATGGAATGGCGAGCGGGCACCGGATTTAACCGCATCTTAGTGCGCGGCAGCTTGGAGTGCAAATATCTGCAAGTCGGTAACGCCCGCATCTCCCGCCGGAATGCTTGCCGCTGAAAGCTGGCGCTGCCCAGCCCGGAGGCGACGCGCCCCTCATGCTCCGCAAAAGCGACGGTTTACCCGCCAAACACTTCCAGTGCGAACAAGAATCTCTTCTGGTCGTGCCGCCGGCGGAGGTTCTGGAAATTTAGAAGCCGCCGGAGAACAAAATGGGCAAACATTTGCACACTCCACGACGCGGGCGCCGTAAAGAAGGTTTGCCGGACTAGTACGGTAAATATTTGCGCACCCCACCCCACCGGCGCCATGGCGACTGCCCTCCTGCAGAGTAGTACGGGCACCTAAATGCTTGCCAATTAAGGTGTTCTCGGTTTGAGGCTAATTGGACGGCGTGGCTGTGGCGGTTGGAAACTGGATTGCTTCTGCTAAGTTTGTGCGTCCCACAGACCCACACGCCGCGGCCCTTCCGGTTCCCACGATCCCTCTGGGGATCGATCCACACTGGGAAACGGAAAATCGCACCGTGTGGAATGAGGAGAATCGTACCAACGAAGTGCACGAATTCGTTTACGAGGTTAGCTGGATCCCCGAACTTCTTTTGTGGCGAGGGTTTTTGCGCACACATCGGGTCGTGTCCAGCGCGCCGAATTCGCACCCCGACGGGCGGTAATCTCGTACCGCCCAGTACAGTTTAGCTCTTTACAAAGGCTCCCCATTCCTGGGGGCTCTTATCCTTCACGTGCCGCGAGAACAGCCAGTGGTGTCCATCCAGGTCCTCAACCGCGTATTGATATTCCCCGTACGCTGTCTCATGCGGCTCTTCCAGTATCCTGGCTCCAGCGGCTTTCGCACACATGCAGTGCGCATCCACATCGTCCACAAAAATCGTCAGCGACTGCGTCCCATATCCGAGCTGCCTTGGAGACCGCTGGCCTTTATCAGCCTGCCTCACCTGAATCGCGGCTTTGCCGGCCCACATCTGCCCGCCATAGGGACCGTCGCCGTAGCGGTAGTACTCCCGAAAACCGAAAGCGTTTGTAAGCCACGCCATAGCCTTCGCCAGGTTCTGATAGCTCACGTGCGGCAACACCGTGTCCGCAGGCACCGATCGATTCTTCGCAGTCATGCAAGAGATTTTACTCCACAAAAATAGCGCCTGAATACGGGAGACGCGGGGATAACGCAGTGTCCTGCTGGCTATCGTCGCGGGCGGAATTCAATCGTGACGTCTTGCTGTGCCTGGATCGGTCTTTTGTCCAACAGCGTGGGCCGGTACCTCCAGTGGCGAATCGCTGCCTTTGTGGCGGGAAGAAGAGAACTCGATCCTCCCAGGAGCTTTACCTCCTGCACCTGGCCTGACTGCCCGATTGTGGCGCGGACCTTGATTGTTTCCGCTAGTCCCTGGCGATTCCCCGGTCTCGAATAACGTGGCCAAACAAAGGAGGTCAGGTCTCCGGCTTCCAATCGAGCGGATTTATGAGCCGCGGCAAAGCCGGGTTCTGAGGAAACAACAACAGAGAGCTGCGAGCTCATCGCCAGGGAAGGCGTGGCGGCGATCGATTTCTCCGGAAAACTCACTCGGAACGGTTGGCCGCCCCTGCCTGGGCGCGTAACCAGGATCGTGGTTGCTCTTGGCGAATAAGGCGCCACGCCCACAGGTGGTAGCGCGCGCGGGGCGGCAATTCCTGGCTCCATCGTGCCACCGTGCTCCAAACTGACCTCGTGCGTAGAGGATAGTGTCGATTCCGGTGCCGGCGAAGAAGCAGAATCCGCAAAACGTGCTTTTGCCGAATATTCTGATCCTCGGCTCTCCTCGGTGGACTTTTTTTCGGGCGGCAAAGTCTCGCCGGGGCTACCGGAGATCCCGGATTCCTTTGCACTCGTCGCCGCCGGAGTGGAAGTTTGAGCGGTGGATTCGGCCACTGCCCCTAGCTTGCCATCCGTAGCGAACATGGATTTTGGTGCCTCGCGGAGGCGGCTCGCGAGTGGCCCTCGCCCCACCGTGAGCCCGACGGTGAATGCGAAAGTCGCGGACAAAAACAGAGCCGCGAAAACAGTCAGCTGAAATGCGGATATTTCAAGCGCGGGAAAGTGCGAGGACGAACTCTCGCCGTGATCCGCAGGCGCGTGGCTCGCTTGCATGTGGGTCGCGAGACCGGAAAATGCAGGCGAGTTGCGTTCTTCCCGGTCTGGATGTTCGACGAGCGATGCAGAATCCCCTCCCAAGAATTCGGAGGCCAATTGTTCAAGTACATTGTGCGGCGCCGTCTGTTCTGCAATGGAAGCCTGCTCGGGCTCTGGCAAAACATTCTTAATCGAAACAGCCGGTAGCTCATCGCCGCCAGGGCAACTCTCCGCTGCCGTCAGGTCCCGAACTGGCTGGGTATTAAGGACAGGTTCCAATTTGCGAGTGCTAACTCCCGGGGACTGCTCTTCGTGGCCCATGCCGGGCTCGGCTTCGACCACAAGTTCTTCCACTCCTGCCTGGTGTTCAGCGCCTTGCTTCGCCTTCATCCGCTTCGCGAATTCAACCAGCGCTGCAAACCTGCCGCCCGCACTCGCAAGAGCGTCAAAGACATAAGCGGCGTTTTTCGGGTTGCACTGAAGTTGTCGCGCGGTAAGAGACAGCCGGAGGCTGTCGTCAATTTCGCTTTGCTGGCTTTCCGAAAGATAGTGCCGCAGTTCGAAGTAAAGGGCGCCGTTCTGGTGATTCTTTCTCCACTCCTGCATTGCCTGAAGGCGGCGGTGCGCGTCCTTCTCCAATTCGTGTTCCTGCGGTTCGCCTTCTTCGATGAATATTTCTCCCCCGCTATGGGGCAAAGCCATCGTGATTTCTCTCAGTCCACCGCGTAGCTCCTGAACGCTGTTGGACGGCAGGGATGTTTTCCGGCACACCCACTCTCCACGCTTCTTGTCGAAATCGATCGTGGCGCGATACTCCGCGGTTTCATACTTGAATACCGGCAACGGCTTGAGCGGTGGCCATGCACCGGCCAAGATGGATTTCATCTCAGCCTGTTGCAGCAGAGAGGCGAGTCCAGCGATGTTGGCCTTGCTCGATCTCATGATGCGGCCCAAAAAGCGCTAGGCAGGAAATGTCGGTCGGCGAGCGACCTGTCCTGTAGTAAGGACAACACCAGCCGGAGAATTTAGTTTCGCTCACCTTCCACGGCCCTGGTCTGCGGGCGATCATGAGCTACAGGGCGCGTACTAGCTTTGCCTATCCCGGCAGGTAAAGCACTGCTCCTGACCACCCCAACCTCTTTTTTTTGAGCCGTATACAAGAGACACGCGACTGTTCGAGGCCTTAGTTCAGGCATACTTCCAACCCAGGTGTGGGAGTTTGTCGGGGCCAGGAGCTCAACAGATCGAGATCCCGGCCCGCCGGAATTACTGGCAAGGGTTATTTGGCAGAGTCTGGTGATAGTTTTCGAAGAGAACTATAGAGCTGGCATGATGAGGTGGGGTAGTTAGCTGGTAGACCGATCCCAGCAACGTGCTGTATTCGGTGGCGGAGTTTCCGCCAAAACTGTTGGTTGTTCCAGGGATCCGAGGCCCACCTAATTGCCACCAACACTGGCCCGAGATTGATGTTGTGCTGTAGATGGGATAGAAAAGCGCTCCAGGAGGCGGGTTCGTGCAGCCCGCGCCCGTCAAAGCATGGCAAACGGAACCCTCAACCGCTGGGATATCCGCCTCGAACGCCACACGGCTGAAGTTCTGTAATGGACCCTCACTCTCATCCTCACTATCTGCCGGCTTGAATTTCAGGCTAGTGAAGCGAATCGGGCCCGGTACAGCGGAAAAGCCAAAGGGATCTGGTGGCGTTCCCGGCCAAGCATTGTGATAGGGGACTCCATCGAAGTCCACGTCCGAATCCAGACATCCGCCGAGAGGAACTATGGAGCCGAATGCAACGGAGATGCCTGGATCCACACAAAACAAATCGTCGGCCTCGTTGTGCTTACCTGTGGTCGGATCCGTTTCCTTCTCGACTGGACTGCTGACGCAGGCGCCTATGCCCGGATTGAGGATGGAATTGTCGGTCGAATCGCAGTAATTGAAGTGGCCGATTTCGTCCGAAAACGCAACGTTAAAACTATGTGCAGCCCAGGGCACACGCGTATGTTCGCTCGAAGTTGCGTACATGGGATGGTAAGCGTACGGCCGCGAGGTGCATGTTTTGGCGTGGGGGTTGAAGACGATCTGCGCAAAGCCATTGGAGATGCTCGCGGTCATGAATCCGGTCTGGCCCGTGGTGACGTCCTGAACCATCGTGAGCAGCCCTTCCTCGGTATCGCGGATCGTTACGATCAAGGTATCACCAGGATTCATCAGGAACGTTTCGCCGGGAATAACTGCGTGCTTGTTGGGATCATGGCTGAGTGGATCGCCCGGAGCCTGCGATTTGCCATCAAGTGTGAGAAGGGCAAACGAAGTGGTTTCCAGCCCTACTTTGTTCTGGCAGTCCTGGTTATTGGCAATTGATCCAGGGAGCCCCACGCCTTTGACGCTCAGGCTGTTGATATGAAGCGCCACAGCGTATTGAAAGGGAGTGAAGCCGGTCACCCAACCCGGGGGGTAAAACTGCAGCTCCAGGAAAGCAGTTCCGGGGTGGTGGCCAATGTAGCTGGGCGAAGTCGCATCGCCACTGTCGAAGATATTGTCATCCGAGTCCGGCTTGCACCTGTTGCTAAAGTTCGGGGAGGATTCCGAATCGCACAGTGCCATGCCGTACCAAAAGGTAGGATGCAGCTGAAAATTCCACACGGTGGGACCGCCCCTACCGTTCGGGTTGGCGTCGGTAGGGAAAGTGGAGGGATCGGTCGGCAGCACCAGCGTGGAGACATAGTGGTTGCCCGATCCCTTTACACTGGAATAGAAGAGCAAAGAAGGCTCGTCGTGACCAATATATCTGCCCTTATATTCGGGATCGAAACTTCGATTGTACTGTCTCTCCGTACAAAGAGAGAAAGGTTGCTCGCAACTAAACCGATCGATCCTTTCTTGTGCCGGGATTTGCTGCGCGGCCAATAAGCCGACCAGCGGGATCCCAAGTATGTACGTCAGGATACGCATTGTTTTCCTCCGAATTGATCGTAGGAAGGTGGATCACAAGACCACTCATCAGCATCCTGTTTCCGTCATGAATTTCTGCAACCACTCATTCACCCCACAGACGAATAATCGGCCCTATGAGCCTCCCAGCGAATTGGAATTTTCTGACAGGGCAGGGCAGTCTAGAATCTCGCAGCACACCAGTGCGCGGTGTTGGGTGAGACGAGCGGAAGAACTATAGAAAAAGCCTTTGCGCGAGGCAAGTTAAAATCTCAAGTCAGCTTCATTCAACACAAAGTGCATCCCTACGCGGCACCTTAGCCAATTTGACCCTTCCCCGGCGTTTGCGAGAACATAAAAGATTGCGCTAGGAGGCCAGGAATGAACCTGGGGTTGCGTGAACGTGTGGCCATCGTCGCGGCGGCCAGCAAGGGACTGGGACGGGCGGTCGCCGAAGAATTGGCCCGCGAGGGCGCGGAAGTCGCCATCTGCGCACGCACATCCGCCGACCTCGAGAAGGCCGCGGCGCAGCTGCAGGCCGCCACGGGCCGCGCAGTCCTCTGGGAGGCCGTTGACGTCGGCAATGCGACGGAGGTTGCTCGCTTTGTGGGCGACGTCGAAAAGCGCTTCGGACGCGTAGATATCTGCGTTACCAACACCGGCGGGCCTCCGTCTAAATTGTTTAGCGCCACCACCAACGAAGACTGGCGCGTGTGGACCGACCAGCTGTTCATGAGCACCGTTTATTTCGCGCAGGAGACCTTGCCGCGCATGCAGAAAAACCAATGGGGCCGCTTCCTGACCATCACATCCTATTCTGTGAAGCAACCCGTGGAAGGATTGCTGCT
This sequence comes from Candidatus Acidiferrum sp., assembly GCA_035262705.1. GTDB lineage: Bacteria > Acidobacteriota > Terriglobia > Acidiferrales > UBA7541 > Acidiferrum. Next base: position 3,211 of record DATFSI010000139.1, on the reverse strand, counting down.
CTCAAATTCGCTGCGCGCAGGTGTCACCGGCTTGGTTCGCACCCTGGCCAATGAATACGCCGCCTTCGGCATCACCGTGAACAACGTTTGCCCCGGCTACACGCGCACCGACCGCCTGGATGATTTGGCGGAAATGATGGCCCGCCGCACCGGCGCAACACAGGAAGAAATCTTCGCGGGATGGAAGAAGATCATCCCCGCGGGACGCCTGGGCCGCCCGGAAGAGTTCGCCGCGGTGGTCGCGTTCCTGGCGTCGGAGAAGGCCAGCTACGTGAACGGGGTTTCGCTGACCATTGACGGTGGAACCACCAGGAGCCTGCTCTAGCGCCGCATGCCTCCCCCCAACCGCACCCTGACCCTTTCTGTCTTCGCAGGCTTTTACGCAATCGTGAGGCTATCGCCGGATGCGACTATTCCGGAATGGGCCACGCGTGGTGTTTTCTTTTCGATTACGCGCACCTCCGACGAGCTTTCGTTGGTGGTTGCGCAATCGGCCTTGCCTGCGGAAACACAAGCATCACGTAACTGGCGCTTGCTGAAGGTGCATGGGCCGTTTGCGTTCAATGAAGCCGGCGTTCTGGCCTCGCTTGCCAACCCGCTGGCCCATTTGGGCGTGGGAATTTTCGTCGTCTCCACCTACGACACGGACTATCTGCTGGTGCAGCAGGAGAATGTTCCAGTGGCAGTGGAAACGCTGGAGCACGCCGGGCATCGGATCCTGCAATTGGAATTGTTGAATTCATAAGAAGCATCTGAGGAGCAAAAAGAAATCATGGAGCGGAAGATCAGAAAAGTGCTGCAAACATTTTTATTTGGGGCCCTATTGTGCCTGCTGTCGCAGCCGTTCGCGGCGGTGCCGGTCCGCGCGGACGAACCCTATGCGCGCAGTCGCGATTATGACCTGCAGCATTCGCGGGTGGCATTACGCTTCGAACCGGAGCAGAAAAAAGTTCTCGGCGACGTCACGCATAGCGTGTCGCTTTTGCGCGACGGCCTGGAAAAGATCTCCTTTGATTCCGTGGCCTTGCAAATCCGCAGCGTGCGCATCAACAAAAGCCCCGCCAAATTCGAGACCACCGAAAACAAGCTGGTCGTTATCCTGCCCAAGGGTGCAAAGCCCGGCATGAAGTACGAAATCGAAATCAAATATGAAGGCACGCCCAGCAAGGGCCTCTATTTCATTTTGCCGGACAAAGACGAGCCCAATCGCCCACTGCAAATCTGGACGCAGGGCGAATCCGAAGACACGCGATACTACCTGCCAACCTACGATTACCCGAACGATCGCCTGACGACAGAAACTATTTTGACAGTTCCGGCAAGCTGGTTGACGGTTTCAAATGGCAAGCTAATCAACGTAAGTGACGCCAGCAGCGGCATGAAAACCTGGACCTGGCGCGAGTCGCAGCCGAGTTCCACGTATCTCTTCACGGTAGTAGCGGGGGAATTCGCCGAAGTGAAAGACTCCTGGCGGGACATCCCAGTCACCTATTACGCACCGAAGGACCGCGGCGACCGCTTGAACGCAAATTACAGCCGCACACCGGCGATGGTCGAGCTTTTCAGCCGGAAACTGGGTGTGGACTACCCGTGGGAAAAATATGCACAGGCCATGGTGGACGAGTTCGTGGCCGGAGGAATGGAAAACTCCAGCGCAACGACCAACACCGCGGAGTCGTTGCACAACTTGAAGCTCGTGCCGGAATACGAAGAAGGCGAAGATCCGCTGATCGCGCACGAACTGGGGCACCAATGGTTCGGAGACCTGGTGACTACAAAGGACTGGGGCAATATCTGGCTAAACGAAGGCTTCGCCACGTTTATGGAAGCGGTGTGGGCGGAAGCACACTTTGGCAAAGACGTTGCCGACTACGACCGCTGGCAGGGCGCACGGGAGTGGTTCACCACGCGCTCGCTCTATGAAAAGCCCATCGTGCGCTATGACTTCGAAGAGTCGGAAGAGTTCGACGGCAACGCTTACACCAAGGGCGGCTGGGTGCTATACATGCTGCGCCGCCAGTTGGGCGAAGACGCCTTCTATGCCGGGCTCAAGCATTACCTGGAAGCGAATCGCGGCAAAAATGTGGCCACCCCTGACCTGAGCAAGGCTATCGAGGAAGCCACGCACAAAAATGTGGACGAATTTTTTCAGCAATGGATTTACGGGGCGGGTGCACCCAAATTCGCGGTTAGTTACGCTTACGACGAAACCAAGAAACAGATCGCTCTCACCGTCAAGCAGACGCAGAAACGCGAAGGGCGCGTCGGGCTTTTCCAGGTGCCTGTGGACGTTGAAATCACCAGCGCCGGCGGGCCAAAGCTCTATCCGATTCATGTGACGCAAGAGTCCGAAGTGTTCACTTTCCCTGTGGACTCCGCTCCATTGATGGTGCTCTTCGACAAAGGAACGCAGATCCTAAAGTCCGTGCAGTTTAAGAAAGAGAAGAAGGAGCTGCTCTACCAGTTGAAAAACGCCAGCGAAGTGGCGGATCGCACCGACGCGGTGATGGCACTGGGAAAAATCAAGGACGATGAGGAAGTAGCCGCCGGTTTGGGCGAAACGCTGCGCAACGACAAAAGCAGCGGAGTGCGGCGGACTGCGGCGGAGGCCCTCGGCGAAATAGGCAGCGCGGCGGCGTCCAAGCAGTTGCTCGCCGCGCTTGACACCTCTAAAGAAGCCTGGGTGCGCGGCGCCATCGTACAGTCTTTGGAAAACTTCAAGGACGACCAGGCGGCCGTCGCTCGGCTGCAGTCGGTGGCTCGCGAAGATTCCTCGTTCCGCGCGCGTGGCGCGGCGTTGCGCGCCATCGGCCGCATGAAAAGTGTAGGAGCCTACGACACGCTGGTGGCGGCAGTGAATTCCGATTCGCCCGACGGCTTTTTGCGCAGTGCGGCGCTCAACGGGCTGGGCTCACTGGGCGACGACAAGGCCGTGCCGGTATTGCGCGAATGGGCGGCGCCCGGAAAAGACACCAACTCGCGCGAATCGGCTATTGGTGGGCTCGCGCGTCTGCAAAAGGACAACCAGGAAATCACGCAGGTGATTGCCGGATACCTGCAGGACTCTCACTTCCCGATCCGGCGCACCGCGGTCTACGCGCTGGGCCTGCGCGGCGACGCCTCCGCGATTCCCGCGCTTGAGGCCATGCTGCAAAGCAAAAACCTCAGCATCGAAATGCAGCCCACCATTAAGGAACAGATTGAGCGGCTA
>DATFSI010000138.1:0-4713 GCA_035262705.1 Candidatus Acidiferrum sp. | reverse complement strand
ACCGTCGAGGCGTGCTATTCTAAACTTTAGAACCTCGCCTAGCAGCGGTGGAAGTGCAGCGGAATACCGGGGATAGCAGCGCCATTCCGCAGCGAGTTGCCGCGCGGCAATCCGGAGTGAGGCATTTGGGTGCAGGAATGACGAAGGACCAGGGAGCCTTGGTGTGATTATTGTGCGCAGCCCGCTGCGGATATCGCTGGGCGGAGGCGGTACAGACTTGCCGTCTTACTATACGAAACACACGGGATTTGTGGTGTCGGCGGCGATTACGCGCTATGTGTACATCACCGTCAGCGAAGGCTTCTGGCCCAAGATTCATCTGAAATATTCGAAGATGGAAGAGGTCGAGCGCGTCGACGAAATCCATCACCCGATTATCCGCGAAGCCATGAAGCTGGCAGGTGTGACCGGGCCGTATCTGGAGATCGTGAGCCATTCCGACATCCCTGCGGGGACGGGATTGGGCTCTTCGGGCAGCTTTACGACGGCGCTGCTGAGCGCGTTGCATACGATGAAGCGGCAGTTTGTTTCGCCCCAGGAGCTTGCCGAGCAGGCCTGCCACATCGAGATCGATCTTCTGAAAGAGCCGATAGGCAAGCAGGACCAGTACATTGCCGCGTTCGGGGGAATCACCAGCTTTGAGTTTTGTCCCAACGGTAACGTGAATGTGACGCCGCTGAAGATTCCTTCGGAGGCGCTGGCAAACCTGGAAGACAATCTCTTGTTGTTTTTTACCGGAACGGCGCGGTCGGCTTCGGAAATGCTGCGCCACCAGGATACGAGGAGCAAGGAAAACGCGGAGGAGATGCTGGCCAATCTCCATTTCACCAAGCAACTGGGCCTCGAAAGCCGCGACGCGCTCGTGAAAGGTGATCTGCGGAAATTCGCGGAACTGATGGCCGTACATTGGCAGCACAAGAAAAAGCGCTCGCCGGGTATGAGCAACGGGCCGATTGACGATTTGTATGAGCTGGCGCAGAAAAACGGGGCACTGGGCGGGAAACTGGTCGGCGCGGGCGGCGGCGGATTTTTGCTGCTCTATACCGAGGAGAAGACCCGCGTTCGCGAGGTGATGCGGGGGGCGGGACTGCGCGAATTGCGGCTGAACTTCGATTTTGAAGGGACCACGGTCGTCGTGCACTCGTAGGAAGAGCGACTAACGCAGAGGACGCTGAGGCGCGGAGAGCGCAGAGAAGATGCTGCCGGTGGCGATACTTGCGGGGGGACTGGCGACGCGGCTTCGGCCAGCGACCGAGAAGGTCCCGAAATCGCTGCTCGAGGTGAATGGCGAGCCGTTCATCGTGCACCAGTTGCGGCTGCTGAAGGCCTGTGGTGTTCCCCGTGTGGTGTTGTGCGTCGGCTTTCTGGGCGAAATGGTGCGCCACGTGGTGAAGGATGGGCGCGCGTTCGGCTTGGAAGTGAAGTATTCGTTCGATGGGCCGGCGCTGCTGGGCACCGCGGGCGCGCTGAAGCGGGCGCTGCCGTTGCTGGGCCGGGCGTTTCTCACGTTGTATGGCGATTCTTATCTTTTGTGCGACTACGCAAACGTGGCGCGAAAGTTCGAGGAGTCTGGCAAACAGGCGCTCATGACGGTGTTCCACAACGAAGGCCAGTGGGACGCGAGCAACGTGGAGTTCACCGATGGGCGCATTGTGGCATACAACAAGAAGCAGAGAACGCCGCGGATGAAGTACATTGATTATGGGCTGGGCGCGTTCACGTTGAAGGCTTTCGAACGCGTGCCGGCCGATAAGGCATTCGACGTGGCGGAACTGTATCAGGCGATTCTGGCAGATGGAGAACTTGGGGGAATGGAAATTCAGCAGCGGTTTTACGAGATTGGCTCGCCCGCGGGACTTGCGGAGACGGCGCGGTTCATCGCGTCGCGGGGAGCGATGAGGGCATGAGCGCGGAGTCTACATTCGCGGAAAAGTTTCTGGCCGAGGCGGCGCACATTGTAGGGAAACTCGACCGAGCGAGCCTCGAAAAGGCCGCGAAACTGATTGGGGAATTGCGCACTACGGGCGGGCGGTTGTTTATTTTGGGTGTGGGTGGAAGCGCGGCGAACGCGTCGCACGCGGTGAACGATTTCCGCAAGATCGGCGGAATCGAGGCGTATGCGCCGACCGACAACGTTTCGGAATTGACCGCCCGCACAAATGACGAAGGCTGGGCCACGGTTTTCGAAAGCTGGCTGAAAACCAGCAAGCTCCAGGCGCGCGACGCGGTGCTGGTGTTTTCCGTGGGCGGCGGCGACGTGGAGCGCAACGTCAGCCCGAACCTGGTGGTCGCGCTCAAGCTGGCAAAATCCGTGGGCGCGAAAATTATCGGCGTGGTGGGCCGCGACGGCGGCTACACCGCAAAAGTGGCCGACGCTTGCGTACTGATCCCGGTGGTGAATCCGGTGCACGTGACGCCGCATTCGGAAGCGTTTCAGGCCGTGGTGTGGCACCTGCTGGTGTCGCATCCGGCGGTGAAGGTGGAACAGACGAAGTGGGAATCCACTGCGGGGACGCGCGGATGAACAGAGCCGTGTTTCTGGACCGCGACGGCGTATTGAATCTTGCGATCGTGCGCGACGGAAAACCTTTTTCGCCGATGAACGCTGACGAATTCGAATTGGCGCCGTGTGCCAAAGAAGCTTTGCGGGAATTGAAGGCCCTGGGATTTAGACTATTAGTGGTGACAAACCAGCCCGATGTGGCCAAAGGCCTCACCACACAGGCGCGTGTGGAAGAGATTCATCGCAAGCTGGCCGCGGAGCTACCCGTGGACGATATTTTTGTCTGCTACCACAAAGACGGCGACGGCTGCGAGTGTCGGAAGCCCAAGCCAGGGATGCTTCTCGCGGGCGCGCGTAAGCACAACGTAGATTTGGCAGAGAGTTTCATGGTCGGCGACCGCTGGCGCGACGTCGAAGCCGGGCAGAATGCCGGTTGCCGCACCATTTTTATTGACGGCGGCTACGAGGAAAAAGAACCGGCGCGGCCGGCGGATGCACATGTGCATTCGCTGCGCGAAGCGGCGGACTGGATTTTGCAAGAGTGCCGAAAGGGAGTGGCGCGATGAAGCCGGTTTCCGATTTGAAGGTGAAGATTTTTGGCGACGGTGCGGACCTCGCGGGAATTTTGGAGCTCCACCGCTTGCCGTACATCAAGGGATTCACCACCAATCCCACGCTGATGCGCAAGGCCGGCGTGGCCGATTACGAGGAGTTTGCCGCCGAAGTACTGAAGCACATCAAGCACCTGCCAATTTCTTTCGAAGTGTTTGCGGACGATGAAGGGACCATGGAAGCGCAAGCCAAGCACATCGCCGGCTGGGCGAGCAACGTCTACGTGAAGATTCCCGTCACCAATACGAAGCGCGAGCCGATGTACCGGCTGATCCGGCGGCTCAGCCACGAGGGGATTCACGTCAACGTCACCGCGATGATGACCCTCGAGCAGGTGCGCGAAGTGGGCGAGGCTCTGCGCGGCGGCGCGCCTTCGAATGCGTCGGTGTTCGCTGGCCGCGTGGCCGATACGGGCCGCGATCCCGTACCGATGATGAAGGAAGCGTTAGAGATTTTGCGCGACACGCCGGAAGTGGAACTCATCTGGGCCAGCCCGCGCGAGCTGCTGAATATTTTCGAGGCCGATGAGATCGGCTGTCACATCATTACGGTGACCAACGACATCCTGGCCAAGCTGAAGCTGGTAGGCAAAGACTTAAGCGATTTTTCGCTGGACACCGTCCAGATGTTCCACAACGACGCCGCTAAGGCCGGCTATTCGTTGGATATGGCCACAGCCGCGCGTGGCGCGAAGTCTAGTAAGTCTTAGGAAGTTTCGAATAGCAGGCGTCGACGATGCGCATAGATTTTAAAGCGTCGTCGGAGGTGGCGATATTCAGTTTGGCTTGCGTGCCACTGCAGGCGGCGATGAATTCCTCGGTCTCCAACTGCAAGGAGACGTCTTCCATTCCGTAGTCGAATTGTGTTTGGCGGGGATGCTCCGGTTGCAGCCAGGGCCATTTTGTGATGATGGTCAGGCGCTGCGCGCCATAGAATTTGCCACGCCCACGCAACAGGAACTGCGCCTTCTCGGTTTCTACGGTCAGTTCCATGCGCGATTGCCAACTGGAGAGCGAGAGATAAATGTTGGCCGCGGCGCCGCCAGGAAGCGTGAGCACCAGGCTGGCGTGATCCTCCACTTGAATGTTCCAGAACTGGCGGCTGAGGTGCCCGGCGGCAAGTTCCGCGCCGCCGAAAAACCACACTAGAAGATCGAACAAATGAATGCCGGGGTCGATGCAAACACCGCCGCCGCAGCGGACCGCGTCGGTCTTCCAGCTTTTTTCGTAGCCGGGCTGTGCGCCGTGGCTGAGCACGGCATCCACGCCAAGAACCTTGCCGTATTCGCCGGAGGAGAGCATTTTCTGCAGGTGCTGTACGTTTTTCAGAAAACGGTAGTTGAGCCCCACGAAGATGCGGCTAGCGGATTGTTTGGCGGTGGCGATGAGCGATTCGGCCTCGGCGACCATACGGCCCAACGGCTTTTCGACGAGCACAAACGGTGCAATTGGGAAAACTTTGGGAAGCAATTCGACGGCGGTATCGTGCGGCGTGGCAACGATCGCGGCATCGTATTTGCCGCCGAACGCGGAGCGCTCGCTTGCGGCAATGGCCTTGGCCGAGAGTTTCGTCCCTTCGGCCACTTTCGGATCGAGAAC
>DATFSI010000137.1:0-10447 GCA_035262705.1 Candidatus Acidiferrum sp. | reverse complement strand
TCACGAGGATTCGCGGGGTAAAACTGGCCGGCAACGGCAGGCAGGCGCAACATACTTCCCTCCGGGATCAGAGGGCTTTCGAGGGTTTCCCTTTAAACCTCACCACTTTCATGGATTGCGGATCGTACTCGACACGGACCTTGTCGCCATAGTGGTAGCCGCCCTTGTCCACAATCTGCTGCATCCTTGCGGAAGCGGCTTCGCTCAGCGGAAAGGTCTCGATCGTCAAATCGTTGCCCTTGGCTCGCAAGGTAATCTGCAAGGTATTTACGTTCATCACGTAGCCTTCAAACGTGGCCAATCCTGTGACCTTGGGTTTCGGCTTCACTGCATTGACAATAATTGGCACGGCGGTGTCCACCGCAGCCGGAACCAGGACCGGCACCGGTGCCGGCACCGGTACCTGCGCCGCGGCGCGCGAAGCCCCCATCGTGAACAACAGCACGAGGCCCGCGCCCGCAAATTCGAGAAAGTTTTTCATTCGATGTCGTCGGTGGCAATCCGCAATGATTTCAAAAAGCGCACGTCCTGAGGAGTCATCGTGAGCCTGGCGATCGGCCGCTTTTCCCCGTCCTGCTCGATCGATTCCTGATCCACCTGGATGCGCAGCGATTCCAGGAAGCGGCGGTCCTGCGTGGTAATGCGCGGGGCGTCTTCGGTTTGCCCGTCGCGCTTCGCCAATCCAATGGTCGCGTCCAGCTTCAACACGATGTCGTAGCCGTGTGCGCGCACGCCGGCAATTGCGCCGGTGATGCGCTCGGACTCGGAGACGGTGTCGTTGATGGCGTGCCCAAGTTCACGCAACAGGTTCTTTAAGTGATCATCAAGTTGCAAGGCTGGCTCCCCAATACTTCTAAACTAATTCTAGGCCCTTGCGAAATTCGATACAAGATGCGTTCTTGGCGTTGTCCTCAATCCATTCACATGCCTGGCCTGTCCCTTTGGCCGGGGCAACAAGCACCTGTCTTCTCTCCATCCTGGGTTAAGATGACTCGATGTCTTCACCGTTGCCATCGGCTATGAACCCGAAAAAGCCCTCCGGTTTTCGCCGCTTATGGCGCACCATCCGGCAGGTGTTTCACGAGGTGGTGGGCGCCATGTTTGCCGTGCTGGCGTTTGGCTGGCTCAACTCGGCCTTTCGCGCCTGGACGCGCGATGTGGCGCATTGGCTCATCGGCGTTTCGGTGGGAGTGGCAGTGCTCTTCGTGCTCTTTGCCGTGAGTTCCTTTCGGCGCTCACGCCAGTTATAGTTTGCATGTAGGCGCCGGGCTTTAGCCTGGCCAGCCTTCTCCTCGCTCCGGAACAGGTTTTTTTTATGTCCGACAGCAAATCCAAGACCTCCGCCTCCGAACGCAAACCACAGTTCACAACGCTCTCTGGCCTTCCCGTCGAGCGCCTTTACACCTCTGATTCGATGGAGCACTGGAATTCCGATGACTCCCTGGGGTATCCGGGAGAATTTCCCTACACCCGGGGTATTTATCCCACGATGTATCGCGGCCGCTTCTGGACCATGCGGCAATATGCTGGCTTTGGCTCGGCGGCGGAATCCAACAAGCGTTACCGCTATCTTCTGGGCAAAGGGCAGATGGGACTTTCCGTAGCCTTCGACTTGCCAACGCAAATCGGCATGGACTCCGACCATCCGCTCTCGCTCGGCGAGGTCGGCAAAGTTGGCGTAGCCATCGATTCGCTGGAAGACATGGAGATACTTTTCGACCAGATCCCTCTCGAAAAGGTATCTACTTCCATGACTATCAACGCCACAGCGGCCATTTTGCTCTGCTTGTATGTGGCGGTGGCCAAGAAACAGGGCGCAGACCTGAAAAAAATCTCCGGCACGATTCAAAACGACATCCTGAAGGAGTACATCGCGCGCGGCACTTACATTTATCCCGTGCAGCACGCCATGCGCATCGTTACCGATATTTTCGCTTGGTGCCGCCACTCGCTTCCCAAGTGGAACACTATCTCGATTTCTGGGTATCACATTCGCGAGGCCGGCTCGACCGCGGTGCAGGAAGTGGCCTTCACGCTGGCCGACGGCATGGCATACGTGGAAGCGGCACTGCGTGCCGGGTTGTCCATTGATGAGTTTGCGCCGCAGCTTTCGTTCTTCTTCAACGCGCATAACGACCTGCTCGAAGAAGTCGCCAAATTCCGCGCCGCGCGGCGCCTGTGGGCGAAACTCATGCGCGATCGTTTTCAGGCCAAAGACCCGCGCTCGCTGCTTTTGCGCTTTCACGCGCAGACCGCCGGATCTTCATTGACAGCACAACAACCTGAAAACAACATTGTTCGCGTGGCCATCCAGGCGCTCGCGGCGGTTCTCGGCGGCTGCCAGTCCCTGCACACCAATTCCATGGACGAGGCCCTTGCCCTGCCGACCGAGGAATCCGCCCTGATCGCGCTGCGCACCCAACAAATCATTGCCAACGAAACCGGTGTGGCCAACGCCATCGATCCTGTCGGGGGCTCCTACGCTGTCGAAGCGCTTACCAACCAGATTGACGCGAAAGCGCAGGAGTATCTCTCCAAGATTGACGCCATGGGCGGCATGATCAAGGCCATCGAAAGCGGCTTTGTACAGGCGGAAATCCAGCGCGCCGCTTACGATTTTCAGCGCGCCGTCGAAAAGAAAGAACAAATCGTCGTGGGTGTAAACGATTTCGTGACCAGCGACGATCGCACTATTCCTACCCTACGCATCGACGCAGAAATCGAACGCAACCAGGTGCAACGCCTTCGGGTCCTGCGCGCCAAACGAGATTCCACGAAGAGCGCCGCTGCCCTGGCCGAACTGGAGCGTCGCGCGCGCGGTGCGGAAAACCTTCTCCCCGCGATCCTCGTCGCCGTCGAATCCTACGCCAGCGTCGGCGAAATCTCCGACACTCTCCGCCGTGTCTACGGCGAATACCGCGAATCGGTGGTTATTTAAGCAGGAGACGCACTTAGTGACTGGCCGCGGGACTCACGCATTACTGTCCTTTCGCCGCGTTCCTTTTTCTGCCCGTCTGCACAGCTAGCGAACACAGCCCCGTGTAGTATTCTTTTCCGCGGAACATCATGAAACTGATTCTGGCCTCGTCTTCCCCGCGCCGCGCGGAAATTCTCACCAATGCCGGCCTGCCGTTTTCTGTGCTTTCTTCAGCCGTGGACGAGTCCCCGCTTCCCGGAGAAAAACCGGATGCTCTAGTTCTGCGTCTTGCAAATGCCAAGGCCGAGCTGGCCGCCGCCCGCGCCCTTGGACCGGCCATCATTCTTGCCGCAGATACCGTGGTGTTGATCAATGGCAGCATCCTCGGCAAACCTCGTTCGGCAGAAGAAGCGCGGCAAATGCTGGAGCAACTCTCCGGGCGCACGCATTCCGTGTTGACGGGCGTTGCGCTCGTGCGGCTCCCGGATAACGAGCGCCGACAATTCACCGAGTCCACTCTGGTTCATTTTCGCCCCATCGCCGAGGAAGAGCTTGCCGGCTATCTGGACACCGAGGAACCCTACGACAAAGCCGGTGCCTACGCCATCCAGGGCCTTGCCGGCCGCTTTATCCCGCGCATCGAAGGCTGCTATTTCAACGTCGTCGGCTTGCCTCTTTCGCGTGCCCTCTCTGAACTTCGCTCCTTGGGCTGGTCGCAAAGCAGCTAATCCCGGCGTGGCGTTCGTGAAAGGTTCACCTTCGTAAAAGCAAAAGCGCCCTGACTGCTTAGGACGCTTCGCTCGCAACTTTTGGGAGCTAAACTGTTATTTCTTCTGCGTATTCGCGTTGTGCTTCTTGTTGTAGATATTCTTCGAAGCCGCGTTCTGTTCCTTGTTGATCTGCTTCTTCTCGCCGGTGGTCAGCTTGCCGCCGTTGGCAGCGCGGTCCGCTTTGACCTGCTGGTTGATGCCTTTCTGCTGATTTTCAAGCTTCGCGGTTTCCCCGGCAGTGAGTTGGCCGTTTTTGACGCCCTGGGCAATGCGATCCTGCTGATTCTCGCGGCGCTGCCCGACTTTGTTGTTGCCGTAGTGCGCGGTGTTGGCGTTGTGCTTGTCGCTGTAGATCTGCTTGGAGAGTTGGTTCTGTTGCTTGTTGATCCGCTGCTTTTCCGCGGCGGTGAGTTTCCCGCCGTTGGCTGCGCGGTCGGCTTTGCTTTCGCCGTTAATGGCCGCTTCCTTGGATTCGAGATTGGCCGTTTCTCCGGCGGTTAGCTGGCCGCTCTTAACGCCGTTCGCGACGCGGTCTTGCTGGTTTTCCTTGCGCTCGCCGATAGTCGGGGTCGGCGCAGTCGCAGAGCTGGTCGTGCCCTGCGAAGTCGCACCGTTCGAACTCGCGTCCTGGCCCATGGCAACCGAGCCCAGCAGCAGCACCGCTACGGGCAGAATGCACCACTTCGAGAATTGGAAACGCATTTCGGTATTTCTCCTTTTTTGCCCTCGACAGAATGGCCTGGGAACCCTGTAATACCCAAGTCTGGGCAAAAAGTCGTGCAGCCACTACTGGCCCGAAGTACAGTTCGACATCAAGCGGAAATAGTTTTCCGCTACTTTTTGAGCGCACAAAAAACGCCGCAAAACGAAAAAGGCCGGACGAAGCCGGCCTCTGCGATGAATTTTATGGAAGGCGAATCGCCGCTCAGGAAGGGGTGCCGCTCACTTCGAGGGAATTCGCGCTTTCGCCGTTCGCGCCCACGGTGGAAATCACGTAGTAAAAAGTCCCGCTGGGCAAGCCTTCATCCGTGTAGCTGGTCGCGCCCGTCGAAATAATCAGCGCGTACGGCCCGCCGCTGGTCCCGGAACGCTTCACGTTGTAGCTGCTGGCCCCCGCGCTGGGGTTCCAGCTCAGCGCCACCTGCGCGCGGCCGGGCTTTGCGGTGACTCCCGCCGGCGCGGTTACCGCCGTGGGTGCGGGCGCTGTAGCCGTAGCGGTCGCCGCCCCGCCGGACACGCCATCCTTAAAGCTACGAATACCCTCGCCGAGTCCCTTCATCACCTCGGGAATGCGCCGCCCGCCGAAGAAAATGAGCACAACAGCCAGCACCACCAGCCAATGAAAAATACTAAACTCACCCATGAACTACCTCCACTCCGCCAATCCCTTACAGGATAACACGCTCATCGCCCATGCGGCGCGTCAACCTCTGCCGGTCCAGATGCTCCAGCAGAGGAATGGCGTATTTTCGGGTGACCCCGGTTAGCTCTTTGAATGCCGGGACGCCGATGCGCTCGCCCTTCGATTTCTTGTATTCCGCCAACAGGCCGGTGAGGCTTTCGAGCGCTGCATGGTGAAAAATCAGTTCCGCGGAGACACGTACGAGCACCTTTTCGCGCAGCAGGATTTGCAGGAGTTTTTCCGCTCGCGTCGTTTCAATCTTGAGTTGCCCCAGGACATCCTTCACCGACGGCACGGCGAGGCCCGCCTTGGCGAATGCCTGCACAATCTGTTCCTTTGCGCGAAGTTCTTCTGGAGCCAGGGTGATCTGAGCGCCCGCCTTTTTGACGAACTCCCCCTGCAACACGAGCTTGTTTTGTTCGGTCAGCGACTGCAACGCGGCCGCGAAGGCCTCTGGCCGCACTCGGCGGCCGAGGTTGGCCTTGAGTTCCTCGCGCGTAATTCCAGGCAGCAGAGGATTCTCCTTGTGGAAGCGCTCGACCCTGGCCAGCAATTGCTTCGCAATGTCGGAAAAGCGCTGCTCGCTCAAAAGAACTAGAGGTTCTTGGGAAACGATTCGAATCGCTTGCTTCGCCAGCAGGGCCTTGGCAGTGCCTTCGAGTTCCGTCTCGACCCAGCCAGTGCGCACAATCACTTCTCCGGCGGTAATGCCGAGAATGTTTCTCTCGGCCATGGCCCGCAAAATCTCTTCGGGCGTTCCTTTTTCGAGCATTTCCAGAAACTGCGCGCGATGAACATCTTTCGCCGTAAACCGCCGGGCCTGAGGATTAAGCACCACACCGCCGCCAATGGTCACTACCGGCGAAAACTGCCGGATGATGAATCGGTCGCCGCGCACCAGCACCGCTTCATCCTGCAAACGAATCTGGGCCAGGGCACTTTGTCCCGTGGCCAATTCCCGGCTGCCCAGGAGATAGATTTCTCCGACGGTTTCGAGCGTCCCTGCGTGAAAATGCACGCGTTGCCGGTGCTTGAGCGGCGGCGCTCCCGGTAAGAGTTCCAGCCGCACATCCGCGCGGCGCGTGGGGCGCAGGCGTCCCTTTGTCGAAAGCACCATGCCGCGCTGGATTGCCGTGTGTTCGATGCCTGCAAGATTCACCGCCGTGCGCCGGCCCGCTTCTGCGCGTTCCACGCTCTGGCCGCCGGTCTGGAGTCCGCGCACCCGCAGCAATTGCCCGCCCGGCAGGAGTTCGACTTCTTCCCCGACACTCACTTGCCCGGAGAAAAGCGTTCCGGTCACCACGCTGCCGAATCCCTTCACGGCAAATGAGCGGTCGATCGGAAGCCGGAAATATTTCGCCGTATCTTTCGCGCGAACCTCGCGCGCCGCACTGCGCAGCGCGGCCTTCAGCTCGGTAAGGCCCTGCCCGGTTTTTGCGCTGACTTCCACGATCTGTGCACCGGCAAGAAACGACCCCTTCACAAACTCTTCCGCCTCAAGCCGCGCCAGTTCGCGCGTGTCGGCATCTACCAAATCGCACTTGGTCAGGGCAATGACGCCGCGTTGCACACCCAGGAGGCGGCAAATATCGAAGTGCTCGCGCGTTTGCGGACGGATCAGTTCGTCGGCAGCAATCACCAGCAGCACCAAATCGATCCCGGATGCGCCCGCGAGCATGTTCTTCACGAAGCGCTCGTGCCCTGGCACATCCACAAAACCGTAGCGCACTCCATCTTCCTCGAGAAACGCAAAGCCCAAGTCAATGGTGATGCCGCGGCGCTTTTCCTCTTCCAGCCGGTCGGGATGCGTCCCAGTCAAAGCTTCAATGAGTGTGGACTTCCCGTGGTCAATGTGCCCGGCGGTGCCGACGATGACGCTTTTTGGTGTGGTAGTCATCGAAGTAGGAAGGTAGATTTCGATGTTACGGGAGAGGTGGAGAAGGGGTCAAATTGGCCTTTGTTTTGTCTCTCGCCCAGGTGGACGATTTTGAGGGGTTTGTATGGCTACGCCGAGTTCCATCCGGTTCAGCGAGAGGCTGAAAATCCAACATCCCATCATTCAGGCGCCGATGGCTGGCGGTGGCGACACTCCGGATCTCGTTGCCGCGGTCAGTAATGCCGGGGGTCTTGGTTTTTTCGGCGCGGCCTATCTCTCGCCCTTACAGATTGCGGAGTTTGCCGAAACCGTCCGCTCGAAAACTTCCAGACCATTTGGTGTCAATCTCTTCGCGCCGACTCCGGCCCCCCCGGCGGATCTTTCCCTGGACGAGCCCTTAGAGCGCCTCGTGCCGTATTATTCGGAACTTGGCTTGCCCACTCCCCTGGCGCCCCTAAAACCGGATTTTGGGTTCGCCGAACAGCTGGCCGCTGCCCTCGAAACGGGTGCCTCCGCCTTCAGCTTTACCTTTGGAATTATTCCTGCCGAGGCCATTGCCGCCATAAAGGCGCAAGGAATATTCCTCATGGGCACGGCCACTACGGTTGCGGAGGCCGTGGAACTCGAGAAGGCCGGCCTGCATGCGGTTGTTACCCAGGGAAGCGAAGGCGGCGGGCATCGCGGTACATTCAGCGGCGATTTTTCCGCTGGAATGATTGGCACGATGGCGCTGGTTCCGCAGGTCGTGGATGCCGTCGGCGTGCCGGTGATTGCCTCCGGAGGAATCATGGATGGCCGTGGCATCGCCGCTGCGCTGGCACTCGGAGCCTCGGCGGTCCAGCTCGGCACCGCGTTTCTCACCTGCAAAGAGGCCGGCATTCCCGAGGCTTACAAGCAAGCCATCACCAGCGCGCGCGAGGATCAGACACGCGTTACGCGGGCCTTTTCCGGGCGGCCCGCACGGGGCATCATCAATCGCTTTATGACAGAGATGGAATCGAGCGAAGAAGCAGAGCGGAAAATACCGCCGTTTCCCGTGCAGAACGCGCTCACGCGTCCTCTGCGCAGCGCCGCGGGGAAACAAGGTCGTGCCGAATTTCTTTCGCTGTGGGCGGGTCAGGGCATGAGGCTCGCGAAGCGCCAATCGGCTGGCGACTTAATGGCACGCCTGGTACAAGAAACCGAGGAGGCCATTCGGAAATTGCAAGCGTCAGGTCCGCTGGAAAACCGAAAGGCAAAAACTGGACGAGCAACGAATTAACGGTTCTGAGATTTCGCGCGTTATTTCGCCGCGGCGATCTCGTCCACAATTTCCTCGGTCGCCGCTCGCGGATCTGGCGCTGCCAGGATCGGTCGCCCCACCACGATAAAGTCCGCTCCTGCGCGAATCGCTTCCCGTGGCGTCGCCGTCCGCGCCTGATCGTCTTTCTTCGATTCGGCGTCTTTTCCCTTGGGCCGAACGCCAGGCGTCACGATCAAGAATTCCCCTCCGCAGGCCTTACGGATGGCGATGGCTTCCTGCACTGACGCCACCACGCCGTCCACGCCCGCTTTCTGCGACAGCTTCGCGAGCTTCTGCACGCGTGTCTTCGGCGGCCCGCCGATTCCCACTTCGCGAACCGTTTTCGCGTCCAGGCTCGTCAACAGCGTCACCGCCAGCAGGCGAGGCCGGTCAGCGCCCATCGGCACGCCTGCGCTGATGGCCTGCGCAGCGGCCTCTAGCATCGCCGGGCCGCCAAGGGCGTGAACGTTGACCAGTTGCAGGCGCGGCAAGGCCGCCGCGGCCAGCACCGCGCCGGCCACGGTATTCGGGATGTCGTGGAATTTGAGGTCGAGAAAAATGTCCGCGCCCAACTTGGCCACCTGCCGGACCGCTTCCGGCCCGGCGGTAGTAAACAGTTGGCTGCCGATCTTGAACATGCCCACCAAGTCGACGATGGACTCGGCGAATTTCAGCGCCGTGGAAAGGGAATCGAAATCGAGCGCGACAATCAGGCTGCTGCGCGGATGGGCGTCGAAGGTGGTCAAGGTCTGGGCCGCGCCCAGAAAGGCTTAGTTCTGGCTTCCTTCACCCCGGATGCGCTTCGGCGGCAGCTGCAACAACTCCAGCCGCACCTGGCCGACACCCGAGTTGATCAGGCCAATCTTCCGGGCTACGCGATAGGATACATCAATTTCGCGTCCCTCTTGGTAGGGACCCCGGTCATTAATACGCACCATTTCAAACTTGCCGTTGCGGGTGTTCACAATCCTCACCCAGGAACCAAACGGAAGGTTCGGGTGGGCCGCCGTCAGGGACTCGGCGTTGAAGCGTTCCCCATTGGCGGTCTTTTTGCCGTCAAAGTTCGGTCCATACCAACTGGCGTTGCCTGTCCACACCTTGATCGGCTTTACCGGCTCGCTCTTCAAAGCCACCAAGGGTGCTTCCATAACAGGTGCGATCAGGAACATCAGAGGCACCCATCGGATTGCGGCCCATGCTACAAAGAGTGGTCGTCTCATAGTGTGTTTAAAATACTACAAAAACACAAAAAGTGTATCAGAAAAACCGCATTATGTCAACTGTTTTCGGTACCGAATCTACCTCTTAAATCACTAAAACTACAACACTTAGCATCGAAAAGACCCTGCGCCAAACCAGCAACGATCTCCTCACTGGCCTTCGGGTCAGAAAAACTGGCCGTCCCAACCTGTACGGCAGTCGCACCGACGCTGATGTAATCGAGGACGTCGGGCACTTTTTCCACTCCACCGAGTCCTATGACCGGAATTTTTACTGCTTTCGAGAGCTCCCAGACCAGCCGGAGCGTAATCGGTTTGATGGCTGGACCGGATAAACCACCCGTCAGGTTCCCCAAACGGGACCTTTGCGTTCGGAAATCGATGGCCATCGCGGGAAAACTATTGGCCACCGTGAGAGCATTGGCTCCTGCTGACTCGGCTACCCGACCGATAAGTCCAATGTCTGTAACAAGAGGCATCAATTTCACCCAAAGTGCGTGTTTCTTCGCCACCTTCCGGGCTGCCAGGACTACCTCTTCGACTAGAGCAGGCTCGCTGCCGAACTCGATTCCCCCCTTTTTGACATTCGGACAGGAGATATTCAGCTCGTAGGCGGAGATTCCTTCGGCGTCCTCGAGCCTTTCAATGACCCCGACATACTCCTCAAGGCAGTAGCCGAAGACGTTCGCGATGACGTGCGTGTTGTATTTTCGCAACAGTGGGAGTTTCTCTTTAACGAATGCGTCAACACCCACGTTCTGTAATCCCACCGCGTTGAGCATGCCCGAGGGAGTTTCGCACAGTCGGGGTGGAGGCGCGCCGTCGATGGGTTCGCGTGAGAGTCCCTTTGTGACGATGCCCCCCAGCCGATTCAAATCCACGAGATGGGCGAATTCCAGGCCGTAGCCGAAAGTACCGCTAGCGACGATAACGGGATTGGCAAAGCGAAGCGTGCCAACCTGCACGCTGAGGTCAACGCG
>DATFSI010000136.1:0-4014 GCA_035262705.1 Candidatus Acidiferrum sp. | reverse complement strand
GCTCTGGCAAGCCGAAGCTCAGGAGCCGCTGCTGGTGGCAAAAGCCAGCGTAAGCAGGGTTTTCTGCTCCAGTTCGTGCGCTTTCGCCGAGCCGGTGGCCGGGCTGGCGCTGGCGGAGCGCTTCACCGAACGCACGCGGATGTTTTTGGCCTGCGCAATGTGTTCCAGGCGCGGCAAAACATAGAACAACGCGCCCATGTTGGCCGGTTCTTCCTGCACCCAGATGATTTCACGGGCATTAGGATGCGCGGCGATGGCGTTGGCGATTTCCGTCTTCGGCAGCGGATAAAGCTGGTCCAGGAAAAAGATCGCTGTTGTGGTGTCTTTGCGGCGGCGGCGCTCGGCGCGCAGCTCGTGACCTACTTTGCCGCTGGCGATGAGGATGCTCTGCGCGTCGGTGACTTCGGTGTCCGGCACCAGCGTCTGAAAACGTGCGCGCGAAAAATCGGCAAGCGGCGAACTGGCGTCTGGGTGCCGCAGCATGCTCTTGGGCGTGAAGACCACCAGGGGCTTCCGCCACAAGCGGCGCGCCTGGCGGCGCAGCAGGTGAAAATACTGCGCGGCGGTCGACGGCTGGCAGATGTTCATGTTACCTTCCGCCGCCAACTGCATGAAGCGTTCGATGCGCGCACTGGAATGCTCCGGCCCCTGTCCTTCATAGCCGTGCGGCAGTAGCAGCACCAACCCGGTGGGGAGGCCCCACTTGTCTTCGCTGGCGCTCACGAACTGGTCCATGATCACCTGAGCGCCGTTAACGAAATCGCCGAACTGCGCCTCCCAAAGCACAAGCGCTTCTGGATAGTCGCGTGAAAAGCCGTATTCAAAGCCCATGCAGGCAGCTTCGGAGAGCGAGGAATTGTGGATCTCGCAGAAGGCCTGAGTGGGTGCGAGATGCGCCAGCGGCAGGTACTCCTCTTCGGTTTGTGTGTCCACCAAAACGGCATGGCGCTGGTTGAAGGTGCCGCGCTGCGAATCCTGACCGGTGAGGCGGACTGGATTGCCTTCGAGAACGAGCGAGCCGTAGGCCAGCAATTCGGCGAAGCCGTAGTCGACGGCGCGCTTACCATTGCCCATCTCCGACCGCTGCTCCAGCAACTTGACGATTTTCGCATGGACGTGAAAACCCGCCGGCGTGCGCACCAGGCCTGCGGTGATCTTTGCCAACGTCTCTGCCGCCAAGCCCGTGTCCACCTCGTACTTCGCGTCGTATTTTCCGTAGTTGTAGGGCGCCCAGTAGTCCGGCAGCTTGCGCAAGTGAGGAATCTTGGTCAGTTTCCCGGCCTTGCGCTGCTCTTCTTCGTATTCCTTCTTGATGCCGTCAGCCAGTGTATCGGCGGCAATGCTGGTCTGCTGCGCATAAATTTTCCAGAGGGGCAGATGGTTCTTGATGCGTTCGTAAAGCCGCGGCTGCGTGATCGTGGGGTCGTCCACTTCGCTATGGCCGTGGCGGCGGTAGCCGACCAGGTCAATCACCACGTCCGAATTGAACTCCGCGCGATATTCAGCGGCCAGGCGGCCGATGCGCACCAGCGCGTCCGGATCCTCGGCGTTGACGTGGAAGATAGGCACGCTCTGGCGGCGCGCGATGCTCGAAGCATAGCGCGAGGAATGCTCCTGCGTGGGGCGCGTGGTGAAGCCGATCAGATTATTGACGATTACGTGGATGGTCCCGCCCACCGAATAGGCCGCAAGATCGGCGAGGTTCAGCGTTTCTGCCCAAATGCCTTGTCCGGCAAAGGCGGCGTCGCCGTGCATCACGATTCCCCATACCTTGTTGTAGATTTCCCGGGAAAGGTTGATTTGCGCGCCACTCACGCTGTGGCGCGTAATTTTCGCGCGAGCGCGTCCCATGGCCACAGGGTCCACGGCTTCGAGGTGGCTGGGATTCGAAACCAGGTGAATGTTCAGCTTCTTCCCGGTGGAAGTGGTGTACACACCGGTAGCGCCAACGTGATACTTCACATCACCCGCGCCCAGCACGCTGCGCGGGTCCACGTCCTCGAAGCCCGCGACCACCTCGTGTGGGGTCTTGCAAGCGATGTGTGTCATCACGTTCAGACGGCCACGGTGGCTCATAGCCATCACGGAGTCCACGCCGCCGAGGTCCGCCGCCGAATCGAGAATCGAGTCGAGCAACGGAATCAGCGAAGTATTGCCTTCGAGGGAAAAGCGCTTGCTGCCCAGGTAGCGGCTCTGCAGGACCTGTTCGAACAAGTCGGCGCGGATCAGGCGCTCCAGAATCTTTGTCTGGTTAACCTCGAATTCAGGCCCTTCCAGGCGCTTGGTAATCCAGCGGCGGCGGTCGGGTTCGAGAATATGGAGAAACTCGACACCGACGGTGCTGCAATAAATGCGGCGTGCCTCCTCCGCAAATTCGCCGGAGAGGCCCTCCAGGTCGGGGCACTTCAGCGGGGTGAAATAGCCGAGAGGGTCCAGGTTTGCTTCGTAAAAACCCCAGCGCCGAAAAAGGTCGAAGATCCGTTCGCGCTCGGCGCTGGCAGCACCGTTGGATGACGAAGCCGATTTCTTCGCGGGCTTACTGGGTTTTTCCGGGACTAACGTTGTACGGTTGGCCATGGGCGTTATCTACAGACCTACTATTTTGCCACATCGGGGAAGCCAGCGAAAAACGCTGGGCGAACCGGCGTTGCTTGATGCAAAGGGGCTATCCCCTACCTATGAACATCGCCTGATGGGAAAATAAGCTAAACTTGGCAGCAAAAGGAATACGGCCATGCCCAATATCTTTTTGCAGACGCATCCGAAATTCTGATTTCCTGCGACCTGAGCACTACGAAGGTCCAGAAGCAGTGGACTTGCATGGTCGGGACCACCGGTGGGCCGTTTTTTAACTGCCACAGGATGCCCTGTAATCCTGATGGAATGCAAATATGCCGAACTGGAGAGAACTGACACATGCATATGGTTCCGCCGAGGACATTCCTGAAATCATCTCAGCGTTAACACCTGACCCTACGTCGCCAGCTTGGGAGGAGTTGTGGAACCGCGTTTGCCATCAAGGTACGACGTATTCCGCAAGTCCAGCAGTCCTTCCGTTGCTACTCAGCGTCGCTTCCAATTGGAGCAGTACCGACCGCGCCATGCCACTTGCGTTGGCGGGGTCAATCGTGGCAGCGACGCAAACGATTCTAGATGGGTACGAAGAAACCGTGGATGGGCTGCGCACACTCGCGCTTGACACAGTGAAGAATCCGAGACTCTCTCGTGAGGACAGAATCTACGTAATGCAATCCGCGTTGGCCTTTCAAAGGGACCGGCTGTGGCGAAGAGTACTCGACCATTTCAATGACGGTGAATTTCCTGCGTTGTGCCCTGCTTGCCGAAAAGATTTGTATCTGGTGATTGGTAAGCACGGAATTTTTGTCACCTCCGGCGATTGGGTGCGTGGGCCTAGCGTCGTCAGGACAGAAATCAAGCCACTGGAAGCGGACACGCTTACCGGCATCGGTAAATGGCTTCATACGGTTTCCGTTCAGAGCCACGACCCAGAATTGGCCGATTGGATTCGCTACATGTTCGGGACATCGAAGTGTCCCGAGTGTGGCAAGCCATTTGATTTGCCGGATGCGATCGCAGAAATCGAGGAACCATAGGTCGAAATCGGTCCTCTCTAATTAACGGGTACTATTGTTCTGTCCCTTAAGTAACAATGGAGGGGCTACTCGCAGGGTGGTAGGTTGCCTCACCCTGGAAGGTCACTGTGATTATCTTAGAGTGAACGAATTCCAAGCAAAAATTAGAGGCGTCTCGACCCAAGGTAAAGCAGGTGGTTTGTCTTCATTTCTTCAGTGAAGAAACGTCACACGCAGACCGGAAGTGAACACCAACTCGTTCTGTTTCTTCCCGGCGGGAGGATTGGTGACGTAATTGTCGCTGAAATTGTTCTGCCATCCCAACCATTTGACGATCCTCGTGATGGTGCCGAAAGTGAAATTAACTCGGTAGTTGCCCTCGCTGGATGTCAGGTCAGGGAAAAAGGCTACGTTCTGGAGC
>DATFSI010000135.1:0-6274 GCA_035262705.1 Candidatus Acidiferrum sp. | reverse complement strand
ATTGGGCCGAGGAGGAACTCACCCCGGCGAAAGCGAATAAGGCCAGAACCAGAAAACGGCCCAAGGGAATGCTCCTTTTTGCGGAAGATATTTTAGGAGAGGAGGAATCATAACATGAGAGTGACGGAATGGATTCGCGATAACATCGCGGGCCGAAAGAGCCTAACTCCCGATAGGTTCTATGGAAGGGAAAGTCAAGAAAAAACACCTCTGCCACGGCTGGAATTTTTCTAGTTTCGCAGCCCACCTTGTTGAGTCGGGTCTGTTTTGATCGACCGCGCCAGGTGCTCGGTTGCTGGGCTTGATGGCCCAGCGGTTGGGGTTTCCTCTACCAGCGGTTTTCATCGCTTCTTTGCAACGAAGCCTGTCCGTTCCGAAACCAACAAAGCCGAACCGCGGTCAAGCGGCGACCATAGTTCTATTGGAGACTTTGCGCCTAATCCAGGACCTATCGCAATTTTCTCAAACGAGCAAGGCACGGCAATGAGAAAGCGCGAGAAAGCCGCCTGCAGGACGAGTGGCGCAGTCCTGCTCTTACAGAGGCCGGTGGCAGTTGGGAAGGCCGAGTGACGAATGAGATTTTAATTTTGGCTGGCGTCGAAAGTGACGTGCCCCCCGACCACGGTCATTTGCACGGTTAGTGCTCGGAGACCATTGATGGGCAGGTCATGAGGGTCATCCGAAAGGACTGTAAAGTCGGCGTATCGGCCGACGGTCAGCGATCCCAAGTCCTCCTCTTGAAAAGCGGCAAACGCGGGGCCCCCAGTTAACATGCGCAGGGCTTGATCCACGTCGACACGTTCGTCGGATTGCCAACCGGGTTCCGGCTTTCCAGCAGCGCTCCGCCGTGTCACCAGACAATAGAGGTTGTCGATGGGACTGCCTGAGTCAGAGTCCGGATAGTCCGTTCCCGCTGCCAGGTCCACACCAGCGTTGAGCAGGTCGCGCGTACGAAGCACCCAATGAACGCGGGTGGGCCCCACGCGGTCCTCCGCCCACCGACTGTACTCACCGACGAACACAGGCTGTATGGAAGCAATAATATGGAGGCGCGCGAATCGCGCCAAGTCGTCATCCGTGACCATGGATGCATGCTCAACGCGGAAACGTTCTTCCTTTCTCACACCTGCCAGCTCGAAGGTGTCTAGTACGCGCGTCACAGCACGGTCGCCGATCGCGTGAACGTTGACCTGAAATCCCTTTTTGCGGGCATCCTGGATGATTTTCCCTAAATCCGCATTGGTCATCAGTTGCAGGCCGCGCTCTCCCGGTGCATCGGTATAGGGCGCGGCCAACTCAGCCCCGCGCGATCCAAGAGCGCCATCCAGAAAAAGCTTGAAGCTGCGAACTGCGAGCATTCCATTTCCAAGGTTGGGTTCCGGTCCGCTTGTCAGATAGTGAGCCCTGGCTTTATCACCGCCAACCATCGCGTAAATTCTGACGGGCAGCTCCGCGCGCTTAAGCAGATCTTTATAGATGGCGATAGTATCTAGATCGGCTCCAGCGTCATGGACGCTGGTTAGCCCCCACCGTGTGAACTGCCGAAGGGCTGCGCGAATCCGCCGCTCTTTATCGGCGTAGGTAGGCTTCGGCGTGACGGAGCGTATTAGCTCTTGCGCGTTATCCACCAGCATGCCCGTTGGCTGGTGCGCGGCATCGTGACGAATCGCTCCTCCATCGGGATCGGGAGTATCGCGAGTAATCTTGGCTCGCGTCAGCACTTTTGAGTTGACCCAGGTGGAGTGCCCGTCAATCCGAAAGAGCGCGACTGGGTGATCTCCGCTCACAACGTCAAGCTCTTTGGCCGTGGGAAAAACTGGCGGCTGCCAGAAACCTTCATCCCATCCCTCGCCGAATACCCATCCTCCGGGGGGAGCAGATCGGGCCGCTTTCGCGATCTTCGCCAAAATCTCGGCTTTGGTCAAACCTCTCAGATCGAGTCTCTCGAGTTGCGCCCCAATACCGGCCACGTGAATATGCGCGTCAGCAAAACCCGGCAGCGCAAGGCCGGAGAATTTGATGACCCGAGTGGCATTGTTTGTCAGCTTCTCAACGGTGGAGCGACTGCCCACGGCAAGGATGCGCCCTGCAGAAACGGCTATGGCTTCCCCTTGCGGATTCGCGGGGTCGAGCGTGAGGAACCGGCCGATGAAGATTGTGTCTGCGGCAGTTGACCGCGCTCGAAGCGGCGCAAAAACTGGGAGAGCCCAAACCGTGATGATTGCGAGGAGAAACAGCACGAAAGCATGAAAGACCCATGTACCTGCGCGAGTTGGCTTATCTCGCTGAGCATTGCCGTTTGAATTGTGGTGCAACGTGAAGTTCTCCCTAAGAAATTCTGCGACGTATATTTAATTCATTCCTGTATGCAGAAGCAAACTGAACTTCCACTCGTATCGCTTGTTGATGTGGCGCCGTTGATGCTTCTCATCCATCCAAGTTTGGACCGCTAACCCACACCGAGTAATTTGGCCTGAGTAATCGCAGGGTGGATACAAATCTCTTTTGGCTACCATCAGCACAACTTTCTTGACACCCCGTACTTTCTGGAATAAAAGTGGGGCAATAAACGGTTAGAGAGGTCGAGCACAAGCCGGAGAAACCTCTGCTTGTCGATTGGAAGTTCCGCTGGGAACCCTGCGGCGAACCTCTACTGTCCCTAACCTGGTTCAGCTGTACTAACGCAAAACTAAACCGGTGCTCACAAGGAGCATGCCATGACTTGGACCTACACTCGCCACAGTCTGATTGCCGTACTGTCGTTGCTTGTGTTTGGAAGTCGGTTCACTGTGGCGCAGACCGGCACTACTTCTCTCCACGGAACGATTACCGACGCGACCGGGTCCGTAATAAGTGGGGCCAGCATTAAGCTGACCAGCCACGAACTGGCGATCGAGCGCTCCACGACCAGCAGCCCTGCGGGCTTCTATGAGTTCGTTGCTTTGCAGCCGGGTACGTACGAGTTGACCATCGAATCCAAGGGATTCCGCCGGTTTGACCAGAAGGGCTTGCAGCTCCTGGTTAACAATCCAGCGACCACCAATGTGGAACTGCAGGTCGGCACCTCCACCGAAACCGTGGAAGTTTCCGCCCAGGCGCAGGTGCTTAACACCACCGATGCATCGCTGGGCATAGCGTTTGGCGAAAACCAGGTAAAGCAATTGCCCCTGGAGGGCCGCAATGTGCCGGACTTGCTCTCCCTGCAGCCGGGTGTCGCCTACACCGGAAATCGCGCGGACACCAGCACGAGCGACACGCGAAGCGGCGCGGTCAATGGAGCGCGCAGCGACCAGGGCAACATCACGCTCGATGGCATTCGCGTGAATGACGAGGGCGGCCATGCCTTTACCGCGGTTTTACCGGTCACCTTGGATTCCGTGCAGGAATTTCGCGTCACCACCACCAACTCGAACGCTGACGAGGGAGGCACCAGCGGCGCGCAGGTCGCTCTGGTCACCAAGACCGGCACCAACGAATTTCACGGCTCGGCATACGAGTACCATCGCAATACCTACACCAGCGCGAACGACTACTTCAACAAGATCGCCGAATCTCAGGGTTGCTCGCTTCCCAATCCCAACGGCTGCAACAAAGCTCCAAAACTCATCCGCAATATTTTTGGGGGTTCGGTCGGCGGACCCATCAAGAAGGATCGTTTGTTTCTTTTCCTGAATTACGAAGGGACGCGCCGCGCGGAGGAAACCGTTAGTGGCGGCGAAGAGGTCCCCAGCGCGTCCATGCGCGACGGGGTCATCTTTTACCAGTGCGATCATACCAGCCCCACGGTGGCCACCGATTGCCCCGGCGGATCGGTTACCGGCCTGAGCGGCTCAAACTATCCCATTCCCACCCCCGTGCCGATGACCTTTCCTGACGGCACGAACAGTTTTCTGGCGTACACCGCTCTTTCCCCTCAGCAGCTTATGCAGATTGATCCCACTCACCTGGGAGTCAACATGCCAGCGCTCAAATATTTCCAAGGCTTGCCCCAGCCGAACAGCAGTGTCACAGGCGATGGCTTCAACTATCAGGGTTTTGTTTTTGCAGCTCCAACCTCCGATACGCAAAACGTGTATATCGCGCGAGCGGATTACAACATCACCAAGGACGGCAAGCATCGTCTTTCTGTGCTTGGCGCGCTGCGCAACGATGTCGGGGACACCTGCGCGAACTGCCAGCCTTATTTCCCCGGAAATGTTCCGCAGCTTTCTACCGTCAACTACAGCAAGGGGCTCATTGTCGGCCTCTCCAGCGTGCTTCGCTCTTCGCTTATCAGCAGTTTTCACTATGGGTTTGTCCGCGAAAGTGTGGGAATGCTCGGCAACACCAATGGGCCTTCCATCCTTTTCAATTTTGGCCAATCCATTACCCATACCAGCAGTTTTCAGCGCCCCACGCATAACTTCTCGGAAGACCTATCCTGGATTCACGGAAAGCACGCTTTGGCGTTTGGCGGATATCTCTCGTTTATCCGCAATCCCCGCCTTGACACCTTGCCTTCCTGGAACAGCGGCAACACCAACTCCGCCTTCACCACGACATCCGGGTTTGCCGGCAAGAACTCACCTTTGAACCCCGCGCAAAACCCGAATACCGCGGCTCCTTGTGACCCGAGCACGGGAATCGGCTGTTTTCCCAATGTGGACCCGGCTTTTGCCACCAACTACGACTTTCCGCTCACCGATATATTGGGAATCGTTACCAACGCCACCACCGTCTTCAATTACACGCGAGACCTGAGTCTCCTCAAACAGGGAGACCCCATCACCCGCCGCTACGCTCAGAACACCTACGAGCCGTACATTCAGGATGTATGGAAAGTGAAGCCTACGCTTACCCTGACACTCGGTTTGCGTTATTCGCTTTTCTCGCCCGTCTGGGAGACCAACGGTTTGCAGGTTTGTCCCAGCCCGAGTTTGGGCAAATGGTTTGCCAACCGCCAATTGGAGGGCTCCAGCGGCATCCCCTCAATCCAGGATCCCCCCCTGTCGGTCGATTTCTGCGGTCCCAAGAATGGAAAAGATGGTTATTGGAAGTGGGACTACGGCAATCTGGGCCCTCGCGTAGCCTTTGCCTGGGCTCCCAACCGCTCAAACGGTTTGCTCGGAAGCCTGTTCGGCAACGGTAAAACCTCGATTCGCGGTGGTTTCGGTATCGTCTATGACCGGTTCGGTCAGGGCGTCGTGGATGAGTTCAATGGGAACTCCTTCGGTCTCACTACCGCCCTGGGTAACAACTTTGTTCCTGTAACAAGTCCGACAAATCGTCTGACTGCCATTGACGTCATTCCGCCGAGCCTTCTCCAACCGACCCCTCCGGCACCCAGCTTCCCGCAGATCATAGCGCCGCAACCGACAAACCGCGCCACCAGCCTGGACACTTCGCTGAAGACACCTTATTCCTACACCGTTGACTTTTCCCTGGCTCGCGAACTCCGCGCCGGTTTCTCCCTGGAGGTCGCCTACGTGGGCCGCTTCTCGCACCGCCTGCTGAGTTCAGAAGATGTCGGGCAGCCGCTGAACTTCAAGGACAAAAAATCCGGGCTGGATTACTTCACTGCAGCCCAGGCGTTCGCAAAGCTATACGAACAGCAAAACGTGAGGGACGCGTCGTACTGCCGTGCGGGCCAGTGCTTCACCGCCTTCCAGGATTCCATGGTCAGCCCAGCCGTTAGGCAATACTGGACCGACGTGATCCAGCCTTTGACCAATGGCGGCCTCTACCTGATCGGCCCTCCCTTGGCCGACGGAACTACCCGAGGACAAACTGGAGGCTGCGGAGCAGTTGGCCCCAACTCAACCGCGGATCCAGTACTGGCAGCGTTCGATCTGTTCTGTGGATCCATGTTTGTGGAGACCACTGCGCTGCAAGCCCTCGATGAGCCCGGCATCGGCTTTACCAGCGGTTTTAGCGACGGCGGAATCCCGAACGCGACCGGCGACCCAAACTGCGGCCAGGGCGGACACCCTCCATGCCAGTATTACGCCGTTGGCGGACCGAATACCTTCTACACGCCGCAGTACGCTTCTCTCTCCGCCTTGCGCAGCATCGGATTTTCCAATTACAACGCCATGCAGGTGACGCTGCGCCGCCAGATGAGCCACGGCGTCCAATTCGACTTTAACTACACTTATTCCAAGTCCATCGACCTTTGCTCCGATGCCGAGCGCACCGGAAATAACGGCGCGCTCAACTTTAATGGCGGCTGCCAGATTTTCAACGCCTGGTCGCCCTATTTGTTCCGCGCCGTTTCCGATTTTGATACCACCCATCA
>DATFSI010000134.1:0-36565 GCA_035262705.1 Candidatus Acidiferrum sp. | reverse complement strand
CATTCTTTGTGGAAAACGAAATTTCGGTTTCCACGCCGCCCATGATGCCGCCGATGCCCACTGAACGCGAACCATCGCCATCACAGATCATGCAGATGCTGGGATCCATGGTGCGCTCGATGCCGTCGAGCGTTTTGATTTTTTCACCGGCCTTGGCTCGCCGCACCACGATGCTGTGATTGCGCACCAGGTCGTAGTCATAGGTGTGCAAGGGATGCCCGATTTCAAGCATCACGTAGTTGGAGATGTCCACCACGTTGTTGATGCTGGTGGTGCCAGCGGCCTCCAGGCGGTTCTTCAACCACTGGGGCGAAGGCTGCACCTTCACGCCGCGAACCACGCGCGCCGTGAAGCGGCCGCAAAGCTCGGGCGCTTCGATTTTCACACTGGCTGCGTCCTGAGCCTGGCCTGCTGTTGATTCCTTGAGCTTGGGCGAAATCGTTTTGAGCGGCAGGCGATAAATGGCCGCCGCTTCTCGGGCGATGCCCAGCATCCCGAGGCAATCGGGGCGATTGGAGGTGATCTCCGCGTCAATTATCGCGCCATGAGGACCTTTTTCCACAGAGGCGATGTTGGTGCCGGAAAGCGCGAGGCGCGAAGCCACTTCTTCGGGAGATGCGCTCACGTCCACGAATTCCTTCAGCCAGTTGTAGGAAACCTTCATGCCCTCTTCCTGTCGAGATCGAGTTTGCCCGCGTACACGCGTGTGCGGTATTCCATGCGGACCACGCCGCGCTGCTGGTGCGCGTCAAAAACCCGGCGAAGCTCCCGCATCATTGGCGCGAACTGCGGATGGCCGGGTGCCGGCACATACGAACTGCTGCGCAGGCGGCCGCGCAAGCCTTCGAAATCAAACTCCTGAAAATTGGGCAGTGCGTGCGAAGTGAACTCGTTAGGGCTGAAAAATTCCAGCATCCGTTCGGCCCGCGGGTAACTCTCATTCACCTTGGAATAGTCCGTGCCGAAGCGCCGTAGCAGGGCTTCGTAGTCGCGCAAGAACTCTGTCTCGGCAATCAGGCGTTCGTTCCAAATGATCGCGGCATGGCCGCCGGTCCGCAGGATACGGCGGAATTCCGCACGGGCCGGTTTTAGTTGGAACCAGTGAAATGACTGTCCGGCGGTGACGAAATCCACGGAATCCGAGGGCAGCGTGGTATCCTCCGCGGAACCCGCAACGCTCGTGAACTCCGGATAGTCGCGCAAGAACACTTCGCCCGCAGCACGCATCTCCACATTGGGTTCGATCCCATAAACCGCATTTCGGAAATCGAGAAACAATTTGCTGAGCAATCCGGTTCCGGAGCCGATGTCGGCAACGGTGTGTTCGGGCCGCAGGCCCCACCACTTCTCGAGCAGCGGCACAGTCTCGACCGGATAACCCGGGCGGTAACGAACGTAGTCCGACACACGGTTCGAAAAGCGCAGTTTGGCGTCGGCGAAGCTCATGCGGTGCTCACGGAAACTGGCGCAGGAAGCGCACGTCGCTCTGGAAAAAGACCTGTAGGTCGTCGATGCCGTACTTGAGCATCGCCAGGCGATCCATGCCCATGCCGAAGGCGAAGCCACTGACCTTGCTGGCATCGTAATTCACAAAGCCGTACACGGCGGGATCCACCATGCCCGCTCCGAAAAGCTCGATCCAGCCGGCCCCCTTGCACTTGCCACAGGTGCCGCCAGAGGCTGCCGTGCCGCTGCCGCCGCAAAAAATGCAGGAAACGTCGAATTCGACCGACGGTTCGGTGAATGGGAAATAGCTCGGCCGGAAGCGGGTTTTCACGCTTTCGCCGAAGAACTGCTTCACGAAATATTCAATAGTGCCGGTGAAATCGCAGAAGGTGATATCGGTGTCGACGGCCAGCCCTTCAATCTGGTGAAACATGAAGGAGTGCGTGGCGTCGGGATTGTCGCGCCGGTAGACCTTGCCGGGCACGATCACGCGCACCGGATGCCGGCGCTTCTCCATGGTGTGAATCTGCACGGGCGAAGTGTGCGTGCGCAGCAGCAGCGGTCCGGGCGCGCCTTCGGGCAGGTCAAGATAAAACGTGTCCATGTCGTCGCGCACGGGATGGTGCTCCGGAATATTGAGCGCTTCGAAGTTGTAATAAGGCGTTTCGATTTCCGGACCTTCGACGATCGAAAAGCCGATGGAGACAAAAATATCCTCGATTTCCTGGATCACCGTGCGAATCAGGTGGTGTGTGCCGATCGGGCGAATCACGCCGGGGAGGGAAAGATCAATGCGGTCTTTCACGGCTCCCGTAGATTCGGAGCCGCTTTCGATGGCCGAGCGCTGAGATTCAAGCTGAGACTCAATGTGAGCCTTCAGCTTGTTCAACTCTTGCCCAACGGCCCGCTTCAACGCGGGGCTCGCAGGTTTCAGCCAGTTGTCGCCAATGAGAGTGAGAATTCCTGACTTGCGGCCAGTCCAGCTTTGCTTTAGGACTTCCCAATTCGTTTGATCGGACGGGCCGGATAGCTGGCGGTCAAACCGTGAGCGAACCTCGGCAAACAGGAGTGCCACCTTGTCGGCAGATTCCACTCCAAGCTCTGCAAGGGTTTTCTCAGTCGGATTGTCCACAGTTGGCATAGATAAGAAGATAGATTACACCGTCCGGCGCGAAGACGGCCGGAGGAAGAATGCTTGGCAAGAGGGGGCGCAGCATTCCTTCGCTTGTGCTCAGGACCGGGTTGCGCCCCTACGAGAACCGATTTAGGACTTTGCCGCGGCGGGCTTGGGCGCGAAGGCCTTGGCCTTTTCGGCGAGCTGCGCAAAGCCGGCAGCCTCGCGCACGGCCATGTCCGCCAGGACCTTGCGGTCGAGGGAAACTCCCGCGGCCTTCAAGCCATGAATGAGTTGGCCATAGGTGAGGCCGTTCTGCCGGGCGGCCGCGCCGATGCGCTGAATCCACAAGCGGCGGTACTGCCGCTTCTTGTTGCGGCGGTCGCGCTTGGCGTAACGGTCTGCGCGATTCGCGGCTTCCTGCGCCGATTGATAGAGCTTGCTCTTGGTGAGGAAGAAGCCCTTAGTCCTCTTGAGATACTTCTTGCGCCGTGCCCGGCGCTTGGTGCCGCGTTTTACGCGTGGCATGGGTTTGCTCCTTTAGTTTTTCGGGAAACAAGACGGGTTGCGGAGAGACGCAGGTGCGTCGCTCGCAACGGGTTTGTTTCCGAGGATGGCCACCTGAAGGTAGCCGCCGCAAGGCCGGGCAAAAAGCCCGGCACCTACCATGCTCCCTTGAGCGGGAGCGCACGGCCGGCAGGCACCCGAGTGGCACTGCCTGGCACGTTGTTTGCGAAACGCGAGTTTCGCAAAATCGGTGCGCACAATCAACGCGCGCGAAAAGTCGAAAGCTCAGATGCCGTAAGGCAGCATCTGCATAGTCTTGGCCTTGTCGGCATGGCTGACCTGCGTGAGCTTCTTCAGCTTGCGCATGCGCCGCGCAGGCTTGGTGCCCAGCAGGTGGCGCTTGCCCGAATGCATGCGCACAATTTTGCCGTTCGCAGTGATCTTAAAGCGCTTCTTCGCACCGCGATGGGTCTTCAGCTTCATTTTCGGCTTCAGCGAATTGCGTGGCATTGCTTTAAATCCTCTCGATGCGATATTTCAAAATTTGCGGGGGCTTTAAAGCCCCTTCTCCTTCGGGAACTAGCGGCACGACTAAAGTCGTACCCTCCGCAAGCGTTGTCACTACGCGCTTGTCTGCGCCTGGAAGCTGCTGCGAGGAGCGGCGCCTGCACCCTTCTTCGGCGCCAGCAGCGCCACCAGGACATTGCCTTCCATGCGTGGCGGCGTTTCAATCTGCCCGAACTCCCCAATTTCGCCCAGCAGCCTCGTCATCTTGGCCCGACCGACTTCCTGGTGCGCCATTTCGCGGCCGCGGTGGAAAATCATGGCGCGAACCTTGTGGCCTTCCCCGAGAAACTTGATGATCTGGTTCTTGCGAACCTGGAAATCATGCTCCGCGGTGGCCGGGCGGAACTTCACTTCCTTGAGCTGAGAGCCGCGGCTGCTTTTCCGCTGCTCATGGGCCTTTTTGTTCTGCTGGTATTGGTATTTGCCGTAATCGGTGATCTTGCAAACCGGAGGATCGGCCGTGGGCGAGATCTCCACCAAATCCAAACTGCGTTCGCGGGCCAACCGGAGCGCCTCAAACGGCTGCATGACCCCCAACTGCCCGCCTTCTTCGTCAATCACCCGGACTTCGCGCGCTCGAATCCGCTCGTTGATGCGGATGCGGTCCGCTTGCCGGAAATTCCTCTCAGCGATAAAACCCCCTAAGCGAAAAAAAGGCACCCGGACAAACCGGGACTCACCCCGTGTGGAAGCAGGTCCCTACAAGAGACAACAAGGAGGGACGGACTTCAAATTATAGCACGCCAAGAAGATGGGGCAAGAGGCATGGATTTTTCACGAGCTGAGATCGAGGCGCCCCGAAGGGCCAGAGATGGAGGCGCGGAGTGCGGAGCGGTCAGCCTTGCGAACAGGGAGATCCAAGCTGAGAAGCTCGAGCCTGGCCGACAGTTTTGCCGGGTCGGGAACTTCGGCGGTGAAACCCAGAAGCGTGCAGCCTTTGGGAGCATCTGTAGACGGATGAGGAGAATCAGGCGCCCATTCGATAAAGAATGGAAGCAGACCGCTGGCATCATCGGCCAAGCCCAGGGTCTGCCATTGCAGAAGGCGGCCATCGGGACGCTTGCGCGAGCCAGGTGTTGGTCCGTGAAATTCCACGCTTGCGGCGCGAAGCTTTCCCGCAAACGCGTTCATATCGCTGGGATGCACGGCCCAGCCCACCAGGCGCGGCTCTTTCAAGGAGCGAAGCTCCGGAGCCAGCGGATTTTTCACGTCAGGCTGTGCGGGGTCCGGCGCGATGATTTCGAGATAGCGGCGCTCGCCCAGCGAAAGCAAGGCATTCTGCGTTCCGCGGCCAGGGTGGACGCCGCCAAACTGTGCACGGACACCCGTGTGCTTTTCGACGAAGTCGATCCCGCCTTGCAGGTTGTTGCAGCCGAGCAGAATGTGGTCGAGCAAGGATGGAACCTCGCTTTCCGCAAAAAGATTGTGAGGAACTGCAACAGCTCCGGCTGCCAGCGTAAGGAAAAGCCGACGGGAAATGCCAGAAGGATATTTCATGGAAGCCAGCCTTAAGTTTGTATAGACGCCGGTTTCGCTACAAGGTGTTCCTGCCACTCCCAAAAAGAAGCGGCGGCTCGAACGCATTCATTGCCGGGGAAACATTTCGCCCGGAACAAAATGGAGCAGGATTCCCAGGCCCACCAGGACACACGCATAATATGCCGCGATCCGCGGCGCGGCTAGTGGAGGAAGATCTCTCGTGAAGAGGCGATAGACAACGCCCGCCGCGACCAGAAAGAAGACACTCTCTCCCAGTTGGAGCCACAAAAGAAGGGCCAGGGCCAAGAGAATCCAGCGCTCCATCTTCGAGAGCGCAAGCGTCGCCTGCCCTCCGTCAAAGACCCAGATCGGGATCAGGTTCAGGATATTAAGCCACGCCGAAGCGCGGGCCAGCGCTGCCCACAATGAATTGCCCGTGCGTTTCCATGCGTAAAAGCAAACGGCCGCTCCAAGGAAACCCGCCAAGGGCCCCGCCAGACTGATGGCAGCCCGGCTGATTCGCGTGACTCCCATCGCTTCCCAGCGCACATACGCCCCGAGTCCCGGAAGAAACACAGGCATTTCTGCCGGCAGACCGCGCCGCCGGATGTCCACATAGTGCCCCATTTCATGCACCAGAATGAGAACCACGAAGCCAATCCCGAAGCGTGCGCCGTACAGCGACCAATAGACCGCCAGGAACGTAAAGAAAGTAAGAAGAAATTTCAGCTTGAAGAGGGCCGTCAACAGGAACTTGCCCTTAGACAGCAGCAGCAACAGGGGCGCAAGCGGCCCAAAGCGCTTGGCCCACTCGTTTTTAGGTTTTGCCGGAGGGCCTGCTCGTAGGGCCAGATCGAGTTTCGTAATTTGCGAGTGAATCCACTCGGCCTGCGTCGCGCTCGGCGGAAGAAGCGGCAGGGCTTTTGCCCATTCCTCGCGAGCCTGCTGAAACGCGGCCTCTTGTTCCAGGGTCTGTGCGCGATGGGAAATCTGCGCAAGGCGTTCGCTATAAACCAGTGTGTGGCACTTTTCGCACGCCAGCAGTCCCAACGGCAGGTCCGACCCACAGTTGTGGCACTGGCGCGGCGGTACCAGCAAATCGTCCATGGATAGCGTCGCTGCGTTTTCAGGTGTTCGCCGGGCGTACTTCGAACGGCCCGACAATATCCAATTGCGGCGCGGTTGTTAATCGCCACGCAATGCGGATGCCCACGAGCAGGATGATAATTTCCAAAACGCCGTTGACCGGATTCTGGAGCTCCAGGAACGGAGAAGCGAGGCCGAAGAAAAGCAGTGTGCCGAGAAGTTTCCCTGCGCTCGGGCCGGCTTTCTCATCTGCAGCCACGGCTTTTCCTTCTGGGGATAAGGACAACTTTGTGTGCGGGTCGTTCGCAGAAGGATTCTCCGGCGCCGTTGCCGTCTGCTGAGGTTTTGCCTTGTAATTTTTGGCGGCTTCATAGATGCCAATCGGCACCGCGGACATGGAAACGGCAAAGTACGTGAACAGCACAGCTGCAATTTGATATCGGCGCCCGCCCACCCCTCCGGATCCCATGCGCAAT
Source organism: Candidatus Acidiferrum sp. (assembly GCA_035262705.1). Lineage (GTDB taxonomy): Bacteria > Acidobacteriota > Terriglobia > Acidiferrales > UBA7541 > Acidiferrum. The sequence goes on along the minus strand of DATFSI010000134.1, from coordinate 29,890 downwards.
GCCTTGCCGACGATGTAGCCGACGGCAAGCGATAAATACCCGATTTCCAGGCCGGTGATGATCCCAAAGGCCGAATAGAGGATTAAGCCGAGAACCGCCCCGCCCGCCCCGAAAAGCAGCCCGCGTACAAAGGCTGCGTGCGTGTCTTTCGATAAGTGCGCTTGCAGCTGCGAAACGCAATTGTCGCAGGCCAGAGAGCCGTTTACACGGTAGTAGCTTGTCGAAAGGGGCCGGTTACAGGATTTGCAGGTTTCGGCTCCCGCCTGCGAAGCGTATTCGGCCGTGGCGAACTGCGGCGGAGCACTCGAACCAAGTGTGATTGGGTCGCTCATAGCCCCGGAAGGTATCACATGCGGGACGTACCCGGAAATGAAAAATTGCAGAGCAGTTTCCGGAGTGCAAAACAATTAATGCGGTGCGGTCTCGGGCCAACTATTTAATAACCCGTTTTTCGATCTCTTCCTCGAGGGCGGCAAGTAAGTCGGCGAGGGGACGCGGGCCGAGATCGCCCTTGCTGCGATGGCGGACACTGACCGTGCCAGCTGTGGCTTCCTTGGGGCCAACGACGAGCATATAGGGAATTTTCTGCAACTGAGCGTCGCGGATTTTCGCAGGCAATTTCTCGTTGCGGTCATCGAGATGCGCGCGAATACCGTGGTTCTTCAGTGTTTCATGGAGATGCTTCGCGTAGTCGATGACCTTTTCACTGACCGGGCAGATTTCCACCTGCACCGGAGCGAGCCACAGCGGAAACGCGCCAGCATAGTGTTCGATCAGGATGCCGAAGAAGCGCTCCACGGAACCGAGCAGCGCCCGGTGGACCATTAAAGGTTGGTGCCGCCCGCCGTCTTCGCCCACATATTCCAGGCCGAAGCGCGCTGGCAGATTAAAGTCGAATTGGACGGTGGTGAGTTGCCAAGGCCGGCCGATGGCGTCAATGAGCTTGATATCGATTTTCGGGCCGTAAAAGGCGCCTTCCCCCACCATGCGTTTGTAGGGAATCTTCATGCGTTCCATGACGGCGGCAAGTACGCTGCTGGCGTGCGACCAGTCTTCCGCTTTTCCAGGATAGTTTTCCGGGTGTTTGGGATCCCAGTCAGAGAGTTCCACTTCGAATTTGTCGAAGCCAAAATTCTTCATCACCGCATAGGCGAAATCGATGCAGGCTTCCACCTCGGCTTCCATTTGCGAAGGCATGCAGAAAATGTGGGCATCGTCTTGGGTAAAGCCACGCACGCGCAGCAAGCCGTGCAGCACGCCGCTGCGCTCGTAGCGGTAGACAGTGCCAAGTTCGCCAAGGCGCACGGGCAGATCCCGATAGCTGCGAAGCTTCGACTTGTAAATCAGAATGTGGCCCGGGCAATTCATCGGCTTCAGCTGGTAGTCGGCCTTTTCGACCTCTATCTGCCCGAACATGTTTTCCTTATAGAAATTGGTGTGGCCCGAGGTCTTCCACAAATCAAAAAGCATGATGTGCGGAGTGAATACCAAGTCGTAGCCGCGCTTGAGCAGCTCCTCACGCAACCAGTTTTCTACCAGCGTGCGGATCAAGCCGCCTTTGGGATGCCAGAAAATCAGGCCCGGCCCGGCTTCTTCCTGGATGCTGAAGAGATCGAGTTCCGTGCCTAGCTTCCGGTGGTCGCGGCGCTTGGCCTCTTCGATGCGGTGTAGATACTCATCGAGCTCTTTCTGCGTATAAAACGCGAGCGCGTAAATTCGCTGCAACTGCGCATTCCCTTCCTGCCCTTTCCAGTAGGCGCCAGCGACGTTGGTGAGCTTGAACGCCTGGATGCGCTTGGTGGACGGGATGTGCGGGCCACGGCAGAAATCGATGAATTTTCCGGTGGTGTAAAACGAGACCATCGGTTCGTCGGCCTTTTCCTCGACGAGTTCGCATTTGAATATCTGGTTGGAATCCTTGTACAGCTTCAGCGCTTCGGCTTTCGGCAGGAGCTTTCGTTCGTTCTGGAGGTCCTTTTCCGCAAGCTCGTGCATCTTCCTTTCGATCTTCTGCAGGTCTTCTTGCGTGAAAGGCTCTTCGCGCAGGAATTCGTAGAAAAAACCGTTTTCGACCGGCGGTCCGATGCCCAGCTTCACGGTGGGATAAAGTTCAGTCACCGCCGCGGCCAGTAGATGCGCTGCCGAATGGCGGAAGACATAGAGCGCGTCGGAGTCCTTTTCGGTGAGGATCCGCAGCTTGACGTCCTGCTCGAGCGGGCGCCGCAGATCGTATAGCAGGCCACCGTCGGGCTCGGGATCGACGGAGTTGGAAAAGATGCCAGTCTTTGACTGGGAGCCGTTGCCGTCCATGGCATACACCTTGGCGACGAGTGCGGCGTCGGCCAGGCGCGGCGAAATGGACTTGGCGATTTCGACGGGCGTCACGCCTTTAGGGAAGTCCTTGACGCTGCCATCGGGTAAGGTTATGTGAATCTGATCCATGCGAGATGTCCTGACCTGCAGGCAAAACTGCAGAGGTTGTAACTAGCTAGAGTATCGGCGGGTGCGGGACGGGTCAAGTTGCGGACGATGGCAATGGCGTCCTACATGACCAAATTCGCGTCGGGGAATAGGTCCGGGGTACACTTCTGGCCTTGGTTAATTTCAGTTGGAGAATGGCATGAAGCGTAGTTTGCGTGTTCTGGTTGCAGTTGGATTTCTCGCCGGGTTGTTGATCCCGGCTCAAGCGCAGCAGAAAACTCGGGGGGCGGATGACAGGTTCAAGGCCGACATTCTGGTGGTTGTAGCGCACCCGGACGATGAAGGAGCCGTGACACCCTATTTGGCGCGGGCCATTTACGACCTCCATAAGCGGGTGGCCGTGGTGTTTGGCACGCATGGCGGCAGCGGAGCGAATAATCATGGCGCGGAGCGCGCCGGGGCGCTGACGGATATCCGTGAAATCGAAGCCCGCGAAGCTTGCGCCAGGCTGGGCATCACCAACGTGTGGTTCCTGGACGGGAAGGACACAGCTTCGCAAAACGTTTTGAATTCGCTCACGAATTGGGGTCACGGCGCGAATCTCGAAAGGATGGTGGAACTGGTTCGCCTGACGCGGCCGGATGTCATCATCACTTCGTTGCCAGGCGTCTTCATTGGAGAAAATCACGGTGACCACCAGGCGACGGGGGTGATTACGACCGAGGCATTCGACCTGGCCGGAAGTGAAACCGTTTTTCCTTCCCAGCTTGCCGGCGCCTCGCCGAAGCGCGAGATCTACCTGGAGAATTTGAATCCCTGGCAACCGAAGAAACTTTATTACTTCCCTGACGCTCAAGATGACCGGCAGTTTGCGAACACCGGGCCGGCGTACTCCATCACCGAAGTTTCACCATCGCAGAAGAAGCCGTATTGGAAACTCGCCCTCTACGCGGCTATGACTCATTTGACGCAATATCCGGAAGCCATCGAGCGAATTTCGAAATTGAGCGACGCGGAAGTAGAAAAGCTGATGAGCGACCCAGAGCAGGGCTGGTGGAGCAATCCGGAGACGCTAATTTTTGGAAAGTCGTACTACGAGAGCAAGCCTACGGATGATGTTTTTGCGAATTTCGAAGGGAAACCAGCGGTGTGCACGGCTCTCTCACAGGTATCGCGGTCCGCGGAAAACACAACCGTCGAACTCGGAGGGCCGTGGAATTTTTACAAGCAATACCGAAAAGAGCACTGCCTGAGCGAGTTGCCTGTGGCGAAAACGCCGGAAATCGCCATCAAGAGCGGAAACACATTGAGTGTTCCGATCACGATTTGCCATGACGCTGCAGGCGAATTGGACATCACCGTAAACGCCTCAGCGCCAAGCGGATGGAAAGTGGTCAGCGGCACCGGAAAACTGAAGTTGCCTGCGGAGCCTAGAACGAATCTGCGGGTGGAAATGGAAACTCCGGTATTGACAGAGGCTGATTTAAGGACCGGCAAAACAGAAATAATCCGCGTGCAGGTAGAGGAAGCTGGCCGCATGACGCAAACGGTGGAGTTGAAGGTGGCGTTGCGCGGCAGTGCACTCCCGGAGTAACTGAACAAAGGTGGCAGAAGGCGCGTGCCCTACAAGGCCCGCATTGAGATTGTTATTTCTTGGGCCGGGCAGCTTCGAGTTGCTCCCAAACCGAATCAGGCAACATCCCGAGGTCGTTGAATTCGCCGGCTCCGCGCAGCCATTGGCCCCCATCAATCACCACGCATTCCCCATTGATGTATTCCGCCATATCGCTGATGAGAAAAGCAGCCAGGTTCGTAAGCTCTTGGTGCTTGCCGAAGCGCTTCATGGGATGCTTGCTGATTGCGTGCTCCTCAAACTGCTTCGAAGGAATCAAACGGGACCACGCGCCCTCGGTTGGAAATGGCCCGGGCGCGATGGCATTGATGCGGATATGGTACTTCGCCCATTCCACGGCGAGAGAAGTGGTCATGGCCAGCACGCCGGCCTTCGCGCAGGCCGAAGGAACCACGTAGCCGCTCCCGCAACTAATCGCTGCATAGGTGGTCGTGATGTTGAGAATGTTCCCGCCGAGTTTTCTTTCGATGCGGCGCCTCGCAAAGGCCTGGGTGCAGTGAAACGTGCCGTTCAAGACGATGCCTACCACGGCGCCGAATGCGTTTGGCGAAAGCTTTTCCGTGCGGGCCATAAAATTTCCCGCGGCGTTGTTGACCAGCGTGTCGATTTCACCGAACTGGAGTTCTGCAGTGCCAAAGGCGGCTTCCACGGCGGAGTAATCGCGCACGTCACAAGTGGCGTAAGCGGCGGCGCCTCCATCGCGGTGAATCTCATCGCAAGTGGACTTAAGAGGCTCCTCGCGGCGGCCGACGATAAACATGCGCGCGCCAAGTTTCGCGAAATGCAGCGCCATCGAGCGCCCCAAGCCAGTGCCGCCCCCAGTCAGGAAAATGGCGCGCTCCGTCAAAAGACCCGGCTGGAACATGACAAACCGCCTTTCTGAAGGGAACGAGCATTGTAGCAGCGACATGCGGGGAATCCAGGCAGCAAAAAAAAGCAAGACGGGGAAGGGACCTGGGCCTTCCCCGTCCTGCGTGCGGCCGCGATGCTCGCTAGCCGCAATGCCTTCTTGCCCTTATTGCTCTTTTGCCTACTGCTTGCCTCAGTGCAATGGCCGCACGATCGGCCGCCAGTCGCTTGCTGACTTTCTCCTACTTCGTGTGATGACCCAGACCAGCCTTTCCGGTGTTCTTCATGACGTCCTCCTCAGGCGATCCGGCTCGGAAGTTCGTCGCTGAAAACAATCAATTAAGTGCGGTCATGAGCGTGTCCACGGCGCGCATTGCGTCATTCCAGGCCGCGTCCACATTTTCCTGAAGTCTTGCGAGTTCCGGATCGTCCGCGTCCTCAAGTTGTTCGATGCGGTGCTTGAATTCCGCGAACCGCGAACGGACGTGTTCGAGTTCCCAGTAGTGATCGAGCTTCACGCTGGCCTTTTGCTTGGCAAACCGCCCTTTCAAAAGGGCCACGCGCGAAGCCAAATCCTCGACCTCCGTGGTCACGCGGTCCAGATACGTTTCCTTGGGCTCCATGGATCCCTCAGCGCAAAAACGACGATTCGGCGTTGCAAGTCACCCCTCAAACAACAGCAGCTAGTGCACCAAACGAGAGCCATGCAACTAATGGATAATAAATTAGTTATTGAAAAACGTCGGGGCTAGGCGTGAGATTGGGTGGGTGGGAACGCGCAATCCAAATAGAGCGCGTCAGGAAAAGACGCAGGCGCAAGGCGCAAGCTTGCGTGGCGATATATCGGCAGAATTTAGCTACGGAGCGGGACCTAGCGTTGCGGGAATGGGTCGGCCAAGGGCCTTGGCATATTCGGTTTCATATACGGTATTGCCAGGAAATTCCTCGGTAAGTTCCTTGAGGTTCTTGATCGCCAAATCCCGCTTCTTTTCCCGGCGGGCCGAGAGGGCCAGAAGAATCTTGGCAAAAGGCTTCAGGTAATTGCCGTTGTCGGCGGTCTTCTCGACTTTCTCCATGCCCAATTCCTTGTCTCCATGAATGCCGCCAAACCACAGGAAAAAGCGGGCGCCGCCGGAAAGAGAGCCGATGACGTAATAGGCGATGCCGGGGGCGACATACACGTCGTACGCGTCGGGATGGTCCGCCAGTAGAATTTCCGCGCTGGTATTCGCCTCCTTAAGATGCTTCAACGCGTCGTAATGCTTTTTCAAAAGCATGCTGTCGGCGTCGGACTGCATGCCGGCCGACAGGATTATGGCGTAAAGACCTTCGGGGTCGCGCTTGTTTTCCTTCAACCGTTGACCAGCCAGAGCGCGCGCCTTGGCGACCGCGTCTTCAAAGTTCTTAATGCGATTGGGATCTGGCGTGCCGGTGATGCCTCCCAGAAACCGTTTGTCATTAAGAAAATAATCACTGGTTAAGACCTGCTGGCGGTAAAATTCTTCGAACAGATAGCTGGCGGCAATAGAAACTTGCCCGAAAGGCTCAGCGGGGTGTTTCCCTATCCATTCCTCAAATACGTTCCGTGCTTCCAGGAATTTCTGTTCGTAGAGAAGCCGGTAGCCGTTTTTCAGCTCCGGGTCGGAACTGAATGCAGGAGAACTGAGCTTACCCGGAGATTGCGCGGATTGGGCGGCAAATAGCGGCGGGCCGGCGATTACCGCGATGAGCAAAACGCAAAAAGCACGCATCGTTTCTCGATCTCAGAACAAGCCCGGAAGAAAGCGCGGCTTACCGGACATGGCCTCGCGGTAGTGGGTATCCGAAAACAGCACCTTTTCCTCCGTGGCCAGGCGTTGTGACAGTACCAGAATATGGGCGACGGAGCCAACCAGGGCGGTAATCCACGCCGTATGGATCAGCGGCAGCACCAGCATTTCGATAAACACGGCCGCGTAATTCGGGTGCCGCACGTAGCGAAAAGGCCCGCTGGTGATCACCCCAAGGCCGGTGGAGTTCATTACCTGGACGTTCCAATGTTCGCCCAGGGTACGGATGACCCACCAGCGAACTGCGTTCGCGCCCACAAAAATTACCAAGCAGGTTGCCGCCAGCGTCGGGATAAAAGGTCGCCGGAGAAAGACGACTTCGCAAGCCGCCCCGGCCAGCACCGCGGTATGCAGAACCACCATCCAGCGAAAACGCGGCTCTTCCACTTTCGAAGCGCCACGGGAAATCATCTCCTGCTGATGGCGCCGCGAGATGCGCAGTTCGTATAGCCGCAGCAGCGCAACCACGGACAAAAGAGCCAAATATGCGATAACCGTCAGTTCCATTGCAGTAGCAGGAATTCCGCGCTGAAGCCGGGACCGAAAGCCGCCGCAAGGGCGTGCTCTCCGGATTTGAGGGTGCGCTTTTCCAGCCACTCCTGAAGAATAAAGAGGATTGTCGCACTGGAAAGGTTGCCGACGTTACCCAGCACGTCCCAGGAAGGCTGCGTGTCGCACTTGCACAGGCCGAGCTCTTCTTCGATGGTGCCGAGCAGGCGCGCGCCGCCGGGATGCAAGATCCAGCCCTTGATCTCTTCGCGCTTTTTGCCGTTGCGACAAAGGAATCCGTGAACGAGTTCCTTAATGCGGCCCCCAATCATTTCGGGAACATCTTTGCGAAGAATAATGTGAAAGCCGGAGTCGCGCAGATCGAAGCCCATGGCTCCCAGAGAATCGGGAAACGTATAGGTTTCCGTCTTCAGGATTTGCGGGCCGGACTTTTTTTGTCCGGTGACGATGACCGCCGCCGCGCCGTCCCCAAATAGGATGGAAGAAATCAGGTTGGCTTGGGTGATGTCCTTGCGTTGAAAGGTCAGCGAAGGAAGCTCCACGGCAAGTACCAGCACGTTGCTACCGGGATTCGAGGCGATAAAATCCGCCGCCCGCGAGAGGCCCATGGCTCCCGCCGCGCAACCCAGTTCGGTAAAGGGCATGCGCCGCACGTTCGACCGGAAACCCAACATCTGGATCAAGTGCGCATCCAGGGAAGGGATCATAAATCCGGTGCAGGAAACGGTGATGATCAGGTCGATGTCCTCGGGCTTCATCCCCGCGCGTTCCAGGCACTTTTCTGTTGCTTCCTTGCCTAACCGGATGGAATGTTCGATGTATTCATTATTGGTCTGGCAGAGCGGGCGGGGTTCGATGGTGTAGTCAATGGGGAAGATGGAGTGACGGTTGTGGACCTGGGCGTTGTCCACAATAGCCATCATGGCTTCCACGCGGCGCTCCGGGACATCGAAGACGCGGCCGAAGTAATACTTCACGTCGTCGCGAGTGATGCGATGGGGTGGAAGGGCCGTCGCCGTAGCCGCAATGGTAGGGTACGAAGCATGGCCGTTCGAGGAACCCGGAACCGGAATATTCACAGACACCGTCCTGAAAAAACGAGAGTTAACTCCACTGCCTCAAGAATTCATGGGCGAGCAACAGATTTATGTAATGCTCTGGGCGCTAGCTACTTGGCGCTTACTCTACATCAAATTGAGTCCCAGGGGAAACGCCAGGGGGTATGGATGAAACCAAAGAGGATAGGGATGCTGTTTGGGGTGTTGTTAGGCATCGCCGGCCAGCTGGCCGCGGTATATTCCACCCCTGCTCAGCAGCCAGCCAATCCCTTGCTGGTGGTCATTTCCGTCGATGGGCTGAGGCCAGACTACATTACCGCTGCGGACCAGCATGCCGCCAAGGTGCCGAACCTCCGGCGTTTCTTAAAGGAAGGCACTTATGCCGATGGCGTCACTGGCGTGGTCCCCTCGGTGACTTATCCCAGCCACACAACATTGATGACAGGCGTCTGGCCCGCAAAACACGGCATCCTGGCAAACCTCACCTTTGATCCTCTGCAAAAGAATTACCAGGGCTGGTATTGGTATGCGGAAGACATCCGGGAGCCGACGTTGTGGAGTGCCGCCGCCGCCGCGGGTCGCACGACCGCAAGCATCCAATGGCCGGTAACCGTCGGGGCCAAAATTACTTGGAACATTCCAGAAATATGGCGGGCGGGTACCGCCGAGGACGCCAAGTTGGTCCATGCGCTGGCGACTCCTGGTTTGCTCGAAGAGGCTAAGCCGGCAATCGGCGATTATCGCGGCGGCATCGACACGAGTGTGGAAGCCGACGAAGTGCGCGGCAACTACGCAATATGGATTCTCAAGAAAAAGCAGCCGGCCCTGCTTACACTGCACCTGAGCTCGTTGGACCACATGCAGCATGAAACGCAGGCTTTCAGTTCGCAAAGCATCGCGGTGCTGGAGAAGTTGGACGAAGTCATCGGGAAAATCCGCGAAGAAGCAGAGCACATCGCTCCGGGCCGAGCCTTTGTTGCCGTGGTATCCGACCACGGGTTTGCCAACTACGATCAACAGTTCAATCCATTCCCGGCTTTTCGCGAGGCAAAGCTGTTTTCCACGGACGAAAAAGGCAAGATCACCGATTGGCGAGCGATGCCCTGGGAAACCGGTGGATCCGCGGCCATCATGCTGAAGGATCCAAAAGACGAGGCGACGCTGGCGGAAGTGCGCGTGCTGCTAGCGAGGCTGGTGAGCGATCCGGCCAACGGAATCGACCGTGTGCTAGAGGCGAATGATCTACACCAAAGAGGAGGCTATCCGGAAGCTTCGTTTTTTGTGAGCCTCAAGCCCGGCTGGCGAACGGGCATGACCTTGACCGGACCCGTGGTTTCAAAAACCAAGCCGGGCGGCACGCACGGAGAATTGCCGGACCTGCCGGATTTGCGAGCCTCGTTCTTTCTCGTGGGGCCGGGCGTGCCCGCGGGAAAAGACTTGGGCTTGATTGATATGCGAACCGTGGCGCCGACGCTGGCGAAAGAAGCCGGACTGTCGCTGCCCGCCGCCGACGGAAAACCGCTCCTACCCTGATGCCACGATTCGAATGTAAGTGACGTCTGCCTACCACCAGTCAAAGAACTACCCGGCGGCTTCCTGGCTGGCGCGGATTTCCTGCCAGCGGCGCGGCCGCTTCCCTGCCTGCAGCACTTTCTTGCGCAGTCGGATCGATTTCGGAGTGATCTCGACAAACTCGTCGTCGGCGATGAACTCGATGGCTTGTTCGAGGCTCAGCACGCGGTGCGGAATCAGCCGGATGGCTTCATCGGCGGTCGAAGAGCGCATGTTGGTAAGCTTCTTTTCCTTTGTGACATTCACTTCCATGTCCTGTTCGCGCGAGTTTTCGCCGACGACCATCCCTTCGTAGACTTCGACGCCGGGGCCGATGAAGAGTTCGCCGCGTTCCTGCAAACCCCACAGAGCATAGGCCGTAGAAGCGCCGGGGCGATCCGCCACCAATGCGCCCGTCGGGCGAAGAGCCAGGTCACCGCCGTATTCCACCCAGCCCTCGAAAATCGAGTGAATCAGTGCGGTACCGCGCGTGTCGGTCAGCAACTGGCTGCGCAGCCCGATCAAACCGCGTGAAGGAATCTTGAAATCCAGGCGCACGCGGCCGGAGCCGTGATTGCTCATCTTCAACATTTCCCCGCGCCGGCTGCCGACGGTTTCCATGATGATGCCAATGAAGTTTTCCGGGATGTCGATCACCAGGCGCTCAATCGGCTCCAGCTTTTTGCCGTTCTCGGTGCGCACCACGATTTCCGGTTTGCCAACCATCAATTCGAAGCCTTCGCGGCGCATGGTTTCAATCAGGATAGCCAGCTGCAATTCGCCGCGGCCCAGCACGCGGAAAGATTCCGGCGTGTCCGTGTCTTCGACGCGAATGGAAACATTGGTGAGGAGCTCTTTGGCCAGGCGATCGCGCAAATCGCGCGAGGTGAGATAAATGCCTTCGCGGCCGGAGAGCGGGCCGGAATTGACGGAGAAAATCATCGCCAGCGTCGGCTCGTCAATGGTTAGCGGCTCGAGCGGCGCGGGGTTATCGCGATTCGTGATGCTCTCGCCGATCTGAATGCCCTCGACGCCGGCGATGGCTACGATGTCTCCCGCGACGACGGTATCCGCTTCATCGCGTTCCAGGCCGCGGAAGGTGAAAAGCTTCGTGATTTTTGCGTTTTGCAGCTTGCCGTCGAGCTTGCTGATGGCCACTTCGTCGCCGCGGTTCAGGGTGCCGTTGAACACGCGGGCGATGGCGATGCGGCCAAGAAATTCCGAGTAATCGAGGTTGGTTACCTGAATCTGGAGAACGCCCGCGGGATCGCCGGTCGGTGGAGGAATCTTGGCCACAATGGCTTCAAAGAGCGGCAGGAGGTCCCGCGAGTCGTCGCCGACTTTGCGGTGCGCCACGCCTTCGCGAGCGTTGGTATACACGACCGGGAATTCGAGCTGGTCTTCGGTGGCGTCGAGATCGATAAAAAGATCGTAGATTTCGTTGAGCACTTCTTCCGGGCGCGCGTCGCCACGATCGATCTTGTTAAGCACAATGACCGGAGCCAGCTTTGATGCGAGGGCCTTCTGAAGAACGTAGCGCGTTTGCGGCAGCGGGCCTTCGCTGGCGTCCACAAGGAGCACGACGCCGTCGACCATGCGCAATGCCCGTTCCACTTCGCCGCCGAAATCACTGTGGCCGGGGGTGTCCACAATATTGATATGCGTATCCCGGAAGCGCAGGGCGGTGTTCTTGGCAAGAATGGTGATGCCGCGCTCGCGTTCGAGGTCGTTCGAATCCATGACGCGCTCCGCCACTTCCTGGTTGGCGCGGAAAATACCGGACTGTTTCAGCATGGCGTCGACTAGCGTGGTTTTGCCGTGGTCCACGTGAGCGATTATGGCGATGTTACGAATATCTTTAGTCATTTCAGTAAAAGCGTCTTAAGACAAAAAGGGCTGCTGAAACAACCAGCAGCCCGGACGAATCCTTTCTTCATCAAAAACAGGTGCGGTGGTACGAAATAACAGTCTAACAGAGGCGGGCAGTACGGCCAACGGGTACGGTTCGTTGTGATATGCTCGCGGCGCCCTTTTGAAAAAGGTGGAGGACTGGCCCGCGCATGAGAACCCTGCAAAAGATTTGTGTAACTTTGGTCCTGTCATTGCTAGGCGCTTCCGGAGCGGCGGCCCAGATTTCCGCGCGGCTTAACTTCCCGGCCCTCTTCGACAAGCGCGAAGTGATGATTCCCATGCGCGACGGCGTGAAGCTGCACACCGAAATTTACGCCCCACGGGATGCGAAGGAAGCACTGCCGATTTTCCTGGAGCGCACACCTTACGGAATTTCCGCGCCGGACAAGGGCTATAGCCCGAAGCTGTATACCTACGAGCACATGTTCGCCGACGGCTACGTCTTCGTGTTCCAGGACATTCGCGGACGCTACGGCTCAGAAGGGCAGTTCGTGATGAACCGCCCGCTGCACGACGATAAAGACCCCAAGGGCGTGGACGAAAGCACAGACACTTACGACACCATCGAGTGGCTCATTAAAAATGTCCCCAGCAACAACGGCCGCATCGGCACGGCGGGAATTTCTTATGGAGGATTTCTCGCCGCAATGGCGCTCGTGAACCCGCACCCGGCGCTGAAGGCGGTTTCCGAACAAGCTTGCATGGGCGATACCTGGCTGGGCGACGATTTCTTTCACAACGGCGCGTTCCGCTTCAGCTATGGCTACGAGTATGCAACGCAAATGGAATCAAATAAGGAGCGAGGCCAGTTGAATTTCGATCGCGACGATTTGTACGACTGGTATCTGAACGTGGGAGCGCTGTCGAACGTCAACAAGAAATATCTCCACAGAAAGATTCCATCTTGGAACAGTTTTGTGGAGCACCCTGCCTACGACGAATTCTGGCAGCGAAAAGCCCTTGCACACGCGCTGCACCAGGCCAGAGTCCCAAATTTGAATGTTGCGGGCTGGTGGGACCAGGAAGATTTTTACGGCCCGATGGCGCTGTACGCCGACTTGGAAAAAAACGACGCAGCCCATCTGGATTTTCTTGTTGTCGGTCCATGGAATCACGGCGGTTGGGCGCACGGCCCGGGCAATTTTCTCGGCCAGATTCCGTTCCATAGCGACACGGGAAAATATTTCCGCGAGCAGGTGGAGGGACCCTGGTTTGCCTATTATTTGCACGACAAGGGCACGCTGCCTCTAAAAGAGGCACTGTTATTCCAAACCGGCAGCGACACCTGGACGCGTTTCGACGCTTGGCCGCCGGCGGACGCGCAGAAGAAGAGCCTCTATTTTGGCCTGGAAGGGAAATTGAGTTTTGACGTGCCAAAGAGCGATGCGACGGAGGCGTTCGACTCCTACCTCAGCGACCCGGCAAATCCCGTGCCCTACCGCAACCGGCCCGTCGACGAGACCTATCCCACCGATCATGCCGGGCGCTGGTACACCTGGTTGGTGCAGGACCAGCGCTTTGTCGACAAGCGTCCCGATGTGCTGACCTGGAAGACCGGCGAACTGGCCGAAGACGTAACCTTGACAGGGCAAGTAACCGCGAAGCTGTTTGCCTCTACTACTGGGTCAGATGCCGATTGGATCGTGAAGCTGATTGACGTGTATCCCGAAAAATTTGATGCTGATCCGGACCTGGCAGGCTTTGAGCTGATGATCGCCGACGAAATCTTTCGCGGCCGCTACCGCAATTCCTACGAAAAACCGGAAGCGATCACCCCCGGCGAAATCACGCCCTTTACCATTGACCTGCACACCGCGAATCACGTTTTCAAAAAGGGCCACCGCATCATGGTGCAGGTACAAAGCACCTGGTTCCCTCTCTATGATCGCAACCCGCAAAAATTCGTGCTGAATATTTTTGAAGCCAAAGAATCCGACTACCAGAAGGCCACGGAGCGGGTTTACCGTTCGGCGAAATATCCTTCGCGCGTGGAAATCTCCGTACCCGCCGCTGCAGCCGCGGCGAACTGAAGCTATTGCATCGCTACCGTCTTTGCGGTGAACCCGCGCCGGCTGGCAGCAGATTCAAAACCACCTGAAACCACCCGTTGGGCTGGTACCGAATCTGCACCGGCACGCCGCGCATCTCTCCCTTTGTGCCGACCAACAGGGAGAAGTACACCTTCTTGCCTGTCGATTTGTGTGCGGAAACAAAATCAAGCTGCAGCAAATCCGGGTAGGAGGTATTCAACAGCACGCTGTTATTCGGCCCGTGGAGTTGAATGGGAAGCGAGTGTACCGGCGACACACGCTCCAGAGTCAGCGTATTTTCTTGAGCATCATAGACGTAACACCGCGATTCTGGCGCCTTAGCCGTGACCAGCGCCGCAGCAACCAACTCCGCTACGGTTCCAAGAAACTCCTCGGCGCGCGGACAACGCGATTCGTCCTGCAAACTGCGCAAAGGTCGCGTCGAGCCGCTTAGCCGGTCCAGCATTACCGGCTCGGCCTGGGCATAATCGTGAAGGTTGTAGTCGGTATCTGATTGCAGGTTCGTGACCAGGGAGATCGCGCGGCCGGGTTCTACCCGGCTGAGGATCCCGGTGAAAGCGTGCTCGCCGCGTTCCTGCTCCCGCTTTAATTCCTCCTGCATTTCTCCCGCGGATTTGCCGCGCGAGGACTTCATGAATCCGAAAAACGCGCTGGCGGTCACGTCCTCCTGCAAAGAAGATGCGGCCACCGCGCTTTTATGCCAGGAAACTTCCGTCCCTGCGCCCCAGCGGTTGATGCTCCGCGGCGCCTTTGCCGGATCGCTGCCGAAAAGCACCTGGAAAAACTCCTCGCGCGGGTGCTCGCTTGCAACGCCGCGCCGGATGTAGCCGCCGCCGACGTCGTCCTTGCCTGCCCAGAAAAACAGCAGGCGCACACGGGCGGTCATCGCGTAGTTGTATTGCACGGCCTGGCCGGGCGTGGAGCGGATCCATCCCAGGGCTTCCGTGACCGGTTGGCGATCCGAGGTGGGAGAAGAGACGGCGGGAAGGAAGGCAAAAGAAAGAATCAGGGCCAGGAGGGGAAGTCCTTTGCGAAGCGCAGCCCTCATCTTCGGGTGCTACTTTCGCAGCCGCGCGGAACTCGGGACGATTTCATACCAGCAAAATAAAACGTGCGGTGTTACGCAGATTTTACGCCAGCTTGAAACGCAGGAAATTTAAAAAGACTTGGGCGGTTTTGTGTCGAAAGGATCACCAAAACGTGAATGTTGAAATGCCAGTTACACGCCGGTAATACACGCGCTCTACGCTTCCAACAGATAGAACGCTGCGGCGCGATTGGAACCCAACGCAGACGGAGCGTCCGATGAACAAGCCTGTTACGCAGGTCCATCGGTTCAAGAAAAACACGAATTTCACCTCGTCCTATTGCACCGGTATCTCCCTCCACAGCCACACCATGCACTCGAAAGAACGCCTCGACCGCCTGCCGGCCTACATTGCGAAGTTTCCGATTGGAGGGTACATCATCGAGCGCGAACTCGGCCGACTGCACCTTTATAAAGGATGGAATTTCGACTTCAACAAGTATTACTGGACGCCGCCGTTGTCTCCCCGCGAAGCTCACGAACTCGAAAGCGCGGTTATCGAGCGCGACCTTGGACTCAAGCCGCTGGTATCCCTTTCTGACCACGACAACATCGAAGCCAGCCTGCATCTGCGAATGCTGGGGACCACGCGAGACGTTCCGATCTCCGTGGAATGGACCGTGCCCTATGAGGAGACTATCTTTCACATCGGTGTCCACAATCTCCCGCCAGCCCGTGCTGCCTCTTGGATGACGGACTTTGCGCAATACACCGTCAGGCTTGATGCGGCGAAACTCAGCGAACTCCTACGCGGATTGCACGACTGCCACTCCGTATTGGTCGTGCTCAACCATCCCTACTGGGATGCCGAGAGCATTGGATTGGAAACCCATCGCCGCTCTTTGCAAAAGTTCCTCTCAACCTACCAGCCGTTTATTCACGCGTTGGAACTGAATGGCATGAGATCGCGGCGGGAGAATCGCGAGGTGCTTGCGTTCGGCGAGGCCATCGGCTTGCCCGTGATTTCCGGGGGTGACCGTCACGGCTGCGAGCCGAACGCCGCGCTAAACTTGAGCCGCGTCGCCTCCTTTGACGAATTCGTGCAGGAAGTGCGGGAAGAGCGGCGAAGCGATATCTTGCTGATGCCGCAGTTCTTCGACGCGCTCCGGTTGCGCTTGCTGGAAAACTCCTGGCATGCCTTGGCCGACGCGCCGGGCGAGTTCGGTCGGCAGCATTGGATGGCGCGCGTGTTTATCGAGGAAAACGGCAGGGCCACGCCACTCTCGCAATTTACCGGAACCCGGTTTCACCGCGTTGTCGACAAATTCCGGTGGTTGCTCGCTCTCGTGGCCAACCCCGCGCTGCGGCCTGCGTTGCGATTGCCGTTCTTGGGGAATGAAGAAGGAGGGCTATGACCTCTCCGCCCCGCGTGGCGCTCTTCTGCGAGACTTTCCATGAAATCAACGGCGTCGCCCTGACGGCTCGCCAACTCGTTAGCTACGCGCAACGCCACGCCTATCCCTTCCTGGCGGTTCATGGCGGGCCGAATCCCGGAGTTTCCCAGGAAGGCAGCGTGCGGCGCATCGAATTGAAGCGCGCCTGGCTCAGCATTGGGATTGAACGCGATCTGCAATACGACCTTTTTTTCTGGCGATACCTGCGCCGGCTGCGCAACGAAGTCATAGCCTTTCGGCCGGATATGATTCACATCACAAGTCCCGGGGAACTCGGCCAGCTCGCCGCGTACCTCTGCCACACCCTGAACACTCCGCTGGTTGCGTCGTGGCACACAAATTTCCATCAGTTTGCGGCGCGGAGGCTGCAAAAATTTCTCAGCTTTCTACCTGGAAAGATCACGCGTCCGGCTGCGGGCTGGGTGCAGGTGCAAGGATTGCGCCTGCAGATGTGGTTTTACGGCATGGCCAAGGTTACGCTCGCGCCGACTCCGCCGCAGGTGGAATGGCTGGAAAAGAAGCTGCAGCGGCCCTGCTTTCTGATGACGCGTGGCGTGGACGCGGAGCAATTTAACCCCGCGCACCGTACGCAGCATGATGGCGTGGTGCGCATCGGGTTCGTCGGCCGTGTGACGCCGGAAAAGGGCGTCCGCCTGCTCGCAAAGATTGAAACGGCGCTCGAATCCATGGGGCTGCGTGATTTTGAGTTGGTGGTTGTGGGCCACGGAAGCGAAGTGAGTTGGCTGAAGCGCCACCTGCGCCACGGAAAATTTACAGGGGTGCTTCGCGGAGAAGAACTCTCGCGGGCCTACGCGAATATGGACCTGTTCGCGTTCCCTTCCCGGACCGACACATTCGGCAACGTAGTTCAGGAAGCCGCGGCGTCCGGCATTCCCGCGGTGGTAACGAACGAGGGAGGCCCGCGGTATCTGGTGGCGCAAGGAGAAACCGGCTACATCGCCGAAACCGACGAGGAATTTGTCGCCCGCGTCGTGGAACTTGCGCGCGCTCCACAAAAAATGCGCATGATGGGCACGGCCGCCCGCAGCAGGGTTTTGGGCGCCTCGTGGGACAAGGCATTTGACCAGGTGTATCTGGCCTACGAACACTGTCTGCGGCTTACCCAGGAAGCCGCCGCGCTCCCGCAAGCCCTCGTCGCAAAACACGGCATGAGCGCGAGGTAGAGACAACTATTGCACCGGCATCTTGCCGGCAAACACTCTTCCCTGTCTTAACGCTGCGGAGCCGGAATTTCGCCGGCGTGGAATTCCGTCCACGGGCCCGCCGGCATATCGCGGAGATACGGCTCCTGCCATGCGTAATCCGGATGAGCCGCGAGAAACGGTTTGGCATCAAAATCCCCTCCGCAGGGATGGCCCATGCGCGCGAAGAAGCGAAGTTGTTGCGCCATGGTGGAATCGCTGGCTTTGCCCTGCACCGCGCCTCCGGGATAACTCGGCCCCCAGGCCCAGATAGCTACACCACGCGGCGAAATATCCACGTGCCCACAAAGGGTGCGCTCATTGGCCGCTTCTTTCTTGTCAAACGTATCGAAGTGATCGCCCAGCAACTTTTCCGCGAGCTCCACGTCGAGCTTTCCCTTGTTTTCATCCAACAACTGTTCCCAGCGCGCGCGCCGCGCATTCGGCGAGTTCTCGGAGTCATTGGGATTGAACTGTGGCGTGTCCAGCTTCAGCACCTTGGGATCCCGCGCCCAGTTAGAGCCGGCAAAGACGCCATCCTTCGTGCGCCAGAGCTTATAGGCTTTCAAGCCGAGCTCGAGTTGCGCGATTTCATTGGTCTTGCGGTCTCCCATCAGCCAGTCGTTGGCGTAGCCGCCGTTGTTGCCGTCGAGCATAATTCTCGTGTACTCGTCGATCGAGCCGGCATATTGCAGAGCCTTGCGCGCGCGGATAAACTCAGCCTTGCCGTTCGGGTCCCAGCCCTCAAACTGCGAAATCGTCGTTTCCGTCACCATCAGGCCATCACTATTGATGCCAAAATCGTCGTCGCTGGCGATGACCCCGGGAAAACCGTCCATCAGCATGCGAAAACCGTTTTTCGGAACGATGTCGAAAATAATCCGCCAGCGCTCGCCGGCCATATAGCCCGTCCAGTTATTGTGCGCGATGACGATCTTCCCGTCTTTCGTCCAGCTCCCCGTGGCCACAAACGCACTGCAGTTTCCCGGGCTTTTAAGGTTCGGGGCGTTCGCGGTCTTCTCGCGCTTGTCCAGCCACGCCACGTAGTAGTCCGGCAATTCTTCAAACGCGTTCATGGCCACAATGTCGTAGACGTCAAGATGCGAACCGCTGCGCGTGTTCAGCCCATCGGTGATGCCCTGCAATTCCTGTTTGTATTCGTCGTCAATCTTTGGCCACAACATGTCCTTCGCCGCATTCCGGAAAAAATCCCAATCGCGGCGCGTAGAATGTGTCATCTGGGCCTTGATCGCCGGAAATGCGTCTGCGATCTCCGAGGCAAGCAGGAAGCCGTGCTGGAAACCTACGGCTGCGGGTTCACCTTCCAGGTGAACGTAAACCCAGCCGCCACGGTCATAGCGATAAGCGCCTTTCAGGCGGGGATCGTTCTGCGCGGCGCGCTCGCGCGCTTCGTCGAGCGCCGCTTTGCGTTCGGTGTCCGCCTTTTCCGCATCTCCGTTGGTGCGGCCGGCGACCCACAAAAGTCCTGTGCCGAGCATCAGCACACTGAGAGCAACAATGCGACGAATTCCATCGGACATGAAGGCGTTCTCCTTGAGAGGCGCGGGAAATCAGCTGTCCGGACACTTCGCTTCTCGCGGCCCGGATGCGCACGAAAATCATACTCGTTCGCCCTGCAAATCGCGAAGAAAGTTCCTTCCAGCCCTCATGGATTCTGCTACATTCGAAAAATGCTGACGGCTATCACGCGGACGGTAAGCTCTTCCCTGACAAACTGCGAATTGAGTTTCATCGAACGCCAACCCATCGATCTGGAGAAGGCGCGCGCGCAGCACCACGCCTACGAGGCGCTACTGGCGAAACTCGGCGCAAAAGTAATTTCCCTGCAAGAGGAGCGCGACCTGCCGGATTCCATGTTCGTCGAAGACCCCGCGATCGTCCTCGACGAAGTGGCGGTGATCTGTTCGCCGGGCACGGAGACGCGCCGCAGGGAAGCGGCTTCACTGGCCGCCGCGCTTGAGCCGCACCGGAGACTGGCCTATGTGAAACTTCCGGGCACGCTCGAAGGCGGCGATGTCTTGCGCGTGGGACGAAAACTCTTTGCGGGGATGACGCAGCGGAGTAACCCCGAAGGCATCCGGCAACTCGCGGTGATTTCGGGCCAGTATAGCTACGATTTAACCGCCGTACCGGTAACCGGGTGCCTTCACCTGAAGTCGGCGGTCACCTATCTGAGAAAGAACACCTTGTTGGCGAACCGTGCGTGGTTTCAGTGGAGACGCTTGGAAGGGTTTGACTGGGTAGATGTGGATCCCGCCGAGCCGCATGCGGGCAATGCTCTTCTGATTGGTGAAACGGTGGTCTTTCCGGCGTCTTTCCCGAAGACGCGAGCGCGAATTGAGGCAAAGGGCCTTCGCGTGGAGTCGCTGGACATTTCGGAATTGCAGAAGGCCGAATCCGGGCTGACGTGCTCGAGCTTATTGTTTGACTCCTCCTG
This sequence comes from Candidatus Acidiferrum sp., assembly GCA_035262705.1. Taxonomy (GTDB): domain Bacteria; phylum Acidobacteriota; class Terriglobia; order Acidiferrales; family UBA7541; genus Acidiferrum. The sequence goes on along the minus strand of DATFSI010000134.1, from coordinate 9,936 downwards.
CTAAAAAATGGCTCTTCGAGGAGGCACGGACCGTGTTATCTTGAAATCCTATGTTGGCTGGCGCCACGAAGCGAATCGCGACCACGTCGAAGCCGTCCATTATGACGACTACGACTCGCACTACGTCCACTAGGCGCGCTTCGGGCGATGGGAGAAACAGCTAGCCAGCTAGGAAAAGTTTCCAACCCACCCCCGAAGCAAGACGGGCGGTGGGTTTTTTCATTTATTCCCCCTCCCGAAATGACTCCGGCGGAACAACAAAGAGGAACCGTATGATGAGCCCGGAACTCCAAGGAAAGATCGCGATCGCCGATAGCGAGGCTGCGTATGTCGGAGGTGCGCGATGAGCTGCCGCCCCGATGGCAGAAAATGGCGTGCCGGAGTGCTCGGAGCCACTGGCATGGTTGGACAGCGCCTCGTGAAACTGTTGGCGGACCATCCGTGGTTTGAATTAACCGCTGTGGCTGCTTCCGAACGCTCCATGAGCAAAACCTATGCCGAAGCGGCCCGCTGGCACCTGGAAGGTCCGATTCCCGAAGCGGCCCGGAAACTCATGGTTAAAGACCTGGACCCGAATCTCGATTGCGACTTCGTTTTCTCCGCGCTGGATTCTTCCGTTGCCGGAAAGGCCGAGGAGGATTTTGCACGCGCCGGCTATCCCGTCGTCAGCAATTCTAGGAATCACCGCATGGACCCCGATGTGCCGCTGCTGATTCCCGAAGTAAATGCTTCGCACGTGGATGCGATTCGCGTACAGCAGAAAAATCGTGGTTACGACACGGGCTTCATCGTCACCAATCCGAACTGCTCCACCGCCGGGCTCGTGTTGGTCCTGAAGCCTCTGGCCGATGCATTTGGCCTGGAAAAGATATTTGTCGTCACCTTGCAGGCGGTTTCCGGCGCGGGCTATCCAGGCGTTCCTTCGCTGGACATTCTCGGGAACGTGGTTCCGTTCATCAGTGGTGAAGAAGAAAAGATGGAAGTGGAACCACAAAAGCTGCTCGGAAAATGGGACGGCCTGCGCTTCATCGAAGCAGGCCTTGGCATCAGCGCGCACTGTAACCGCGTGCCGGTGATTGACGGGCATCTCGAATGCGCCTCACTGCGGCTGAAGAAGACAGCGACGCTCGACGAAGTGCGCGAAGCGCTGCGTACCTTCGAAGTTTCGCCGGAGCTGGCTTCCCTTCCCACCGGATTGAAGCATCCCATCGTCGTGAACGACGGAGAAGACCGGCCGCAACCCCGCAAGGATGCCAACGCCGGGCACGGCATGGCCGCCGTTGTCGGACGCGTCCGCGAATGTCCATTGTTGGATGTGAAGCTGACGCTACTCTCGCACAACCTCGTCCGCGGCGCGGCTGGCGCGGCGCTGCTCAACGCGGAATTGCTCGCCGCACGGGACCTTTTAAAATCGCGCGTGTCCGCAACCGCACAAAACGCTGAACCCGTGGCACGGTAACTTTACTTTGCGGGAAACGATAATCGTAGGAGCGGAGTATGCTCCGCCCCATTTGGCAAGCCCGTTCCCTATAAGTTCTCATCGATGAGTTCAGGGAACGAAGTAATACCGCACCAAGTGGAAGAAAATCGGCGCGGCGAAGCACAGAGAATCGATACGGTCGAGAATGCCGCCATGCCCCTCGATCACTACGCCAAAATCTTTGATACCGATGTCGCGCTTGATCGCGCTCATCACCAATCCCCCGGCAAAGCCCAGGATGCAAATAGTGAACGACATGCCCGCGGATTGCAGCGGCGTGAACGGCGTCACCCACCACAACGCCGCGCCCAGCGCCGTAGCGCTCAGCACGCCTCCGACAAAGCCTTCCCACGTTTTGTTGGGGCTGACGCGCCATGCGATTTTATGTTTCCCAATTAGCTTGCCCCACGCGTACTGCAGCACATCACTCATCTGATCCACGATTACCAGATATAGCAGCAGTCGTGCGTCCAGGCCTTCGAATCCCGGAATTTTCAGCAATAGCAAAGCCGGCGCGTGACTCAGGCAATAGGCGCACACCATCAGACCGAATTGAATCTTCGCGGCGCGCTCCAGGAAATGCTCCGTGTCTCCGTAGATGGCTATGCTCGAGGGGACGAAAATAAACGCCAGCACCGGGATCATGATGGCGAAAAAACCGTACCACTGGATGCCGACCAGGTAATACTGCAACGGCATGATGACGAAGAAGCTCCAGAACAATGTGCGATGATCGCCGCGGCGCGTGGGAACCAGGGTCATATACTCGCGCAGCGCCAGAAACGAAATGATGGCGAAGAGCACCAGCGATCCGACGCGCCCAATTAGCAACGAAACAGCGAATATCGCGCACATCTTCCACCAAGCCCGAATGCGCGCATTGAGGTTATCGATGGTCGCCCGGCTGGAGTCTCCTCGGTGCCGCTCCTTTAAGATGCCGCCGATGAATGTGGAAACAATCAGCAGGAAGAGGACTCCGCCAAAGAGCCACATCAGCTTCGCGTCCGGGAGGGCCGGCAGCATCAGGCGGATCCAATCCGGCGCAGGCTGCTGACCGCCTCGCGCGCGCGTTCGAGAAACGTCTCTTTTTGCTCGCCGGGTTCCACCTGCATGGGCATGCCAAATGTGAGCAGGCTCAGCATCGGCACGGGAAGAAATTCTCCCTTGGGCAAAATGCGGTTCATGTTTTCCAGGTACGCCGGAACAAGCTCCACATCCGGCCGTCGCAACGCCAGATGGTAGAGGCCAGCGCGAAATTCGCCAACTTTTTCGCCGCTGCCTCGCGTGCCTTCGGGAAAAAAAATCAGCGAATTGCGTTGCCCAAGCGCCGCGGCCATGTCTTCAATCAGCATGCGCCCTACGAACTTTGCCTCTTCGGGGCTTTTAGCCTTGGCCATGGCGCCCCGTTCCACTAACAGCGCTTTGAATACATTTTCGGCCAGGTAACGCCGCAAGGGAGTCTCCTCCCAATAATCTTTCGCTGCGATAGGCCGCGTGCGTGCGCGGATTTCGGAAGGCAAGGCGGACCAGAGCACCACGAAGTCCAAATGACTCGTATGATTCGCGAAGTAAATTCTCTGCCGCTCACTGGGCTCGCATCCCGCCCATTGCACCTGCACGCCGGTGATGCCGCGCGCAACGGCGGCCAGCAGGCTGGCGATCGGGTGTACGCCTTCACTCATGGAGTTCGCCTGCCTTGCAGCTCGTGGAGAGCGCCGCGCGCGCGATTCAGAATTGTCAGGACCAGCAGAACAACGACGATCCACAGAACCAGACGGACTGCCGGAAAGATAGGCAAGTTCAGCCCGAGAAGCAATCCCAGGGTGCCAAAGACGAAGGCGCGGTCGCTTTTTCCCATCGGGCCGTCGTAGCGGCGTGAGGCGCCAATCTGCACAGCGACCACTCCAGTCATTTCCGTGAAATTGCCGAGAAGCACCACCAACACCATGACCGTTGGGGCAAACGGAAGAATAAACGCCAGCGGCAGGTACAGAGCCGCATCTGAAAAAAGGTCGCCCAGCTCATTCAGGAAGGCGCCGAGCGATGTTTTCTGATTGTGCTCGCGGGCCAGCATGCCGTCGATGGCATTAAGAGCCATGCGGACAAAAAGCACGACGGGAAGCAGCAGCAGGACGCGCCTTTCGCGGAAGAGATACATCGCCGCGCCGGCAGCAAAGGACAGGAGCATTGCGGCGATGGTTACCTGGTTTGCCGTCACCCCGGCCCGCGCCATAGCGACAACAACAGGCCGCAGCAGGCTTTGAAATTTTGGCTTGAGGTCGTAGACGCTGGGCATGGAGTTGCCCACATCCTAACCGCAAAAGGAAGAGAATGGGAGTGCGTTAGACCACGATTTACGTGACGATCTCCGTCTGGATTTCACAGCCCTCCGCATATTTTTCGAACAAGGCGGTCATGCGGCGGCTCCAGGCATCGAGCGATTGTTGCCCGCCAAAGGAAATCAGGATGGCAGCAACGCGCTCGGTGGAAGCAGTCACCATGGTGCGTTCGGAATCGCTGCTTGGGCTGCCATGAGGTCCCGCGGCGTCCGCGAAAACGGGCAGGTCTTCCAGGTTCAGATCGAACTTGCCGATGCCCTTATAGGTTTCACCCTTGCGGCCTGCGCGAAACACGATGTCGCCCTGCACGTGCGCAAGGTCGTAAAGCCCGATGGGCAACCGGCTCTCCACGGAAACCAGGTTAATAATGTCCACCACGCAATTGATGTTCGGAAAGTGTTTGCCGCTGATGATGCGGCGAAGCAGTGCCTCGGCCGAGCCACGGTAGCGCGCCGGGTCTTTCCCCAGAGCGCGATACCCCGCTCGCGTGGCGGAAATCGCCGGCGTGGCCAGCAATGTCCGCGGATCCACGCTTTTCAGGATCGCAGCTTCTACCGAATACAGCTCCCCGAGCAATTCCAGCGAAGACTCGGCGGTACGAACCTGCGCGGAGACCACTCCGAGCGCCAGGGAGGGACATTTCTTCCTTAGCGCCGGGTCGATGGAGAGCTTCATGCGCGGGTGCTCCGGGGCTTCAGCCGTGCAGTGAAGTGCCGCAGGAACTGCGCCTGATGAACCAGTTCATACGCAGGGATCGAGTCGCGGCGCCGCCAGACGTCCAGGATCACCTCGACGACATACTCAATGTGGCTCTGCGTGTACACGCGCCGCGGAATCGCCAGGCGCACCAGGTCCATCTGCGCATGTTCCCCGAACATCAGCGTGCCGATTTCGACCGACCGGATGCCGCCTTCAAGGTAAAGCTCGTTCGCCAAGGCCACGCCGGGAAATTGCGCCACCGGAATGTGCGGGAGAAAAGCGCGCGCGTCGAGATAAATGGCGTGTCCTCCGGGTGGCTGCACGATGGGAACACCTTCCTCGGCGATGTGGTTTCCCAGAAACGCAGTCGAGGCGATGCGATACTTCAGATAGTCCTCCTCCAGCGCTTCGTTCAGACCCACGGCGATGGCATCCAGATCGCGTCCCGCAAGGCCACCGTAGGTAGGAAATCCTTCCGTCAAAATCAGCAGGTCTTTTTCCTGCTGCGCGATGGAATCGTCGTTGGTGCAAAGAAAGCCGCCAATGTTCGCCAGGCCATCTTTCTTCGCGGACATGGTGCAGCCGTCGGCATACGAAAACATTTCACGCGCGATCTCTTTCGGCGTTTTTTCTGCGTAGCCCGGTTCGCGCAATTTGATGAAGTAAGCATTCTCTGCAAAACGGCAGGCATCGATGTACAAGGGAATCCCGTGCTTCTTGCAGATTCCTTTGACTGCACGGATGTTGGCCATGGAAACAGGCTGACCCCCACCGGAATTATTGGTCACCGTCAACATCACCAATGGAATCTTCTTTGCACCCTCGCGCTCGATCAGCTCCGATAGCCGCCCAGTGTCCATATTCCCCTTGAAGGGATGCACCAGCGACGGCTGCTTCGCTTGAGGGACGGGAATATCCAGCGCTTGTGCGCCGACAAATTCGCAGTTGGCGCGTGTAGTGTCAAAATGCGTGTTGTTGGGAGCGATATCTCCCTTCTTGCACATCACATTGAATAGGATGCGTTCCGCCGCGCGCCCCTGGTGCGTGGGAATCACGTGACGGAAGCCGAAGATGCCCTGCACGGAGTCACGGAATCTCGCGAAACTCGGCGATCCCGCATAGGATTCGTCGCCGCGCATCATGGCGGCCCACTGTTCGGTGGACATGGCGGAGGTGCCGGAGTCGGTCAGCAAGTCGATCAGTATGGCTTCGGAAGCTACCAGAAACAGGTTGTAGCCGGCGGCCTCGAGCAACTTCTGGCGCTCTTCGCGGGTGGTGGTGCGGATCGGTTCGACGCTTTTGATGCGAAACGGCTCAATAATCGGGCGTTTGGACATTCCGAAAAGAGACTCTCCTAGCAGACACTACCACACAGCTTTATACGGATGACTCATTAAATTATTCGTCGCTTTAGCTCAAAACTTCAAACTTCGGAGGATTGTTATTTTGTGAAGAATCATGGTTCACGTGGCCGCGGCAGTAAAACACAGACTGTCCGGGCTTCGCTGGATTGTAGCGGATGATGATTTCGGTACCGGTCGGAAACTCGGCCATGTCCTGCCTAGACTGGGCGACCATTTGGGCCGCGCCTCGCGACTTGCGGTCTGGAACGACCAGGGAGAGACTGATTTTGTTTACTCCCTTGCGGTACTCTGCCGCTGCAACGTACTCATAGCTAACTTCCACCTGAGCCGATTTGACTTTGCACGAGCTAACAATTTTCTGTACATCCGGCCACCTGGGCCAAATTTAGGGCCGCTGGCCTTCGAGGTTTTTCGTTCATAGGCCTCTTTTGTTTAAAAGGAACCCTGGCAAGCGACGGTAACAGCGACACGAGTCTAATCGTCACCGTGCGCCGGCTCTGGCGCATGTGCCGTGCTGCTCGATTCGTCTGGAGTTTCCACCAGCCCCTCTTTCACGAGTTGCCGGTAATACGCGGGACGCGTGTGCCGGTAGTGGTCGGCAGAAATCTTGCCATCGAGCCAGGCGGTATCCATCGGGTAGACCATCGGGTCAAAAATCACCAGATAGAAGTGCCAGATCAAAATGGCGAACGTGGCCAGCAGCGCTTCGTACCAGTGGATCGCGGTAGCCGCGTCGGTTACCCAGTTCGGAAAATGGCGCAGCGCGAAGTTGTTGAACCAGAGCAAAAAGCCGGAGACGGCCATCACCAGGGTGCCCCACATGAAGGCCCAATACTCCATCTTCTCGGCGTAGTTGAACTTCGCGAATTTAGGCTCCTTCTCCGAGATGCCCAAATTGTAGAGGAAGACGTCCACGATGTCGCGGGCGTCCTTGATGGTCGGAAACATGGACCACAGGAAAGAGCGGTCGCGCCTCCGCATGATCACATGAATCAAGTGGTAGACGGTGGCGGTGATCATCACGAAGGCGGCAACGCGATGCAATCTGCCACGCACGCCGGTGCTGGCTTCCCATATGAGCAGCGGCTTGGCCCACCAACTATCGGGATATTTCAGCGCAAAGCCGGTGACCACCAGGGTGGGGAAACTCGCCATGATTCCCCAGTGCGCCACGCGGAACCACAGATTCATCCGCAGTACCACTTCGCCGGGCTCATGACGCGGGCGCCTGCGAATCATCTTGCTCAGTAGGTCGAGCAAGTTGTGCAGCAGCATGAATCCCAGTGTCGCTGGGATGAGCACCCAATACGTCCAGCGGATATATTTCACCACCGGATGATTCGGGCCCGTGCCGGTCTGGACGTGAATAGGGCCGATGGAATAGTCGGCCTTGTCGGCACCCTGGTGGCACTGGCCGCAGGTTTTCGGAAGGTTGGCGGCGTTAACGGTAGAGCGAGCGTCCGCCGATTTGAAGATGTTATGCACCCCATGGCACGACGCACAATTGGCCGCAGTGAGTTTGCCGCCCTTCAGCGCGAGACCGTGATAGCTGTCGGCATAAGAGGGCACGCTATCGGCAGGCAAATCGTAAAGCCGGGCCATGCGAGCGCTGGCATGGCAACGGCCGCAAGTCTCGGAGGAAACGTTCACCGCGTTTACCGGCGAACTGGGATTTTTCGGTTCAAGAATCAAATGCTCGCCGTGGCAGTCTACGCAAACGGGAGCATCCTTCACGCCGATCCGCACCGCTTCGCCGTGCACGCTTTGCTGGTAAGTCTTGGCAATTTCCTTGTGGCAAGTGCCGCAGGTTTCCGGAAGCCGCCAGCGGTTTACGTGGGAACGCGCGTCGCGCGCCGGGTAGATATCGTGATTGCCGTGGCAATTGCTGCATTTTGCCGCTTGCAGGTTTCCGGCAGCCACCCCCCGCCCGTGAACGCTTTGTTTGTAAGAATCGACGAGGTGAGCCACGGGAATCTGATGCCTCGACAGGAAATCAGCATTGCTATGGCACTTGGCGCAAGTATCGGGAAGGCGCTTTGCCGAGACTGTGGAGGTGGCTTCCCCGGCCGTCCGAACCGCGTGAATGACGCCATGGCACGACTCGCATTTGGGCGCATCGGGATCGCCCTTCACGGCGGCCTGCCCGTGAATGCTGTCCGCGAACTCTTTCACTTCCTGGGCGTGGCACTCCGTGCACTTCGCGGGTGCGAGCTTTTCCGCAGTGGTCACTTCATGCACGTTGCCGTGACAGCAGGCGGTGTCGCCCAAGAGAGCGTGCGCGCTAGTGGAGAAAGATTTCGTTTCGTCGGTGTGGCAGGTGGAGCATTCCACCTTCGCGATCTTCGCGGGGTGTGGGAAATCCTTGACGGATGTGTGGCAGTCTGTGCACGCGAGAACGCCGTGGCCGCTCGCGGCATGCTTCGCGGGATTGATGGAAATATCCTTACCCTTGTCGGACTTCATTCCCGTACTGCCGTGGCAAGCCAGGCAAGCTTCATCTTTTTTCGCGGGTGGGGCGGTCTTATCCTTTGTGGCAGAATGAGTGGGAGCGAGCACCCATACCAGCGCGACCAGCAAGCCAACCGCAAAAACATACGGCCGGCTCCGCCGCTCCGCTCGTTTGGAGCTCATAAACGCTACCTCCGGGCCGTCAGGGCCCATGAACAATCAATTACTGCAAGCCCAGATCCGTAAGGACCTTGGGATTTTCCTCCTGTACTGCGAGCAGGTTGTGGCACGCGGTGCAATCGTTGGAAATGGTCTGGCCGTCCGCGCTGGTATGCGAACCGTCGTGGCAGCGGAAACAGCCGGGAAAGTCGTTGTGGCCGAGATTGTTGGGATGCACGCCCCAGTTCACGTTCATCTCGGGGAAGATGTTGCGCAGGTAGATTTTGGCCACGTTGTCGGCCGATTGTTCAACGAGCGCGCGCTTGCCGTTATAAACATCCGGATAGCCCGTGCGATAAAAGTTCTCGATGCCCTCGACAATCTGCTTCTGTGCGGTGTCGCGGTCTGGATAGTTCACTTTTAGCAACTCCACGGCCTTTTTCCGGATGAAGGGAAGTTCCGGGCTGACCAATCCTCGCGACATCCGCTGGTCCACGGCGTTTTCCGGCAGTTCGAAGGCGTGCGTCGGCCGGTTGTGGCAATCGATGCAATCCATGGCGCGCTTTTCGCCCTTTTCCAGGTCCTGTTTGCTGGCCTTGATATCCGTGGAAATGAACTCAATGGTCTTGCCCTTGTCGTCGGTGTAATAGACCACCGGAATCAACTGGCGATGTTCGTCCGTGGAGATGTACCGGATGCGCGAGCCGTCGTCGAGGTGCCTTCCATGAATGCCCAAGGAACCTGCGGTCCCGCGGCCGCCGATTTTCATCACCAGGGCCGTTGTCAGGGGAGTGTTTTTCTCATCTTCTTTGTAATTCGTTTTATAAATCAGTTTGTCGCCGGAGAAGCGCGACGGCCAGTGGCACTGCTCACAGGTCTCGCGCGCCGGGCGCAGGTATTTCACGGGAGAAGGAATCGGACGCGAATAGGTGTGAAACGTTACCGCAAAAACCTGCCGCAAGCCGGAAAGCTTCGAACGCACGAACCATCCCGCACCCGGCCCGATGTGGCATTCCACGCATTCCACTCGCGCATGCGGCGAATTCTGATATGCGGAATACTCCGGTGCCATCACCGTGTGGCAGGTCTTTCCACAGAACGTCGTGGTGTCCATGTACGAGACGCCGCGGTAGGAAGCGAACGAAAAAATAATCACATTGGCGGCGGTGGCCACGGCGATAAACAACAGGCTGTTTTGTACCATCGGCGTTTTCAGATCGATCTCCGGATATACTTGAGGAAGCTCGCCCGCCTTATGCAGCTTGTGCCTGCGCAGAAGAATTCCGAGAGGAATCAGCAGCAGGCCCATCACGAAAACGCCTGGAAGGATCAGGAAGATCAGAATTCCAACGTACGGGTGCGGCGGTCCGGGAAGCAGGAAGTCATACACCCAGAAGGCGATCAGGGTAATCGCGCTGCCGGTAGTGAAGCCGACGCCGATCAGGCT
>DATFSI010000133.1:0-3382 GCA_035262705.1 Candidatus Acidiferrum sp. | reverse complement strand
AGCAGCGGCAACGCGCGCGACGGTTCCGGCAGTTCGCCTTTGTTCAGATCCGTCTCAAATTGCAGCAGCGCGTCGTTCACGCCCAGGCGGTCGTACCGGATGCGGCGCTGCAACAACTCGATCAGCTCTTCCTGCCGTGCCAGGCCCTCGCAAATCTGCAGCAGCTGCGTCGCCGCGCTGTTCAGCGTGTAGTTGAACTGCACCTGGCTCGCTTCCCCACCGCTGTCCCAGCGGAACGTTTTTTCGCCCAGGTAAGCAATCTTGCGGTGAACGTCCAGGTCCAGCCCCTTGAAATAATGAAGTTCGGAGACGAGCTGGAAAATCCTGCCGCGCAGCGCCGCGCCTACTTCAAACGGCACCGCGGCGGGGTCTTCATCGAGCTGCCGGATTTCGTAAGTGGCCTTGGCGGAATTTTCCTCGATGCGAATCTCGATAAATTCCGGCGAACTGGACTTGAAAATGCGCCGGTATGTAAACCAGTTCCCATTCGGGCGCGCCGCGCAAAGGGAAGGAACGCAGCAAACGACCAGAAGCATCAGGAACAAGGTCAGGCGGCGTGAATTTGCGTTCATCGGACGGGTTGGAAACTTGAGGTTTGCGCAGGCGAGAGCCGCCGTGAAGTTGCCGCCGGCATGGGTCTCTTTGCCCCCCCCCGGCCAGCAGTCGTCGACAGACCGAAGCGTCGCCGAAACTGTTCGCCTTGAATATGGCAAAGCGCCACGGCAAGCGCGTCCGCCGCATCGGAAGGCTCGGGCGTCTCCTGCATGCTCAATAAGGCGCGCACCATCAGTTGCATCTGTTTCTTGTCCGCGTGACCATAGCCCGACACGCAGGCCTTCACTTCGCGAGGAGAATAGGATCGCACCTCAATCCCGTGCTGCTCGGCCGCTAGCAAAACCACGCCGCGAACCTCGGCAAGTCGCAGCGCCGTGCGCATATTCAACGCCGTAAACACCGATTCCACGGCCATGGCGTGCGGCTGAAACTCTTCGATCAATTCGCAAAGCAACGCGTGGACATCCTGAAGGCACGCGCCCGGAGAAGATTTCCGCCGCTGCGGAGCGATGCGCAAAGCGCCATAACGCAGCACCCGGAAATGGCGTCCATCGGTTTCAATGATGCCGTAACCCGTGGGCCCGGCGGCGGCCGGATCGACCCCCAAGATGCGCCGGAGACTCGGCTTTGCAGCGTCGCAACGTTGTACGGTCATCCCTGCTAGTTTACGGCAAGGAATTTTCCCCGCCAAATGATTCCGCCGAAGAAAATGAGCGGCAAGAATCGAAAAGGCCATCGCGGGTCTTGCCGATGGCTTTTTCCAAAGTATTGCATCAGAGCCACTGGTCAGTTCGCGCCCACCGCGGCCTGAATTTCCGATTCGTCAATGTCAAAATTGGCGTAGACGTGCTGCACGTCGTCGTGCTCTTCGAGCGCTTCCACCAGGCGCAGCATTTGTGTAGCCTGCGCGCCCGTCAGCTTGATGGTGTTCTGCGGCACCATGCCGATTTCCGCCGAAGCGGGCGTTACGCCGGCCCTCACCAGCGCTTCCTTCACCGTTTCCAGCGATTCCGGCGGGGTCACGATGTACCAGGCCGAGCCGTCGTCCTTCATATCTTCGGCGCCGGCTTCCAGCACCAGGTCCAGCAGCTTTTCCTCGGAAGCCGCTTCCTTGGGCAGGGTGATTTCGCCCTTGCGGTGGAACATCCAGCCCACCGCGCCGGCTTCCGCCATGTTGCCGCCGTTCTTGCTCATCAGGTGGCGGAATTCGCCCACGATGCGGTTGCGATTGGTGGTGACCACCTGGATCAGCATGCCCACGCCGCCGGGGCCGTAGCCCTCGAACATGGCCTCTTCGTACTGCTCGCCTTCAAGCTGCCCGGTGCCGCGGAGAATGGCCCGCTCGATGTTCTCGTTGGGCATGTTTTCGTTCTTGGCCGCGGCGATGGCCGTGCGCAGGCGCGGGTTGGAGTTGGGATCGCCGCCGCCGATGCGCGAGGCGATGGTGATTTCACGGATGATGCGGGTGAAAACGCGGCCGCGCTTGGCGTCGGTGGCCGCTTTCTTGTGCTTGATGGTTGCCCACTTTGAATGCCCAGACATGACAAATCCTCTTTTACAGTGCTCGTGACCGCGGGGCGGTCATCTGAATTTGGTATTTTGGGGCCCGCCAGTGTCAAGGAATGGACGCGTGGCTCATTCAACCTGCATTTGCGGGACCACCTTGTGCGGAGACCAACGGTGTACCGCGTAAAGTCGCACTCCTGCCCAAGGTGCGCTCCTGCGGAACCCAGTAAGAATAGCATATTCAGCAAGGTTGGGGAACGCCAGGAAGTAGGCGCTTGGAATTGGCCTTTAACAGGCAGATGCCCTCGATACGCAATCAGCGTCGATTTGTCTCGCTCCGTGTGTACCCGCTACTGCTTTTCAGGAAAACGCGATTCATGGCCGGCTACACACTGCCAACGTCCTTCGCGATAAACAAAGATATCGGTGAACCGGTTCTTTGCCGTACGCGCACCATTATCATTTCTCACACCGATTCCGCGGACATAGGCGAAATTACCATAAACGCGCACGTGCAAGTCCGCCAGCTCATAGTGGCCATCGCCCGGGTTCGCGCCACTGGCCAACATCGAGGCTCGGTTGATGAGTGAACCGTCAAAGTCAGCCTCTTCGAATTCATTGGCCAGAATGCAACCCAGCCCAGCCATGTCGTGCTGCTCTGCGGCTTGCAGCCACGCGTGCTCGACCTGCACCAGAGTTGCTTGATCCTTCCGCTGACCGGTTGGGCAAACGGCACCTTGCGCCAACGAGCACAACAGCAACAACAGCAGCAACGTGAAGACGTTTTTCATGGGCACCCCATTTCTCAGCCGTTATGACGCGACCCCCGATCATTTCGACGCCAAGAGCTGCCAAACGTTAGGGCTTTGTGCCACGCCGCTTGTGCAAGTCGCAGGCCACGGAAACACGCGACAACGGCGATCAGGCCCAGCGGGCTCCCGGATTTTTCACCTCGGTGCGGCGGGGCAAAAAGAAAGAACGCGCCAAACACTCTTCCCGGGAAAAGGTATACACGCGGAGTTTTGTGGTGTCCCCGACGGTGATTTGTGTTGCGATCCCCCGATCGAGTTAGGCAGAGATAACGCTTTCCGGCAGCCCCGGACGGCGGTTCTTTTCTCTCGCAGAAAATCTTCTTTCTCCTCCGAAAAACCGAAACTTTTCGTGAACGCGTTAATCCAATTATTGCGAGGTAACGAAGCAGCATTGAGTCCGGGAGGACTTGAGGGTGAATTCGGAACCAGAGCAAGGCGGCATTTATGATTCACGCAGCAGAAATCAGAAAAGACAACGGGCAACTCCAATTCTCGCTGGCGGCACTTGG
>DATFSI010000132.1:0-19082 GCA_035262705.1 Candidatus Acidiferrum sp. | reverse complement strand
CCGTGGCGGCCATTCATTCCACGGTCAAGGTCCGCCTAAGAAGCAGCAGTGCAATCGAAATTACCGGTTGCCGCAGTTTTGTTACGGCCCAGAAGAAATGTCGTCAGTCCGGCCAAAAGTCCGCCGGAAATCACGACCGCCTCCCACACAAGTCCAGCAGCCAGGACGAGATGAGGGGCTGCCCCAAAAGGGGACAGTAGCCCGACCAAGGCCGCCTCGCGCACGCCGATGCCGCCTTGCGTGAGCGGCAAAACGGCGGCGAGCTTTGCCAGCGGCCAGGCAAAAAACCAATCGCGCAACGGCAACACCAAGCCGCATGCTGCGGCCAGACGCGCGGTCAACACTAGAAATGCCGTTTGAATGGTAATGCCCAGGAGCCAACCAAACAGTAGACGGTGCGGCGCTCCGGAAACCATGCGCCATGCATGCCGCAAACGCGCCAGCCACCGCAGAAATCGAATGGAGCGGCCTCCAAACAGAGGGCGGTACAACAACAGGGCGCAAATGAGCAGGGCGGCAAAACCGAAACCCAAATAAAAAAACGTTTTCAGTACTTGGGCCTGGATTGGCCCGGGAAGAGCCCCGGGCAGTAGCACAAGCCCGAACAAAACCAATCCTGCCTGCGCCGCAACGTCGAGAAACCGATCCGCAACATTTCCCGCAAGCACTCCCGCTGGGTTGGGACTGCGCCGCAGGCCAACCGCCAGCCGCACCACGTCGCCGCCAATGATCGATGGCAAAAAGAGCGTGCCGAACAATCCGCCAGTGTAGCATTGCGCGCTGGTGCGGTAATCCAGCTGCCCGCCGGCGGTGTTCACCACCATGCGCCATTTCGCGATGCCCACAGCATGCGCACAGAGATAGCCCAGCAGGATGAGCAGGAACGTCAGAACGGGAACGCGGCGAATGGCTTCGGCAAGCAAATGCAACGGCAAAAAATGGAGGAGAATTCCGATAACGGTGGCGGCTGCCAGCCAGCGCAAAGCGATCAGCAAGCGCCCGCGGTTTCGATTTTCAGAGTAGTGGACGACGGTCATTCCGAGCGGCGGCCTAACCGCCGAAGATTTCGTTGATCTTGGCCGCCAACTGAAAATCTAGATTGCTGATGCCACTCACACTGTGCGTGTTCAAATCAATGACCACCTTGTTCCAGACGTTGAACCACTCCGGGTGATGGTTCATCGATTCCGCCACCAGAGCGACCTGCGCCATTTTGCCGAAGGCGGCGGCAAAATCCTTGCATTCGAAGGCGCGGTGCAATTTGCCGTTCACCACACTCCAGCCTTTGACGTTCTGCAGCAGTTGCTGGATCTCCGCTTCGCTTAATTTTTGTGCCGGCATCGTGCAACCCCCAAATAGGCTCCCTTTGGCTGGCTCCATTATGCGTGCAGCGGCAGCGACCGGCAAGAATTCTGCCCGGGCGCTTCCGTGAGCAATTGAATGGGCTCAAGATTTCCAGTACGCTTGATGTTTCGCTCCCTGCGAATTTCCGTACTGTGTGTTCGCTTTCAGTGCTGCGGAATGGAGACCTTGTGAAAAAGAAAATTCGCGCCATTCAATACGGAGTCGGGCCGATTGGCGCCTCGATCCTGAAACTTATGCGAGAAAAGGAAGCCATCGAGATTATCGGCGCCATTGACAATGACCCCACGAAGGTCGGTAAAGACCTCGGCGAAGTGGTCGGCGCCTCCGATGCGCCCTGGGGCGTGAAAGTTTCCGGCGACGCCAAGGGAGTGCTGGAACAGTCCGCTGATATCGTCATGCACACCACTTCTTCCTCGTTACCCAAAGTCATGGATCAACTGCTGGCTGCCATGGAAGTCGGGTCCTGCGTCGTTTCCACCTGCGAGGAGCTTTCCTATCCATACCGCACGTACCCGGAACTCGCCGCGCAACTCGACAAATCCGCCAAAGATAATGGTGTGGCCCTAGTGGGCACCGGCGTGAACCCCGGCTTTGTGATGGACAAGCTGGTCATCACGCTCGCGGGTGTTTCCCAACGCATCGAGCATGCGAAGGCGGTGCGCATCGTCGATGCATCCAAGCGCCGTCAGCCGCTGCAGAGAAAAATTGGCGCGGGCCTCAGCGTTGAAGAATTTCGCGCGAGAGTAAAAGAGGGCACCATCAAGCACGTCGGCTTGCCCGAATCCGTGGCCATGGTCGCCGATGCCCTGGGCCTGGGTGTCGACCAGATCACCGAGACAATCGAGCCCAAGGTCGCCAGCGAGCGCGTGCAGACGGAATTTTTCACCGTGGAACCTGGGCAGGCCACGGGCGTTCACCAGATCGCACGCGGGCTTTCGGAGGGCAAGGAACTTGTGTACCTGGAACTCCAGATGTATGTGGGAGCGAAGGACCCAGCGGACACGGTGGAACTCACGGGCCACCCGAATATCAATCTAATCATTCCTCGGGGTTCCCACGGAGATATCGCAACCGCGTCCGTGGCCGTTAATTCCATCCCGCCGATTCTCGAGGCTCCGTCTGGCCTGCGCACCGCGCGGGAACTGCCCATCGGCTTCTTCCCGCCGAAGGGATTCAAGTAGTAGGGCAGCTTTACGGGGCCTTACTTCTTCCAAAACTTCATCACCGCCGAATAGTCCAGATCTTCCTTCGCTTCGCCCTTCACGTAGCTATACACTTCGCGCGCCGCGGCTGTCGCCGGCAGCGCCACGCCGAGCTGGTTCGCCAGATCCAGCAGCAGGCCCAAGTCCTTGTGCATCAGGCGCAGCGGAAAGCTCGGCTTGTACTCGCCTTTGGCCATCAGCGGCGCCTTCAGGTCCAGCAAGCCGGAGCGCGCCATGCTCGCCTGCATCACTTCGATGAGCTGCTCCTCGCCCAGCCCGGCCTTCTTCACAATCGCGAGCGCTTCGGCCATCGCGTCAACCTGCAGCGCAAGAATTCCGTTCATGGCCAGCTTGATGGTTTGCCCCGCACCGGTCGGCCCCACGTGAAACCACTTTCTCCCCATCACGCCGAGCACCGGCTCGACCGCACGCAACGTTTCCGCGTCGCCACCGATCATGAACACCAGATTTCCTTCGCGCGCTCCCCAATCGCCTCCGGTCACCGGAGCGTCCAGGAAACGTACGTTTCGTTCTGTACAGGATTCGGCAATCCGGCGCGCCAGCGCCGGCGAAATGGTGCTGGAATCGACGTAGATGCTGCCGGGACGCAACCCGGCCAATGCTCCATCTTCCTTGCCTTCGTGGCCCCAGAGAATCTGTTCCAGTGCCGGGGGATCGCTCACGATGGTAAACAAAATCTCCGAAGCTGCGGCGCATTCGCGTGACGTTTTTGCCAGCGTCGCTCCTGCGGCCACCAACTCCGACGCGCGGGACGCCGTGCGGTTCCAGACCGTCACCGTATGGCCCGCCTTCAACAGGTTCAGGCTCATCGGGCGCCCCATCAGGCCGAGTCCAATGAAGCCGATCTTGTAAGGTCTACCCATGGAAATCCTCCTGACAAAATTCCTCGGGCAGTCCCAAAACGCCCGATCATCCGCACAAAATTGTAGCTGATTCAGAGGAATGGAGCGTTACGCGGGTGAAACCTCAGACAGTTTTGGGGCGTTGTGGAAAGGAGAGTAAGGAAATAGAGGACGGACTGGAAGCGTTCGGAGAAGTGCCTGCGGCCGCGGCCTGCGCGCTTTCCTGCTTAGCCGGACTCTTCGGTTCCGGCGAAGGCCCTTCCGTGGTTTCCGGCGTCTCTTCGATCTTATGAATGTATTGGTAGGGAATTTCCCAGCGGAAATAGTTTCGCTTGCCGCGCTGCTCGACATGCTGCTCCAGAAAGATCGACCGGCCGGAATCCGCCGCGAAAGTGCCGGAAGCCGGGAGCATCACATCTCCCACTCGATATTGCACAGTGACTTTGCGGCCGAGGAACTGGGCAAACGACGCCATGCGTGCCAGTCTGCAGAGAGGGTCAACAGAGGGTCAATAGTACCGAAGGACTGTTACTCACGGCGCTGTGGAAAATGCGATTCAGGTGATGCCCTTAGGCCGCACGACCGGGTCGCCCGCAATCAATATCCACGCGGCCGATACTATGCCAAACGCCACGATCGCCGCGACGACTTGCGTGACCCAGAGCGCCTCGGGAAAGATCCGATGCACCAAATGCACCCCGACAAAAGCCCCCAAAATTCCGCCAAAACCCGCAAAGACACGCGTAAAGCGCGACAATTCCAGCGCTGCATGGCAGCCCGGGCAAGGAAATGCTTCAGAATGCACCAGCACCGCCGTCCACGGCACACGCACGAAACACAAGGGACATTTGCGCTTTCCCATCGCCGCCCTTTTCCTTTAATCGGCCTAGCGCTGCAAATCCGAAACTACCGCTTCCGCCGCGCGCCGGCCGCTGGCCAGCGCTCCGTTAATAGAGGCGTTGTCGCGGTGGTCGCCGCAAACATATACGCCGGGCCGGATGCGCACCGGGCGCTGCGGCGGCTCGAGCGCTCCCGGATACTGCTGTGGTTGCGCGTGCCGAATGCGGTAGCTGCGCAGAAATTGCCAGCTGGCGGCCACTTTGCCGAACCAGTTTTTCATCTGCGCGATGATGAAACCACCTAATTGCAGGTCGGTAAGTTGATGCGTTCCCAGTACGGCAACGGAAACCAGGTGTTTGCCGGGTGGAGCATAAGTGGGAGCCACGCGGGACACTACCGCGAAATTGTTCACCGGACCCGCTCCATCGCCATTGAGGATCAGCAGGGGTTCGGCCACCGGCGGCTCGTCCGCCGCATAGTAGAAGCAGCTCACACTGCGGGACGCGGGTTCCACTTCGCCAACCAGATGCGCTGCTGCGGGGCCGTCTGCGGCAATCACGATGGCCCGGGCCCGTAGCGTTTCTCCACCCGCGAGCGTCAGTTCATTCCCATGCAGCGCTTCGACGCCCGTGTTCAGGCGGACGGTATCCGCCGGAAATGGTTCTGCAAGTTGCGACGGAATCGTGCCCATGCCCCGCGCCGGCAAGGCCGTGTCTCCTTCGGAGAGCATCTTGAGGACGAATTCGAACATGCGGCTCGAGGATTTCAGTTCGCTGTCGAGGAGAATGCCTCCCAGCAGCGGGCGGAAAAAGCGGTGAATGAGCTCGCTCGAGAAGCCTTCGGAGGCGAGCGCTTCTTTAGTACTGTGTTCCGGGCGGCGGAAAATATCTTCGATCGAATTTCTCCGCAGCCGGCCGCGCAAGCGCGCGATGCGCAGCTTGTCGGCGAGCGTGGCGAACTCCGATTGCAGGGCCTCTTTCCACGTTCCGGGTGTACGCCACGGATCTATCAGCCTGTTCAACCGCCCGGCATACCAGGAAAGGGCCCCGGGTAAAAACATTTTTAGTTCCAGCCGTTGGTAATCGAGCGCCTGTTTGGCTTCGGGATACGCGGTCAAAAGCACCTGGAATCCACGGTCGAGCAAAAATCCATCCACGGAGTCCGTGCGCACGCGCCCGCCGATGCCGTCCGACGCCTCGATCAACTGAAAGCTGATTCCCTTTGTGTACAATTCGCGTGCGCAGCGCAATGCGGCCAAACCGGCGCCCACGATCAACACATCGGGACTGGATGCCATTGCTGAACTGTCCTTGAGGCCGCAAAGAAACGCTTCGAGTCGTCAAACCGACGCCATATCCTCCATCATCCGGCGGATGCCGCGCAAGTGCGCTCGGCAAAATAAGGATGTTTGGTTCAGGCGAGGCTCGCGAGGGCGAGGTAATCCGGGCGATCCGACACCAATTTGTGGCGGAAGGCCTTGCGGATTTCTCCGTTGACCATGAGAAAAACTCCCGGCATACGCTCCACGTCGCCCGCTGGCGCGCCCACCCAATGGCCGTCCATCCAGGCCATCACCATCCGCGTCATGCTTTCTGCGTTGAAGTACTGTCGCCAGTTCGCCCGCACCAGGCCGAACGCCTGGTACAGACGGCCTTCCGGGTCGGCGATGCGCGGCACATCGTGCAGACGGCTTTGCGCGAAATACTTTTGCGCCTTCGCTTCGTCGTTCGACAAATGCACGAACATCAACTTCACACCCTTGGCTTCGATCTGGCTGCGGAGTTTGCTTAGCTCGGCGACCGCCTCGCGGCAAAATGTTCAGCCAAAATGCCGCAAGAAAACCAGCAGCACCGGGCTTGTGGCAGTTAGCTCGGCAAGCGTCTCGCCCGATTGCGTTTTGTAATCGTTCCCCACCGCCGGCTCAATCGAGTTTCGCGGCATTTTCTCATCCTTCAGGCTTGCCTGCTTTGCCTTACCATCGTACTTCTTTATGTAATTCTTCACAGAAAACTTTCTCGCAGTATTTTGCGAGCACATGTAGAGGATCGTGCCAAACACCGGCCGCGCCGGTGCCGACGGGCGGTCGTATCGTCCCAGCACCCAGAAAATGCCGTTGCAAGAATTCGCGTCGCGCCCGTCGAGACCGTATCGGTCGAGAAACTCGAGCAACTGCACCCGGCCAGGTCGAGGTCCCCCGCGAAGCCTCGCGGGACCAACAATAGGGTCGATCGGAAGCAGAGTTGACTTTTGCGGCCGGCACGATAAAGTCTGTCTGCTTCCGCGCGCCCATAATCCAAGGAGTCTCGCATGAGTGGCAAAATTCTGACCACTTTTCTTTGCAGCTTGGCGTTCTGCGCGGCCTTGATGGGGCAAACGCAAAAACCCGCCGACAAGATTTATGTCCTGAAGGCCGCGCGCCTGTTTGACGGCAAAAGCAATTCTGTGGTTTCGCCGGGCGTGGTTGTCGTCACGGGCGGGAAGATCAGCGCTGTTGGCGCCACCGCGGCGATGCCCCCAGGAGCCCAGGTAATCGATTTCGGCGACGCCACGCTCCTTCCCGGTTTCATTGACGCACACACCCACCTTACCTTTCCGTACTCGGACGATTACAAGCAGGCACGCCTCGATACGCTTCAGAAAACCACAGCGGAGCAGGCGCTCGACGCCAGCGTCAACGCGCGCGTCACGCTGATGGCCGGTTTCACCACCGTGCGTGACGTCGGCTCATCCAATTACCTCGACGTCGGCCTGCGCAACGGGATCCGTAACGGAGACGTCCCCGGACCGCGCATGCTGGTCACCGTGCACGCGCTCGGTTCCACGGGAGGTCATTGCGACCACACGGACGGCTATCGCGAGGGCATCTTCGGCCATGAAACCGGACCACTCGAAGGTGTAATTAACGGCCCGGATCAGGCGCGCTACGCCGTGCGCCTGGATCACAAGTACGGCGCGGACATGATTAAAGTCTGCGCATCCGGCGGCGTGCTTTCTCCCACGGACGACGTGGACACTCCGCAACTTACCCAGGAAGAGCTGAACGCCATCGTGGACGAAGCCCACGCCCTGCGCCGCAAAACTGCCGCGCACGCCCACGGTGCTGAAGCCGCCAAGCGCGCCATTCGCGCCGGGATCGATTCGATCGAGCACGGCAGCTTTCTCGATGACGAAGCTCTCGACATGATGAAGCAGCGCAGCACGTATCTGGTGCCTACGCTGATGGCCGTTCAGGGCTTGCAGGAAAAGATGGACCGCGGCGTCTATATGCCGCCGGCGATCGAGGCCAAGGCGCGCGCCGCGATCGCCGCGATCCACGCCACATTTCAACGCGCGATGGCCAAAGGAGTGAAAATCGGCTTGGGCACCGACGCCGGCGTCTATCCTCATGGGCGCAACGCGGAAGAATTTCACCAGATGGTGGACCTGGGCATGAAACCGATTGATGCGTTGAAGGCCGGCACATCTTCCGATGCAGAGCTACTCGGCCTCGCCGACAAGATCGGCATGCTCGAAGCGGGAAAGTTCGCCGATATCGTGGCCGTGCCCGGCGATCCCACGCAGAACATCCGCCAGACGGAGCACGTCTTTTTCGTCATGAAAGAAGGCGTAATCTTCCGTAACGACGCGCCGGCTGTGGCACACTAACATCTCCGTTCCAATCAAGATGTAGGGGAACCTTTTTCATGAGCCAGCTTTCGCAAAGCCTGCGCGACGCCTTCGCGAGCGAATATCGTAATCGTGCTACGGAGCTACACAAGTGGGTAGACCCTCTCACTGAGGGGCAGTTTTGGCGCAATCCGTTTTCCTATAGCAACAGCGTTGGGCATCTGGTGCTGCACCTCACCGGGAATCTGAGTTATTACGTAGGAGCGCGAATCGCGCAAACCGGCTACGTGCGCAACCGCGATCTGGAATTCACGGAATCACGCAAGCCTTCCAAAGCGGAGGTCTTGCACAAGTTCGACCAAGCCATCTCTGTGGTCATCGCAACGATCGAGAAACAATCGGACTCCGATTGGGTCGCTCCTTATACCGCCGACCGCGAGCCCGAATCCAAGGATCGCGTCACGCTCTTTTTGCGTTGCGCTTCACACTTCTACCATCACATCGGCCAGATTATCTACTTGAGCAGAGAGCTCCGCAAATCCTGAAGGCTACGTCTCCAGCTTGAAGCGTGTGGACGCCAACCGATACAACCTCCTCCAGACGAGCCGGTTGATCAGCACCACAATCACCGCCATGACCAGCGTGGAGGCCAGCAGCAGATCAAAGCGCCCCGCGTCGCTGGCGCTGCTGATGGTGCTGCCCAGCCCCGGCGCCTGCACGATTTTTCCCTGAAAGTGAAAATATTCCGCAATGATGCTAGCGTTCCACGCGCCGCCGGAGGCTGTCACCATCCCGGTAACCAGATACGGAAAAATTCCCGGAAGAATCAGGTAGCGCCAGCGGTCCAGCGAGCTGAATTTGAAAATGGTGGAAGCTTCTTTCAAATCCGTGGGAATGGCCATGGCTCCGGCAATCACATTGAACAAGATGTACCACTGCGTTCCCAGAAGCATCAGCGCCATGGCGGCGATTTCCACGCCGCCGCGGAGCCGAATCAGGAACAACAGAATCACCGGGAACAGCGCTGTGGCCGGAATCGACGCCGCCAATTGCACCAGCGGTTGCATCACCCGCGAAAACTTCGGGCTAAAGCCGATGGCTACGCCCACTGGCACGGTCCAGAGCGCTCCGATAATCAGTGCCAGGTTTACGCGCAGGAAGGTCAGCCCCGCGCTGTGCAAAAGCCGCAAATAGTCCTCGCGGTGAAGGTGTGCCAGCTCGCCGACAGCGCGATAGACGCCGTAAATTACCAGGAAGCCGACGGCAGCAGCAAAAACCCATCTGTACCAGGGCCGCGGCTTGGTTACCGGATTCGCACGGATCGTCGCCGCAGCACGTCTTGCGCCGCTGGCGAACTGCATGGTCGTCCATTCCACTATGGGGTGTAGAATGCGCCGGTAAATGCGGATCAGAAACGATTCCTTGCGCAGGAAATTCAAGATAATATTCTGTCCGCCCGCCGCGCTTTCCACCTGTTCGAATTTGAATTTATCCGCCCAGGTGATCACCGGCCGCCAGATGAACTGGTCCATCAGCACAATCACCGCGACCATCGCGGCCAGGCCCCAGAGCATCGCCGACGTGTTTCCCTGACCCGCGGCGGTTTGTAGGTAAGAGCCGAGCCCCGGCAGGCGGAAGTCCTTGTCGCCCAGTACGAACATCTCGCAGGCCATCAGGAAAAACCATCCGCCGGCCACCGACATCATGGAGTTCCACACCAGCCCGATGGTTGAGAAGGGTAAGTCGAGTTCCATGAATCGCTGCCAGCCGCTAAAGCGGTAAATAATCGCCGCCTCCCGCAGATCGCGCGGAATGGTCTTGAGCGAGGAATAAAAGCTGAACGCGATATTCCACACCTGTCCCGTAAAAATAAGGATGACCGAGCCGAGTTCCACTCCCAATTCCCGGTTGGGAAAAAGCGCCACCATCGCCAGCATCACGCCTGGCAAGAAACTCAACACCGGAATGGATTGCAGAATGTCCAGCAGCGGAATCAGAATGATTTCTGCGCGTCGCGACCTGGCCGCTACGTATCCGTAGGCCAGGGCAAATACCAGACTGATCGCGTAGGCCACCAGGATGCGCACCAGTGAGTACAGCGAATACAGCGGCAGGATGCGCGGGTCCTGCGAAATTGCCGCCTCCGCGTGTACCGGCCCGAACCAGGATTTGCCGATGGAATAAATCCCATAGATCAGCGTAAAAACGGCGATGAACACCCCGATATCAATCAGGAAAGAAAATGCCCAGCGGGAACCAGCTGGCCGCGGGGGAGTTGGCGGCAGGGGTGTGACGTGCTGCGGAAGGGGGACTGGAGAGGGCACGGGAAGTTCAGGTCTCGGTGAGCGTCAGCTTGCCGCTCGCCGCGTCGTAGTCGAATAGTTCCGCATAGCGGCCCCACTGGATAGCCGTTTCCAACTGACGCCGCGCCTCGTCATCGCTAAAATGTTCGTCCAACAAATCCTGGAAGAACTCCGCGGGCAGCGTGCGATTGGATTTCGCTTTCAAGGCCTGCTCCATCTGGCGCAGGAGTGGAATATTCGCCAGCACGGCTTTTCGGAAAATCGCCTTGCGCTCCTGGATATCGGCATTCGCGAATGCTTTTCCTTCCTGCGTGAGAATGGCGTCGCCTTCCTGGAGTTTCAGCGCGCCAAGGAGAACCGCCGTGTCCACTGTCGGCAGCAGGGCGTCCACTTCCAGGCTCAGCTCATTGGCAAGTATGTGGAGGTCTGCGCGGCCGTCGTGGTCTTCCAGAATTTCCAGCAATCCGGCCATACCGCCGGGCCGCGTATGCGGCAACATCACGATTTCTTTTTGCTTGGTGGTATCCGCTGCGCGCTGTCCCGCCGTCGGGACCTCGGGGTGTTCCTGTTGTGTCAGCGCCTTGTAAATCTGGTCCACAAGCTCCGTGAACCGCGCATCCTTACGGTCGCGCGGGTGGGCAAGGTTTACATTAAATTCCGCATGGATGTGCGCGGGATTTCTTCCCAGCACGATGATGCGGTCCGCCAGGATCACCGCTTCCTCAATGTTGTGCGTGACGATGAAAATAGCCCGCGTCGGAATCTTTTTCCCCAGCCACAACTCCATCAATTCGCCGCGCATCGTTTCTGCGGTCAATACGTCCAGCGCCGAGAAGGGCTCATCCATGAAGAGCACTTCCGGCTCGACGACCAGGGCCCGTGCCACGCCCACTCTTTGTTTCATGCCTCCGGAGAGTTCTTTCGGATACGCCGATTCGAAACCGTCGAGTCCCACCGAATCAATAATGCGCAGCGCCCGCTTGTGACGCTCCACCACCGGCACGCCGCGCGCTTCCAGCGGCGCCTCCACGTTTTCCAGAACCGTCAGCCAGGGGAACAGCGCGAAGCTCTGAAACACGATGGACACGTTCGGCGACTCTCCTCGTACCGGCTGCCCGTGCCAGAACACCGTTCCCGCGGAAGTGGGCGAAAGCCCGGTCAGCATGCGCAGCATCGTAGACTTGCCGCAGCCCGAGGGACCCAGCAGCGCGATAATCTGCCCTGGATAAATGGCGATGCTGGTGGGCGAAATAACCTGGATGCGGCTGCCATCCGGCTGCGGATAGAATTTCTCGAGGTCGCTCGCGGCAATAATCGGCTCAACGCCAGTTCCTGTCGTGCTCATAATCGCGTGTATTATCGCTCAGTTTCGACTGACTCCGCACGCGAATGAAAGCCTCGGGCGAAGTTTTGGGAGAACAGTTACAATTTCTTGACTCCTCGATGAATGAATCGTTGCCGCCCTCCGCTGAGCGATCCGCAGGCTTGCCTGCGTGGCTCTTTGCGTTTCTTCTATCCCTCCTTGCTTCTGTGGCTCTGCTTGCGCCCTTCTTCTGGCTAGGGTGCGCTTCGGGTCACGACTTCGAGTTTCACGTGGCCTCCTGGCTGGACGTCGCCTATCAGTGGAAGCACGGCGTGATTTACCCGCATTGGACTAGTTGGACCAACTACGGCTTTGGCGAACCGCGCTATGTTTTCTATCCTCCGCTTTCGTGGATGCTGGGCGCGGCGCTCACAGTGCTGCTGCCGGTCTCGTGGGTTCCTGCCGCTTTCATTCTGTTCACGCAGACTCTGGCGGGCATGTCCGCCTTCGTGCTGCTCCGGCGTTTCACTGCCACGCGCCCCGCCTGCCTGGGGGCCGCCTTTTACGTTGCCAATCCTTATGCTTTGCTCGTCAGCTATATCCGCAGCGACTTTGCTGAGCAGCTCGCCTGCGCTTTTTTCCCTCTGTTTCTCCTGGCTGCCTTGCGCCTCGCCGGTTTTTTGCCCGGAGAAAAAACAAAACTATCCGCAGTTCCGCCTTTCGCGTTCGCATTCGCCGCGATTTGGCTCTGCAACGCCCCCGCCGGCGTCATCGTCAGCTATTCCATGGGGCTTCTTTTCGCGTGGGCCGCTTTTTCCCAGAAGTCCTGGCGCATTGCCGCGCGTGGCGCCGCGGGCCTAGCCCTCGGGCTGGGCCTTACCGGCTTTTATTTGCTTCCCGCGGCTTACGAACAGCGTTGGGTGAACATCGGCCAGGCACTTTCGAGCGGCCTGCTGCCGGCGGACAATTTCCTGTTTACGCGTATCTCCGATGTCGAGCACACCTGGTTCAACTATATCTCTTCCTACTGCGCCTTGTTTTTGATCCTTCTGGCCGCGGTTACAACACTCGCCTCGCGCCGGATTTCTTCCCGGGAAACGTCAAACAAAAACCTTTGGCGCACCTTGCTTCTTCTTGCCGCCGCAGCCAGCTTCCTTATGCTGCGCCTTACACTGCCGCTCTGGAATTTGCTTCCCAAGTTGCGGTTCGTACAGTTTCCCTGGCGCTGGATGTCTCTCCTGGCGGTGGTCGCATGCTGCTTTTTCGCTGCGGCCATTGAGCGCCGCCGCGGCTGGCTGTGGTTTTGCCTCTTTGTTCTTCTGGCTGTCCCGCTGGGGGTTTTTCTTGCCCGCAACACGTGGTGGGATCCCGACGAAATGCCCACACAGATGGCCGCTATTGACAGCGGAACGGGCTTTGAAGGCGTGGATGAATACGATCCCCTCGGCGACGATCACCTCGACCTTCCGAAGCACGCTCCGCTGGCCGCCATTTTGCCCGCTTCCACGGAGGATGCGGAGGCACCAGCGCCCGCTGCTAAAATTGAGGAGGAATCCTGGCAGCCACAGGATTATCGCCTGCGCGTGGAATCGCCTGCGCCTGCGCGCGTGGCTTTGCGCCTGTTGAACTATCCCGCCTGGCAAGTCAGCGTAAACGGCCACACCATCACCCCGCAGCGGCCCGACGAGGTGAACCAGATGATTGTCCCGGTCACCGCAGGGGCATCGGAAATTGAGGTTCGCTTTGCCCGCACTCCCGACCGCACCGCGGGCCTGGCACTTTCGGCCGTCAGTTCCTTGTTTGTGATTGGCTTATGGGGTTGCGCAAAGCGTCAGGACCTGTCCTCCTGAGCCCGCTGCCGCGAGCTAAGGGACTCAATTGCAAGTTTTTCAGCAATGAAAATTTACCGCCGGTCGACGGAAGGGTGCCGGATATCCTGCCCCTGCACGATATAAATGACGTCTTCGGCGATATTCGTGGCGTGATCGCCAATGCGCTCGAGGTTTTTGGCCACCAGGATCAACTCGAATGCGGGGAACACCACGCTGGAATCGCCCATCATGTAGGTAAGAAGTTCGCGGAAAATCTGGTCGCGATAGTGATCTACCTGGTCGTCGGTGGACATCACCTTTTGCGCAAGCTCCACATCGCGCCGCACCACCGCGTTCAACGAATTCCTGACTTGCTCTTCAACCACTTCGGACATACGCGGCAAATCCACGTAGGGCTTCACGCGAGGGTGGCGCAGGATGCGCAGCGCCCCCTGAGCTATGTTCACGGCCTGGTCGCCGATTCGCTCCAGGTCATTGTTGATCCGAGAGACCGCCAACACCAGGCGCAGGTCTGCGGCCATCAACTGGTGGAGGGCCAGTAGCTGCACGACGCGGTCGTCAATTTCCAGTTGCAATTCGTTGATGGCATCTTCTTCTTCCAGGACGCGCTTGGCCAATTGCTCGTCAGACTCCAGCACCGCGTGCACGGACTGGTGCACGGCGCGCTCCGCCAAGCTGCCCATCCACAACAGCCTTTCCTTCAGCTCGTTCAAATCCTTTTCGAAGTGACGTTCCATCGCGCCTTCCCGCTTTCCGTTTTATCCCTTTACATCCGCCTGGCAACTGGTAATGCTGCCCTCTTCATCCAAAGCGTCCCGTGATATACGCTTCTGTCCGTGGATCCCCCGGCGTGGTGAATAGCAGCGGCGTCGGGTTGAATTCAATAATCTGCCCAGTCAGCAAGAACGCGGTGAAATCGCTGACGCGCGCGGCTTGCTGCATGTTGTGGGTCACAATCACGATGGTGGTCAGGTTTTTCAACTCAACCATCAATTCCTCGATCTTCGCCGTGCTGATGGGATCCAGCGCCGAGCACGGCTCGTCCATCAGGAGCACTTCGGGATCCACGGCCAGCGCGCGCGCGATGCACAACCGCTGCTGTTGCCCTCCCGAAAGCTCGTACGCCGACTTGTGCAGGTGGTCCTTCACTTCTTCCCACAGCGCGGCGTTGCGCAAGCTCTTCTCGACGATGTCGGCGAGCGAGCCTTTGTAGCCGTTGATGCGCGGTCCATAAGCGATGTTGTCGAAAATCGATTTGGGGAAGGGGTTCGGCCGCTGAAAGACCATTCCCACGCGCCGGCGGAGCGCGGTCACATCCTGCGCCAGGATGTTTTGACTATCCAGCAGGATTTCCCCTTCGAGCCGCGAGGTGTTCACCGTTTCGTGCATGCGATTGAGGGTGCGCAGCAGTGTGGATTTGCCACAACCTGAAGGCCCGATCAGCGCGGTCACACGTTTGTCGGCAATGCCCATATTGATGTCGAAGAGGATTTGCTTCGTCCCGTAATAAAAATTCACCTTGGAAACGGTCATGCGCATGGGTAGCGCGGCGGCCGTCTCGCGGGCGGCGGGAGTCGTTACATTGGTCACGATATTCACGGAAAGCTCCGGCTTGGTCGACGCTTGCATTCTAAGACCTCGGTACCGCTATGCCACGGGACAATATCGTTCGCGCCAGAATATTAATGATCAGAATCAGCCCCAGCAACACCAATCCCGCCGCCCAAGCCTGGCGGTGCCAGTCCTCATAGGGTGACACCGCATACGTGTAGATCATCACCGGCAACGTAGCCGTCGGCTGCGAAAAGCCGTGGCTCTCATAGCGGTTTCCAAAAGCCGTGAACAGCAACGGCGCCGTCTCCCCCGCCACGCGAGCCAGCGCCAGCAGGATGGCCGTCAGGATACCGCGGTAGGCCGCCGGTACAATCACGGTCGCGATGGTTTTCCATTTGCTCGCGCCCAACGCCATGGCGCCTTCACGAAGCATCCTCGGCACACTCTTGAGAAACTCTTCCGTGCTCCGCAGGGTGATGGGAATCATCATCATCCCCAACGCAAAGGCGCCGGCAAGGGCCGAAAAGTGCTTGAAGGGCAGCACCACCAGGCTGTACGCGAAAATGCCGATAACGATCGAGGGCACGCCGTTCAAAAGGTCCGCGGCGTAGCGCACGACGGAGGCCGTCCCTTTCCCGCTGAACTCCGCCAGGTAGATGCCGCCGAGAAACCCGATGGGCACGCCAAACAGTGAGGCCAGAAGCAGGATTTTCCCGCTGCCCACAATCGCGTTGGACATTCCGCCGCCGGTTTCTCCCACCGGCTTAGGCAGCTTGGTAAAGAAATCCCAATTGATCGAGGTTCCGCCGTTAAACAACAGGTAGCCGAGAATCAGAAAAAGCACCAGGACGGAGACGCCCGCGCATACGCCAGTCATGGCCAACATGAAGTTGCTGACAAATCGACGCCAGCGGAGCCTTCTACCCATTAGGCGGCCACCCCGCTTCCTTTTTGCGTGGTCACCACGATCAGGAGCCGCGCCAGCCCGTTAAGGATGAAGGTGAGAAGGAACAGCGCGAGCCCCAGGGCAATCAGAGATTGCAAATATAAATCCCCAGTCGCTTCCGTGAATTCATTGGCAATCACAGCGGCAATCGAATAGCCAGGCGCGAACAGCGAAGCGGCAATTTTCGGTGTGTTACCGATGACCATAGTCACAGCCATGGTTTCGCCCAAGGCGCGCGCGAGCGCCAGGAAGATCGAGCCCAGGATGCCCGTGCGGGCAAACGGCACCACTACTTTCCAGGTGGATTCCCAGCGCGTCGAGCCCAGCGCCAAGGCGGCCTCCCGCTGGTCCCGCGGCACGGACAGCAGCACTTCGCGCGACACCGAAATAATGTAGGGAATCACCATTATGGCCAGCACGATTCCCGCGGTGAAAAAACCCACGCCGTAGGAAGGCCCCTTAAAAATCGGCAGAAATCCAAATGGCTTGTTCAGCAGGGGATAGATCACGGTGCGCATTAAGGGCACCACGGTGAAGACACCCAGCAGGCCGTAGATCACGCTGGGCACCGCGGCTAGCAGGTCAATAAAGAATTGCAAAGTGTCGGAGACGCTCGGCGGCGCGAGCTCCGCCAGAAAAATGGCCGCACCGATTCCCAGGGGCACCGAAATCAGTAGCGCGACTACGGAGGTTACCAGCGTTCCATAGATAAACGGCAGGGCCCCGAACTCGTCCATGATCGGGTCCCAGGTCTGCGTTACAAAGAAGTGCAAGCCGAACTTCTGCCGTGGCAGAACCGAATTGATCCACAACTCCCAAACCAGCGCCGCGGTGATCAGCACCACCGTTGCCGCGAACACAAGTGTCACGAGCCGCGCGAATTCGTCTCCATCACGCAGTCTGGAAAAAAACGAGCGCGAGCCCCCTACCGGGCCCGCGCTCGGCATTGTTGGATTTACTGTGGCCACGTCTCTTTCTTCGATCTTTGCTACTGAATCTTGCTGATGGCCTTCTCTTCCTTCGCGACAACTTCCTTGGGCAACTTGGCGTAGGAAAGCGCTTCTACCGAACCTTGCCCTTCCGTCATCATCCACTTTAGGAAGTTCTTGATGGCGTCGCGCTTCCCCGCGTCCTGAATTTTTTCCGGAATCAGCAGCCAGGTAAAGCTGGCGATCGGATAGGCGTTATTTCCCGATGCGTTGGTGATGCTCACGCGGAAGTCGTCTGGCATTTCCTTGCTCGCAGCAGCGGCAGCCGCGGTCACGCTGGCCAGGTCGGCTTTAACAAAGTTTTTGGAGGAATTCTTGACCGTGCCGTAGAGAATGTTGTTTTGGACGGCGTAAATCAGTTCGACGTAGCCGATGGCATTGGGGGTCTGCTTGATCTGCCCGGTCACGCCCTCGTTGCCCTTGCCACCGAGCCCCACGGGCCAGTTCACAGAAGTGCCCTTACCCACCTTGCTCTTCCATTCGTCGCTGATCTTCGAAAGGTAATCGGTCCAGATGTAGGTGGTTCCGCTGCCGTCAGAGCGGTGTACCACCACAATGTCTTCTGCGGGGAGATTCGTTCCCTTATTGGCGTCGGCAATCACTGGGTCATTCCATTTGGTCACCTTGCCGAGGAAAATGCCCGCCAGCGCTTCCGGGGTGAAATTCAGCGTGGAAGTCACACCCTTCACGTTGTAGGTTGGCACCGCTGCGCCCAAAACGGTCGGAAAATGCAGGATGCCCGACCCGTGCTTGTCCTGATAAGCCTTCAATTGATCGTCGTTCATCGGTCCGTCGGTGGCCCCGAAATCCACAGTGCCTTCGGTGACCTGTTTGATGCCCGCGCCTGAGCCGACAGACTGATAGTTGAACTGCAAGTTCGGGTTCTTCCCGTGATACATGTCAAACCACTTGGAATAAATCGGATAGGGGAAGGTAGCGCCCGCCCCGTTAATCAGAAGAGGATTGTCAGCGAAGGTGATGGCACCCAAGGTAAGGAGGCCGACGGCAAGCAAAGCAAGTCTCTTCATGAGATTAGTCTCCCTGGCAAGATCAATGCTTACGTGTTGTACGGCCAGTCTGGGGCGGCCGCGTTACAGAATTGTTACAACCACTCTAGAGTCTGTTAAATATTGGAAATATTTCCCTTTTTTCCTATAACCAATTGAAAGTGCATGGATTACCTAATTTCGATTTCCGGTCAAGAAAAATGGGGCAGCCTTCGAGCTGCCCCTTGAGGAACTGCTTTGTACTTAACTACTGGCCTCAACTAAGGGATGTAGTAGCGGAAGGATGTCCACACCATGTTGTCCACGGCATGCGGGGAGACAGTGATGGCGGTTGGTGACGGTACGCCGTTGGACGAATTGTTTCCTGACCACCCATTCTTGTAGAAATAAGAATACTGGACGCCCCACTGTACGCGGCCCTTTTCGCCCTGGTAAAGCTTATGCCAGAAGCCAAGGGTCGCTTCCGAGATGTACCGGGTGTCACCGTGGCAGGTTAAACCACCGCCCGGCGCACTCGTTCCGCCCGCGGCAGTTTCTGTACTGCAGCCTGAGTTGTTCGCAAAGGGCGAGCCGTAGCCTCCGATCCCACTGGTCGAAGTCTTCCACGTGGTCTGCGTTTCAGGATAAAGGATGGTGAGGGGATCATTCGAACCAACAGCCGGCGTGCCGGTCAGCGTCACCGGTATCGTCGCGCTGGTTCCCACGTTCGAAACGTAGCCCGTATAGGCTGCTCGTGCGGCGTATTCGCCTCCTACGTAACCGTAGATGTCGAACTTCGGGCTGACGTGCCATTCGAGCGAGCCCAGCCACGCGCCGTTGTGAATCGGCACCAGCGTGCCGTCCGGACGAATCGTCGCGTCAGGCAGCTGCGCGGAGTAGAACCTCCCTGTGCCCACACCGTATGCGCCGGTTGCTCCGACATCCAGCTTCTTGTGGAACAACGGACCATGGAAGTGGAATCCGCCGCCGCCCTCGGTGATGGACTCGTTGGACGCTGCTGCCGCGCTGGGAGTGGTGTTGGTGCAAGAACTGACGAGCGCGCCCGCTCCCGTCAAAACCTGGCTGTTGTACGTTCCGGTGTATACCGTTCCATCGGCAGATGTTACAGTCGCCTTGCTCATTACCGGCGCGGGGATGCTGACCACCGAGCACGGATACACGCGGTTCCGGAATGTACTCACAATTCCGTATACCTCATAGTGTCCCCAACCTGGATCAAACGCCGCCTTGAAAACGAAGTCGGGGGTTTTGTTTGGAGAATATCCCGTCGGA